>NZ_CP022187.1:3657664-3962470 GCF_003111645.1 Parazoarcus communis
CTGCTGATGATGTCGGACTACATCTTCGTTCTCGCCATCTCCAACGTCTGCTACGTCCTGTTCAACTTCCTGAACCTCAACGCCGCCTGGATTCACCGCCTCGACCGTCCGACCTGGACGCGTCCGTTCAAGGCACCGAACTGGCTGATCGGCGTCGGTACCGTGCTGGCCTTCTGCAACATGGCGCTGATGGGCATGGGCGCCGACATCTGGGGCGCAGGCACGCTGGTGTCCGGCCTGGTGATGGCCGCCAGCATTCTGCCGGTCTTCATCTTCCGCCACTACATCACCGACAAGGGCAAGTTCCCTGCGGCGATGGTGGAGGACATGCACCTTGGTGCGGAGGAAGGCGTCAGCAGCCGCGCGGGCATCCTGCCCTACGTGACCCTGGTTGCCGGTGCTGCGGTGGTCTATGTCGCCCACTCCGTGGCCGTGCTCTGAGGGTGGCGGACATGATGCAATCGCAGATCGTCAGTCGCCCGCGTTATCGCGAGCTGGCAGCTGAAGACACCGCGGGCGTCCATCTGCTGATCGTGGAGGGCGACACCCTCGCGCCCGGACAGATGGCCGCGCTTGCGGCGGCCTTCGCCCCGGTCGCGGCGCGACTGCAGACCTGGCTGGTGAGCGCGCCGGCCACCGCGCTCGCTCCTGGCAAGGTGTGCAAGCTGCAGACCGTCGAAGAAGCCGCCGCCGCGATCGAGGCCATGCCTGAAGGCTTCGGCATCGCCGACCGGCTCTACCTGCAGGGTACCGAACCCTTCATGTGGTCGCTGGCGACGGTGGCCGGGCGTGCCGGGCTGAGCCCGAGCCAGATCCGGATGCAGCACGCCGGCAGTCTGAAGCGCCGGGTGTGGTGCACCCATTGCCACCAGACCACCGAGAACGTCACCACCAACATCGTGACCTGTACCGGTTGTGGGCGCGAACTGCTGGTTCGCGATCACTTCTCGCGCCGGCTCGGCGCCTTCATGGGGGTGATGGTGGATGCGGAAGCGCCCGGCGAAGTGCCGAAGCGCGAGGAGGTCTTTCCATGATCGGCGAAACCCTTGAACTGACTGTCGTCGCCGTCGATGACATCGCACCCAGCCTGCGCCACGTGCGCCTGGCAGCGGCAGACGGCGGGCAGCTGCCGCCGGCTGCGGCCGGTGCCAACATCCAGCTGCGGCTGCAGGGGGAAGCACGTACCTGGCGCAACGCGTACTCGCTGATCAGCCAGCCGGGTCGGCGCGATGCGTATGAAATCATCGTGCGCCGGGTGCCGGAATCCCGTGGCGGTTCCGCCTTCGTGCATGAAGTGCTCAAGCCGGGCGACCGCCTGGTTGCGAGCTGGCCGAGCAACCTGTTCGCGCCGCAGCGCACGGCACGTCATCACCTGATGATCGCCGGCGGCATCGGCATCACGCCCTTTCTGTCGTATGTCGCGGACTTTGCCCACAACGGCGCGAGCCATGCGCTGCACGTGTGCTGCCGCGAATCCGAGACCGGCACCTTCGCGCCCTGGCTGCAGGACTGCGGCGACCTGAACTACTACTGGGACGCCGACGGTCATCGTCTGGACATCCCGGCGCTGCTCGAACGTCAGCCTGCAGGCACCCACCTGTATGTGTGCGGCCCCGCTGCACTGAACGACCAGGTCATTCAGGCCGCAGCCGATGCAGGCTGGCCTGCCAGCCATGTGCATTGCGAGCACTTCGGCGCCGCGCTGTCGGGCGGCACGCCCTTCACCGCCTTCCTCAGCCGCTCCGGCATCGAGGTCGAGGTGGGCGAGAGCGAAAGCCTGCTCGAAGCCATCGAGCGCATCGGGGCGAGTGCGCCCTGCCTGTGTCGTGGCGGCGCCTGCGGCGTGTGCGTCACTGGCGTGCTCGAGGGCGAGCCTGAGCATCGCGACCATTACCTCGGCGCCGCCGAGCGTGAGGGCGGACAACTGATCATGCCCTGCGTATCGCGGGCACGCTCGGCCCGTCTCGTCCTCGATCTTTGAACCTGCACAACCCAATCAGCCGGAGGCAATCATGAGCCTGGTATTCAAGCCCGAAGAAACCTTCCGCGGCGACTACACCTACCGCAACAGCGACGCGGCCATCCTGCGCTTCCCGTTTCCGTTCCCGGAAGACCGCTACATGTACAGCGTCAACATCGAGCCGCATGTCCGCAGCGGCCCGACCGACGCCTTCTGCCGCCCCTTCGACATCGACGAGCACTACATTGCCGAGTGCCGCGACCGCGCGCTGACGCTTGAGCAGGACCCCGGCCGCTGCCAGGTGCTGTCGCACATGATGACCGCGCAGTGGGACACGCTCGAGCTGCTGATGGAGAACATGGCGGCCGACTACCCGGAGCAGTTCTCGCTGACCAAGGACGGCGATGTGTTCGGCAGTCGCTGGACGTGGATCAACCGCCCGCTGGGTATCGAGCAAAGCTTCATCTTCGGCGACCCCGACACGCTGCCATGCGAGCCCTTCGAATACATCACCCGTCAGGCCCAGGGCGACTTCGCGATCTGCGATCAGCGCGAGGACAATCTCTACCTCGACGCCGGCATGATCACCTCGCAGGCCGACTGGTCGCTGGAGTTCAATGTGGGCATGAACTTCATGGAGTGGCACGGACCGGTGCCGCTCGCGCACCAGGCCGGGGTGTTCGAGCGTGCGCTCAAGTATCTGCTCATGCTGCGTCTGGGCCAGCCGGTGCGTCGCCTGAACTGGACCATGAGCATCAATCCGCGGCTCGACACCTCGCCCGAGAGTTACCCGGAGTGGGGCCCGGACCGCGCCTCGGTCACGGTTGAAAACGCCGGCGGCAAGGTGCACCTGCGCGTCGAACTGCAGACCCTGTGGCGCCTGCCGCGCAGCAACGCGATCCTGTTCCCGATCCGCTGCTTCCTGATCTCGGTCGAAGAGCTGGCGCGTGTGCCCAAGTGGGGCAAGCGCCTGCACCGGGTGCTGTCTTCGCTACCGCCCGAACTGGTCGAGTACAAGGGCCTGACCCGTTACCTGCCGGCCACGCTGGCCTGGCTTGCACCGCTCGATGACGGCGCCGAGCTCGCCACCGGCATCGGGCCGGACATTACCGAACTCGCGCCGATTTAATCCGATTTCAGCTCATTCATTCCCTCACGTAAAAGGACAAAGCCATGAACGCCATCAATGAACTCGCTCCCACCGGTATCGGCTCGGAATGGAGCCCGCAGTGGATGCTCAGCCCCGAACAGCTGGCCCTGCAGGCCGAACTGATCGCCGTGTGCCAGAGCACGATGCGCCCGAACGCAATCGACAGCGACAAGAACTACGTCTATCCGCGCAAGAACTTCGAGGCGCTGGCCGCCATGGGGCTGCTGGGTCTGACCGTGCCGAAGGAACTGGGCGGACGCGGCGAAAGCCACCTGTGCGCCGCCATGGTGGTCGAGACCATCGCGCGGTATGGCTGCCCCTCGACTGCGATGTGCTACACCATGCACCTCGGCGCCTGCGCTGCGGCACTCCTGCGCCACCACGGCAACGAGCGCCTGAAGGCCATCCTCAGTCGTGTCGACGCGGACGTGCTGATCGGCACCCTGTCCTTCTCCGATCCGGAGACCGGCTCCCACTTCTGGTATCCGATGTCCTCGCGTGCCGAACGCACCGAGAACGGCTGGAAGGTGTTCAAGAAGGCATCCTGGACCACATCCGGTGGCTTTGCCGACTGGTACATCATCCAGACCACATCGCCCGATTTCGGCGGCAACTACTCCGACCTGTCCTGCTTCCTGGTGACCAAGGATCAGATCCAGGCCGATCCCGCCAACTGGGATGGTCTTGGCATGCGCGGCAACCAGTCTGGCCCGATCTCGGTCGATGGGGTGGATATCGCGCCCGACGCGCTGGTCGGCCCGGTGGGCGATGGCGCCAAGTCCAACGACGAGGTGGTCGATCCCTTCTTCCTGGTGTGCTCTTCCGCATGCTGGAACGGCATCAGCCTGGCCGCCATGGACATCACCAAGAACCACACCACGCGCAAGGTGCACAACGATGTCGGCATGCGTGTCGCAGACTACCCGACGATCCAGGATTACGTGGGCGAATGCCTGATCGACACCAACGCCAGCCGCAGCTATGTCTATCTGGCGGCAAAGGCGCTTGATGATCAGACCGGTGGCTGCGACTGGTCCGGTCATGCCGACCTTGCCTATCTGCCTCGCACCGGCCTGCTGAACTGGTTGTGGCAGGTCAAGTTCTTCTCCTCCAAGAACGTCTCCAACGTCGTCGACAAGATGCTCCACGCCTGCGGCGGCACCGGTTACAAGCCGGCGCTGGGCATCGAGCGCCTGCTGCGTGACGGCAAGGCGGGCTGGGTGATGGGCCCCACCAACGAGGTGCTGCGTCAGTTCGTCGGCAAGTCGGCACTGCTCGGTTTCGAGGTGCTCGACTACTGGAACCAGTCGGTGAATCAGCGCGTGCTGAACAACGAACTGAAGAAGATGAGCAAGTCGGAAAAGGCCGCTTTCGCTTCCAAGCTGCTCGAAGACGCTCAGGCCTGAGCCAATACACGGAGCCTGCCATGCACGCTGTTGCCCTCCAGCAGGTTCCGGCCGCCGCGCCGGAACCCCTTGCCGCCCATCACGCGCCGTTCGATGGTCGGATGTTCCGCAAGGTCCTCGGACTGTTTCCCACCGGCGTCACCATCGTTACCACCTGGGACGATCAGGGGCGGCCGGTGGGGGCAACCGTGAGCTCCTTCAATACCGTGTCGCTCGATCCGCCGCTGGTGCTCTTCAGCCTGGCGCGGAACAGCGCCTGCTGCGAGGCGTTTGCCGCCGGCGGTGCGCTGGCGATCCACGTGCTGGGTCACGAACAGAGCGAGCTGTCGTCGCGCTTTGCCCGCGGCGGCGGGGACAAGTGGGTCGATCTGAACTATGCGCCGGGCGAGCTCGGCGCCCCCTTGCTGGACGACACCCTCGCCAGTTTCGAGTGCAGCCTGTTCGCACAGTATCCGGGCGGCGACCACATCATCTTCGTCGCCGAAGTCGACAACCTGCGTTTCCGCGATGGCGAACCGCTGGTGTTCTGCGCCGGTGGCTATCGCAAGCTGGTGGCAAAGGACGTCTGCGCATGAACGACAAGGCACCGCCGTTCATCGAAGAGGACCCCTTCCTGCTGCAGGCGGACGCACAGCCCACCCTGCAGCAGGTCTTTCCCGAGCCGCTGACGGTGATCCGGGTCGGGGCGGCGAGCGCCCGGGCCTTCGAACTGAAGGCCGGGCAGTTCATTCAGGTCATCGATGTGGAGGGGCGTCAGTGTTCGGATGTCCTCGCCTTCGATGCCGCAGCGCTTGCCGCCGGTGAAGAGTGGGGGCTGGACCCGACGGTGACCCGCACCCTGGCGGGGTCGTCCTATCCCATGCCCGGCCTGCACGCGAAGTATTTCGATGCGCGCATGCAGCCCCTGCTTGAGACCGTGCAGGATACCGTGGGGCGGCACGATGCCTTTGCCCTTGCCTGCACCGCGAAGTATTACGAGGACCAGGGCTTTCCCGGTCACGCCAACTGCAGCGACAACTTCAACGCCGTGCTCGAGCCGATGGGCGTTCGTCCGCGCGCAGGCTGGCCGGCGATCAACTTTTTCTACAACACCTTCATCCAGCCCTGCGGCAGCCTCGGCTTTGCCGAGCCGTGGTCGAAGGCGGGTGACTACGTGCTGCTCAGGGCACTCAAGGATCTGGTGGTGGCGGTGTCGTCCTGCGCCGACGACATCGACCCCGCCAACGCCTGGCAGCCGACCGACATCGAGGTTCGCATCTATGACGCGGCCCATTCATTCCCTCGCGCGATGGCCCACCGAATGACTCCCGACGCTCCTGTACGCCTGACCCGTCCCACGGCCTTTGCCGGCGTGACCGAAACGCTGACGCGGGACTTCATCGACTATCATGGCTTCTGGCTGCCGCGCAGCTTCGTGGGCCACGGCACGATTGCCGAATACTGGGCGTGCCGCGAGAAGGTCGCGGTGATGGATCTGACCGCGCTGCGCAAGTTCGACATCACCGGACCCGATGCCGAGGCCCTGCTGCAGAAGGTGGTTACCCGCGACATGCGCAAGCTGGCCGTGGGTCAGGTGGTCTATACCGCGGTATGCCACGCTCACGGCGGCATGATGGACGACGGCACGGTGTTCCGCCTTGGGCGCGATGTATTCCGCTTCGTGTGTGGCGAGGACACGACCGGCCTGTGGCTGAAGGAGCAGGCAGCGGCAGCGGGCTTCAACGTGCATGTGCGCGATGCCACTGACAGCCTGCACAACATTGCGGTGCAGGGACCGCGCAGCCGCGAGCTGCTGGCCAAGATCCTGTGGACCGCACCGGCGCAGCCGGGTATCGCCGAACTCGGCTGGTTCCGCTTCATGGCGGCGCGTCTGGGCGGGCCGACTGGTCGCCCGCTGGTGGTGTCCCGCACCGGCTACACCGGCGAACTCGGCTTCGAGCTGTGGTGTCACCCCGATGATGGCACAGAGCTGTGGAATGTCGTGGCCGAGGCCGGAGCGCCGCTCGGACTGGTGCCGCTCGGGTTCGATGCGCTTGACATGTTGCGCATCGAGGCCGGGCTGGCTTTTGCCGGTCAGGAGTTCTGCGATCAGACCGATCCCTTCGAAGCCGGCATCGGCTTTACCGTGGCACTGTCCAAACCCGACGACTTCATCGGTCGGGCGGCACTCGAAGAACGCAAGGCGCACCCGCGGCGCAAGCTGGTCGGGCTCGCGATCGACAGCAACGAAGCGGTGCATCACGGCGACGGCGTCTATATCGGTCGCGCCAGGGTGGGCGAGATCACCAGCGCGGTGCGCTCTCCGGTGCTCAATGCACAGGTCGCGCTGGCGCGGGTGGATGTCGCCTGTTCCGAGCTCGATACGGCGCTGCAGGTGGGCCAGCTCGACGGCCACCGCAAGCGACTCGCTGCGCGCGTCGTGGCCTTCCCGCACTACGATCCGACTAAGTCCAGGGTGCGCAGCTAGGCCGGCTTTCAGCCTGCCTGCTCAGTGAGCCTGTTCGGGCGGCGGCAGCGCGCCGGGATGGTCGTGGCGCGCTGCCTGCTCGAGCATGGCGTTCGCATCGGCGTGGGCCTCGCGCTCGGTCGCGATGCCGAAGCGCGCGCTCAGGCTGAGGCTATGGCCGTCGATGCGAAGCGGGCGACTGATTTCCGCCGCGAGTGCATGGGCGAGATGCAGCAGGCCTGCTGCCGAGGACGGTTCGGCACTCGGCGGCCCGGCCCAGCTCAGCGTCTGCGGGCGGAAGTCCGAGATCAGCACTGCAAAGCCGCCGGCGTGACGGGCAACCCCGTTGCAGTCGCTCTGCGCAAGCCGCAGACGCTTGCCGATCTCGACGCTGACGCGTTCGCTCATTGCCGGCCCGTAGTGCTCGGCAATCTCGGTGATCGTTTCGATCTCGATGTGGATCAGCGCAAACGGGTAATCGGCAATCGCCGCGTGGCGGTACAGATGCTGCAGACGGTCAAGGAACAGGCTCAGATTCATCAGACCGGTGGCGTTGTCAAAGAACAGGCGCCGGCGCGCTTCCTCCTGCGCGCCCCGGCTGGCGCTGACGTCGGTGATGAAGCCCTCCAGGCCGAGGAATTCGCCCCGGCTGGAATAGATGCCGCGCCCCTGTTCCCATACCCAGCGGGTCTGACCGTCGCGGTCCACGATGCGGTAGCTCAGTTCGTAGCGCTCACGGCGGTCGAGTCGCATCTGCACGAAGTTCCACACGAAATCGCGGTCCTCCTCGTGGATCATCTCGGCAAAGCAGGCCGAGTGGTTATCCACCAGTTCCAGCGGGGTGTAGCCGGTGAGTTCGAAGCAGCCCTCGCTGACGAACTCCATCGTCCAGTTGCGATCGTTCTGGCCGCGGTAAATCATCCCCGGCAGGTTGTCCAGCATGGTGTGCAGACCGCGGCGTTGCGCGCGCAGGGCCTCTTCGCTGCGGCGGCGCTGGTCGATGTCGAGCAGGATGCCGCTCACCCCGGTCTCGCCGAGCGTCTGCAGCGGCATTGGCCAGGCGCGCAGTTCGACCCAGCGTGCGGCGTGGGCGCGGGTGGCGCGAATGCGAAGCTCAAGCGTGAGGTTGTCGCGTTTGCCGGCCTGCAGTTGGCGCAGCCCGGTGCCGAGGGCGGCGCGGTCTTCGCTGTGGAAGGTCGAGAGAAACGGTTGTTGCGTGCTTTCCGCAACGCTGCGGCCGGTGCTGCGCTCCCATTGTGCGTTGGCATAGCTGAGCTGCATCTGTGCGTCGAGGGAGAACAGGATCTCGCGCGAGAAGTGGGTCAGCCGCGTTGCCTGCAGATACTCATGTCCGGTGTTGGTCGCGGCGTCCTGAGGGGTGGAGAACTGCAGCAGGGTGAGCTGCGCGCTGTGGCCCTGAAACAGGCTGACACGGGCCGACCACGGTGTGCCGTCGGCACGCATCAGCGACAGGGTGCCGGCATCGCTGTTGTCTGCCTGGGGAGAAAGGAGTGTGGCAAGCCTGCGGTGATGCTTCGGATGCACGATGTTGTCCAGCGGCATGCCGATCAGTTCGTCGCCGCGATCCTCCAGCCCAATGAGTTTGAGCAGGGCGCGATTGGCGTTGGCGATGTTCTCGCCTTCAAGCAGCAGGGCAGGCTGGCCGCTTTGCTCGGCGAAGCGGCTCAGCGACTGCAGCGCAGAAAGCGCGTCGGTCGTCCGGCTGCTGCCGCCGTGCCGCCCGCCGTGGCGAAGCACGATCCAGGTCAGTAGTGGAATCATGGCCAGCGTCCACAGCAGGGGAGAGGTGTCGCTGCCATCTCCGAGCACGAGCAAGGCGGTCGAGCAGGCAAGGAGGGTGGCGATCAGGTAAAGCGTCATCGTTGTAATGGTCCGGCGTGAGAGTAAGTGGCGGCTAAGGCGCACAAAGCAGGATTCAATCCAGTCTGAGGGCCGGCGCGCATGAATATGCCGCAGCGCTTGATTCCTGATGGGCGCAAAAGTTGCTTTCAGTTAAACGACTTAACGCCTGAAGATTGCGCCTTGCTGGCCCTCATCTTGAAAAAACATCCGCTTTTCTCGCGTCTCGTTCTCGTACTGGTGTGTCTAGCCTGCCTGTGCGCGACCCTGTTCGTCAGCGCCGGCGTTGCCGCCGGGCTGCAAGTGACGCTCGGAACCGCTGCAGACCCGACACTTTCGTCCCGCCTCGCGGTTCTGCAACTGTTGCAGGCCCTGCTAGCGCTGATGTTCCTCCTTGGGTGCGGGGCCACGCTGCGGATTGCGCGCAAGATGCTCGTGGTGCGCACCGATTTCGCCCTCGAGCGGCTCAACAGGCACGTCTTTGGTGCCACGGTGGCGTGGGACGAGGGCGTGGATGAGGTGGACCGGCTACACCGGGCACTCGATGGGGTGTCGACCCAGCTCGCCTGCCACCTTGCAGAGGCCGAACGGCTGTCGCGGCAGGCGTCCGAGCATGAGCGCTTCGCCACCCGGACACTCGAATTCATCTGCCAGGCCAGTCTCTGCCTTGCCGAACACAGCGCGAGCGCACCGTGGCTGAATTCCCTGCTAGAGGACATGGCCGACTGCCTGGCGGTGCGTGCCTGTGCGCTGGTGTTGCTTGAGCCGGTGGCCGACGGGCTGGGGGTGCCGTCACAGCTGGGCGATGTCCGCCGCCTGCAGTTGCTGGAAGCGTTTTCGGTCGAGGAGCTGTCGCGCGGAAACGGCCTGCACCGGGCATCGACTGCTGCCGAAGGCGAGCATGTTGAGCTGGCGGTGCCGGTGCGCGATGCCGGCGACACCTATGGCGTACTGATCGTCGAGGCGCCGGGAGACTTCATGTTCGAGAGCCGGCATAGCCGGCTGATCGAGGCGGTGGCGTCGCTGTTTGCGCTGTCGCTGGGCAATCTGCAGCGCAACCACCGACGCCGGCGTCTGGCGCTGATGGACGAGCGCAGCGCGATCGCCGGGGAACTGCACGATTCGCTCGCCCAGGCCCTGTCCTACATGAAGCTGCAGGTGGCGCGTCTGCAGCTGGAGATCGGGCGCAGCTGTGCGGACTGTGGTCCCGGCGAGCGTGTGCTGGAGGTGTCGGGCGAGATCAAGAACGGGCTCGACAGCGCCTACCGCCACCTGCGCGAACTGCTCTCGGCCTTTCGCACCAGCATGCCGCCGGGCGGCCTGCAGCAGGCGCTGCGCGAGGTGGTGGATGAGCTGTCCGCACGCTCGGGCACCGAACTCGGCTTCGATTACCGGCTGGGCAGCAGGCACCTGTCGGTCAACGAGGAGTTCCACCTGCTGCAGATCGTGCGCGAGGCGCTGACCAATGTCGTACGTCACGCGCGGGCGCAGCACGCACAGGTGCGCTTCGACGAGGAGGACGACGGACAGATCGTGCTCACGGTCGAGGACGATGGTCGCGGGCTGCGCGAGGGCAGCGGCGGCGATGGTCACCATGGGGTGTCGATCATGCGCGACCGCGCCCGGCAGATTGGCGGGGCCTTGCACTTGCGGCCGGCTGCGAGCGGGCAGGGCACCTGCGTCGAGATGCGCTTCCGGCCGCGGCCGGGCAGCACCTGAAACGGATTGATCAAGCAATGAGGACGGACAGCATGGACAACGCGGCTGGGGGCGACCCGGATCGACACGGCACACCGATCAGACTGGTGGTCGTGGATGACCACGCACTGTTTCGCAAGGGGGTCAGCCAGCTGCTGGCAATGTACGACGATGTCGAGGTCGTCGCCGAGGCGGCGTCGGGTGCGGAGGGGATCGAGGCGGTGCTGACGCACCGGCCGGATGTGGCGCTGATCGATCTGCACATGAAGGGGCTCGACGGCATCTCGGTGCTGCGGGCGCTGAAGGCCGCGGGATCGACCACCCGCCTGGTGATGCTCACCGTGTCCGACTCCAGTTTCGACATCATGGAGGCGCTGAACTCGGGCGCCAGCGGTTACCTGCTCAAGGACATGGAGCCGGACGAGTTCTGCATGAAGCTGCGTCAGGTCGCCGCGGGAGGAACGGTGCTGTCGGCCGCGGTAGGCGGCCTGCTGGCCAAACCCCAGCCGCCTTCGAAAGAATCGCTGAATGAGCACTGGGCCTCGCTGACCGCACGCGAACAGGAGACCCTGGAGCTGGTGTCCAAGGGCGCATCGAACAAGATCGTTGCGCGCGCGCTCGGCATTGCCGAGAGCACGGTGAAGGTGCACGTGAAGCACGTGCTGCAGAAACTCAATCTGCGTAACCGGTTTGAAGCGGCGGTGTGGCTGCGCGAACTGCGCGAGGACGAGAGACACCAGGCCTGACGCCGTGGTGGGAGGCCGGGGCGTAGTACCAGAGGAGTATTTTCGCGTGCCCGGCACACTGGCTTAATGAACTCAATTTCACTCTTCGCTGAAAAGGGAGTTTCAAATGAGTTCATGGAGACAGTCGACACTGGCTGACCGGCATCGCGCACTGGGTTCGACCCTCGCCGACTGGAACGGGATGGCGACAGCCTGGACCTACAGCACCGATCTCGCCGACGAACACGAGGCCATTCGCACCCGCGCCGGCCTGATGGATGTGTCCGGGCTCAAGAAGGTGCACCTGGTCGGGCCGCATGCGGAAGCCCTGCTCAACTACGCGACCACGCGCAATGTCAGCAAGCTCTATCCGGGCAAGTCGGTGTATGCCTGCATGCTCAATGAAGCCGGCAAGTTCATCGACGACTGCGTGATCTACCGCAACGGCCCCAACGCCTTCATGGTGGTGCACGGCTCGGGCCAGGGCCACGAGATCCTGACCCGCGGCGCGGTGGGACGCAACGTGGCGGTGCTGTTCGATGACGACCTGCACGACCTTTCACTGCAGGGGCCGCTGGCGGTGGAGTACCTGTCGAAGCATGTGCCGGGCATCCGCGACCTGCCTTATTTCCATCACATGCAGACCCGGCTCTTCGGCTGCCCGGTCACGATTTCGCGCACCGGCTATACCGGCGAGCGCGGCTACGAGCTGTTCTGCAAGGGCGTCGATGCGCCGCTGATCTGGGACACCATCGTGGAGGAAGGCAAGGCGATGGGCATCATGCCCTGCTCCTTCACCGCGCTGGACTGGCTGCGGGTCGAGAGCTACCTGCTGTTCTATCCCTACGACAACTCTGACATGTATCCGATGGAAGGCGAGGCGATCGGTGACTCCCTTTGGGAGCTGGGCCTCGACTTCACCGTGTCGCCGGGCAAGACCGAGTTCCGCGGCGCGGCCGAGCACTTCCGCCTGCAGGGCAGGGAGCGCTTCAAGATCTACGGCGTCGAGCTCGATACCAAGGAAATCGCGCAAGGCGGCGATGCCATCTGGGACGGCGACACCAAGGTCGGCTTCGTGACCTGCGCAATGTATTCCCGTCTCACCGGGCGCGGCATGGCCATCGCCCGCATGGACCCGGCCTACGCCGTTCCCGGGCGTGCGCTCGAACTGCGCGGCGCCACCCTGCGCTGTGCGGCGACCACCCATACGCTGCCTTTCGACGATCCCGAAAAGCTCAAGCGTACCGCCAAGGGCTGAGGGGCGAAGCCTTGCAAGGGCGCCGCGAGTGCGCCCGCTACGCCCCGCGCAACAAGACCGAAAACAGGAAAACAGCACCCCCATGAGCCCCTCAGAGAGACGTTACACCCTGTCCCTGTCCTGCCCGGACAGGGTTGGCATCGTGACCACCGTCAGCAGCTTCTTCTCCAGCCACCAGGGCTGGATCACCGAGGCGAACCACCACGCGGACGTGGACGGCAAGCGCTTCTTCATGCGTCAGGAGATCCTGGCCGACTCGCTGCCCTTCGACATCGATGTGCTGCGCGAGAAGTTCGCGCCGATCGCACGTGAATTCGACATGGACTGGAAGATCAGCGACAGCGCGCGCAAGAAGCGCGTGGTGGTGATGGTGAGCAAGCAGGAGCACTGCCTGTACGACCTGCTGTCGCGCTGGCATGCCGATGAGCTGAACATCGAGATCCCGTGCGTGATCTCCAACCACGAGACCTTCCGCGGGCTGGTGGAGTGGCACGGCATTCCCTTCCATCACGTGCCGGTCACGCCCGACACCAAGGCCGAGGCCTACGCCAGGGTCGAGGACCTGTACCGCGAAGCCGAAGGCGACGTGATGGTGCTGGCGCGCTACATGCAGATTCTGTCGCCGGGGCTGTGCGAGCGCTACCCGGGCCAGATCATCAACATCCACCACAGCTTTCTGCCCAGCTTCGTCGGCGCCAAGCCCTACCACCAGGCCTATGTGCGTGGCGTGAAGCTGATCGGCGCGACCTGCCACTACGTGACCTCGGAGCTCGATCAGGGCCCGATCATCGAGCAGGACGTGATCCGCATCGACCACTCGGACGCACCGGAAGATCTGGTGCGCTACGGCAAGGACATCGAGAAAGCCGTCCTCGCCCGCGGCCTGCGCTATCACCTGGAAGACCGGGTGCTGGTGCATGGCAATAAAACCGTCGTTTTCCGCTGAGAGGCCGCCATGACGGCACAGATCATCGACGGCAAGGCGCTGTCGAAACAGCTCCGAGTGGGTTTTCGCGAGCGCGTGGGACGGCTGGTGGAGCAGGGCGTGCGCCCCGGGCTGGCGGTCATCCTGGTCGGGGACAATCCGGCCTCGCGGGTGTATGTGGGCAACAAGGTGAAGGCGTGCGAGGAATGCGGCGTGCGCTCGCTGCATGTGGCGCTGCCGGCCGATACGCCGGAAGTGGAGATGCTGGCACGCATCGCCCAGCTCAACGCCGACCCGACGGTGCACGGCATCCTGATTCAGCTGCCGCTGCCCGGGCACATCGATGTGCGCCGGGTGCTGGAGGCGATCTCGGTGCATAAGGACGTCGACGGCTTTCATCTGTACAACGTCGGCGGACTGGTGGTGGGCAACACCATCTTCCCGCCATGCACGCCCTACGGCGTGCAGCTGCTGCTCGACACCACCGGCACCGAGGTCGCGGGCAAGAACGTGGTGGTGGTGGGGGCGAGCAACATCGTCGGCAAGCCGATGGCGCTGATGCTGCTGCAGCGCGAAGCCACGGTGACGATCTGCCACGCGAAAACGCGCGATCTGGCTCAGCACACCATTCTGGCCGACATCCTGATCGTGGCCGCGGGCAAGCCGGGTCTGATCGTGCCGCAGATGGTCAAGCAAGGCGCCATCGTCATCGACGTCGGCATCAACCGCCTGCCGGACAACCGCATCGTCGGCGACGTGGATTTCGACGGGGTGAAGGAGAAAGCCTCGTGGATCACGCCGGTGCCCGGCGGCGTGGGGCCGATGACGGTGACCATGCTGATCGAGAACACGCTGCGCTCGGCCGAACGCAGCCTGCAGGCGAGCCCCGCCGACGACTATCAGGACTGGGAAGCCCCGGTGCTGAAGGCGGTCTGAGATGGGCGCCGACGAGTGTGTGATCCGTCTCGAAGGGCTGGCGCTTGAAGCATCGATCGGCATCTACCCGCACGAACTGGCCGCGCGCCAGACCCTGCTGGTGGATCTGACCCTGTGCATCGACGGCGCCGCATCCGGGCGCAGCGACGACATCCGCCACACGGTGGACTACGACGAAGTGGTGGCGTGCCTCGAAGCCTTGATCGCAGCGCGCCACTTCAACCTGCTCGAACACCTGAGCCAGGTCATGCTCGACACCCTGGGCGAACGCTTCGCCATCCGGCGGCTGGAGGTAACAATCGCCAAACCGGCTGCGGTACCGGGCGCGCGCCGGGTGTCGGTGAGCCGCATGGCGGCGTGGCCGGCGGCTGTGGCGACGAAGGTGCCGGCAGTCAGGGCCGCGGCCTGAGCCCTGCGCACGATGCTGTTTTCATGGCGCGCCGGCCCTTGCAGACTTCATGCGCTGCAAGGGCCGGCGCCGCCATTTTCATCAGACGCCCGCAACCACGCCATCGCTGCGCGGGTCGACCGCGCCTTCGATCAGCCCGTTCGGGTGTCTGACCAGCGCACCCGCGTGGCCCATGGTGTCGCTGTAGGCCTCGTCCAGCACTTCGACCTGATGCCCCGCGTCGCGCAATGCCTGCACCAGCTCCGGCGGAAAGCGGCTCTCCAGCTTGAGGCTGGTGCTGACATCGCCCCAGGTGCGGCCCAGCAGCCAGCGCGGTGCGCTGACCGCCTGCTGCAGGGGCGTGCCGAAGCGGGCGTAGCGGGTGAACACGGCGGCCTGGGTCTGTGGCTGACCTTCGCCGCCCATGGTGCCGTAGGGCATCACGCGGCCGTCGTCGAACAGCGCCATTGACGGGTTCAGGGTGTGGAAGGGCTTGCGTGAGGGCTCCAGCGCATTGAGCGCGGCAGGTTTGAGCGAGAAGCTCATGCCGCGGTTCTGCCAGGTGATGCCGGTGTCGCGCAGCACCACGCCGGAGCCGAACTCCCAGTACACGCTCTGGATGAAACTCACTGCACGCCCTTCGCGGTCGATCGCGCCCATCCAGATGGTGTCGCCCGGTGCGGCGGGATCGGGCCAGGGCAGCGCGACCTGCATGTCCACATCGGCGGCGCGCGCGTCGAGCGCAGGCGCGTCGAGGAAGCTGCGCGGGTCGGCGGGCAGGCGGCGCGGATCGGTGACGACGCGGTCGCGCACGCGGAAGGCGCGTTTGGTGGCTTCGACGAGGCCGTGGACATGGGCGAATCCTTCGCCCGCGCTGACACCGAGGCGCTCGAAGATGCCGAGAATCATCAGTGCGGCCAGGCCCTGGGTCGGGGGCGGCAGGTTGTACACCGTGCTGTCGCCGAGCCGCACCGATAGCGGATCGACGATCTGTGCGGCGTAGGCGTTGAGGTCGTGGGTGCGAACCGGGCTGCCGACGCGTTCGAGTTCGGCGCCGATCCGTTCGGCGATCTCGCCGCGATAGAAGTCATCGAGGCCGCGTGCGGCGAGGGTCTCGAGCGTCTGGGCCAGCGCGGGCTGGCGCAGCAGATGTCCGGTTTCGGGCGGCGCGCCATCGACCAGAAAGGTGTCGGCGAAACCGGGCGCGTCCTTCAGTCCGTCGAGCTTCTGGCGCGTGAGGGCGGCCTGGCTGGCAGTGACGGCCACACCGTCGCGCGCATGGCGGATGGCGTCGGCGAGCAGGCGCGACAGCGGCAGCGCAGTCCCCCACTCGGCGGCGACTTCCAGGGCCGTGTCCCAGCCGCCGACCGTGCCGGCAACCGTGAGTGCTGCCTTCGGGCCGCGAGCGGGGATGGCATCCAGCCCGGCGTAGAACTGGCGGTCGGCAAGCCCGGCGGCAAAGCCGCAGGCGTCGATCGCGACCGGCGCCTTGCCCGGCTCATGGATCAGCCAGAAACCGTCGCCGCCGATCGCGTTCATGTGCGGATAGACCACCGCGATGGCGGCGGCCGCGGCGACCATGGCTTCGACCGCGTTGCCGCCTTCGCGCAGGATGTCGCGTCCGGCCTGCGCGGCGAGGTGGTGAGGGGCAACCTGCATGCCGCCGAGGGCAGTGAGGGTGTGCAGCATGAGTGTCTCCTTGTTGGTGGCGTGGCCCGCGCCAGGTCAGGCGAGCAGGCCGTAGAACATGCGCAGCGAGGTGAGCGCGAGGAAGGCCGCGAACACCTGGCGCAGACGGCGCGCGTCGATGGCGTGGGCCAGACGCGCACCCCATGAGGTGGTGACCATGGTCGCAGGCACGATCAGTGCCATCCCGAGCAGGTTCACATAGCCGACGGTGGCCGGCGGCAGGTTGGGCACGCCCATGCCGTTGATCAGGAAGCCGATCGCACCGGGCAGGCTGATGATCATGCCGAGTGCGGCCCCGGTGCCCACGGCCACGTGCATCGGCGTACGAAAGGCGTTGAGGGTGGGGACGCTGAGCGTGCCGCCGCCGATGCCCATCAGGGTCGAGAGGCCGCCGATGGTGACGCCGATCATCGAGGTGCCAAGCGGCCCCGGCAGACCCTCGCCAAGCGCAAAGCCATCGCGCTTGAAGGCCATGTTGAGCGCGACCAGCAGGGCGACCGTGGCAAAGATGGAGGTGAGCACCTGGCCGCTGAAGTAGCCGCTGGCGACCGAGCCGATCAGCACGCCGACCACGACGGGCGGAATCAGCTTGCGCAGCAGTTCGGGGTTGAGGCTGCCACGGCGGCGGTGCGCGCGGGCCGACATGATCGAGGTCGGAATGATGGTGGCGAGGGAAGTACCCACCGCCACATGCATGCGTACCGACTCGTCGATGCCGAGCAGGGTGAAGAGGTGGTAGAGCACCGGCACGATGACGATGCCGCCACCCACGCCAAGCAGTCCGGCAAGGATGCCTGCCACCACCCCGGTGGTGATCAGGGCAATGACCAGCCCTGCCAGCCAGGTGGCACTGTAGCCGTCGAAAAATTCCATTGTGTTGCCTCCGGGGGCTTACCAGCCGATGAACTTCGGCAGCCAGGTGGCGATGCCGGGGAAGATGAAGAGAAGGGCGACGGCGAGCATCTGCAGCACCACGAAGGGCAGGGCGCCGACGTAGATGTCGCGCGTGGTGATGCCCGGTGGCGCCACCCCCTTGAGGAAGAACAGTGCCCAGCCGAAGGGCGGAGTGAGGAAGGACATCTGCAGGTTCAGCGCCACCAGGGTGGCCAGCCACACCATGTCGGTGCCGTAGGCATGGAACACCGGCAGGAACATCGGCAGTGCGATGTAGGAGATCTCGATCCACTCCAGGAAGAAGCCGAGCACGAACAGCAGGACCATCAGGAAGATCAGGGCTCCCAGTTCGCCGCCAGGCAGCAGGCTGAAGAGGTCGTGCACCATCTGTTCGCCGCCGAGCCCGCGGAAGGCCAGCGAGAAGGGCTGTGCGCACAGCAGGATGAAGAACACCATGGCGGTGATGGTGAGCGTGCCGTGCAGGGTTTCGCTGATGAGCTTCCAGCTCATGCGCCGTGCGAACAGCGCGATCAGTGCACTGCCCAGCGCACCCATCGAGGCCGCCTCGGTCGGCGCGGCAATGCCGCCGATGATGGAGCCCAGTACGGCGACCACCAGCAGCAGCGGCGGTACCACCGAGCGGACGAGGTCGCGCCCGAGCGTGCCGGGGGCGGCCTGCGCGCGTTCGGCGGCGGGAATCGCCGGCACCCACGACGGACGCAGCTTGCCGACCACGAGCAGGAAGATGACGTAGATCAGTGCCAGCGCGAGGCCGGGAATGAACGCTGCGGCAAACAGCGTGCCGACGGACTCGCCAACGATCTCGGCGAGCAGGATCAGCACCAGGCTGGGCGGGATGATCTGGCCCAGCGTGCCGGATGCGCAGATCGTGCCGCAGGCGATGCTGGGCTTGTAGCCGCGACGCATCAGGGTGGGCAGGGTGAGCATTGCCACCGTCACCACGGTGGCGCCGACGATGCCGGTCGAGGCACCCATCAGCACGCCGACCAGGATGATGGCGATGCCCATCCCGCCGTTGAGCCCGCCCATGGCGCGGCCGATGGTCTCGAGCATGTCCTCGGCGACGCGGGATTTCTCCAGCATCACCCCCATGAAGACGAACAGCGGAATCGCCAGCATGGTGTAGTTGGTCACCACGCCGAACAGGCGCGCCGGCAGCAGCGAGAACAGCATCGAACCGAAACCGAGGTAGCCGGCGACGAAGCCGGAGACCGCGAGCGCGATGGCAACCGGTATGCCGATCATCATCAGCGCCAGGAAGCCGCCGATGAGACCGAGCGCAATCCATTCGTTGGGGCTCATGTGCGTATTTCCAGCGAATCGTGAGGGGTGTGCGGCGCGCCGCTGATCAGCGTCGCGACGGCGCGCAGCGTGTCGATGAGACCCTGAAGGGCAAGCAGGGAGAAGCCGAGCGGGATGAAGGCCTTGACCAGATAGCGCATGGGAAGCCCGCCTGGGTCGGGCGAGACCTCGCCGATGTCGTAGGCCTGCATCACGTAGGGCACGGCCAGCCAGGCGATGATCACGCCGACGGCGAGGGTGAACACCCCGCTCACCAGATCGATCACGGCCTGACTTCTGGCGCCGAGACGGTCGTAGATGAAATCCACGCGCACGTCCGCACGGTGATAGACCGCGTAGGCCATGCCGAGCAGCGCGATCGGGGAGATCAGGTGCCACTCGAGTTCCTGCGCAGCGACCGGGCTCCAGGAGAAGACGTAGCGCAGCAACACATTGCAGGCCACCATCAACACCAGCGCCAGGACCGCGGCCCGTGCCACCCACCCGAACCCGACAATCGCGAGTTCGAGCGGCTTCAACAGCTTGTTCATCAGCGTCTCCGGAGGGTGCTTACAGCGACAGGAATGCCTTTTCGCTGACGGCGGCCCACGACTCGTGCTTCTTGCGGAAGGCCATGAAGGCGTCGTGCACCTTGCGCGTGTCGGCGTCGGCCTTGGCCAGGCTCTCGAGCGTGTCGGCGGTGACTTCCTTCAGCTTGACGATGACGTCGTTGGGCAGCGGCCGTGCGATCACGCCCTGATTGGTGACGAGATCGGTGAGCGCATCGGCATTCACCGCTTCGCACCAGGCGTGACTCTCGACGTTGCACGCTGCTGCCGCCGCCTTGACGATGGCCTGCAGGTCCTTGGGCAGACTCTCCCACGCCTTCTTGTTGATCATCAGCTCGGTGACGTTGGTGGGTTCATGCCAGCCGGTGGTGTAGTAGTTCTTGGCCGCCTTGTGCAGGCCCATGCGGCGGTCCTGGTAGGGGCCGACGAACTCGGCCGCGTCGATCACGCCACGCTCGAGCGCCGGGAAGATCTCGCCACCCGGGAGCAGACGCACGGCCACGCCGAGCTGGGCATAGACCTTGCCGGCCAGACCGGGAATGCGCATCTTGAGACCGTCGAAGTCGGAAACCTTCTCGATCGGCTTGCGGAACCAGCCCGTCATCTGGGTGCCGGTGTTGCCCATGGGCATGGCAACGAGGCCGTGCGCGGCGTAGAGCTCGTTCCACAGTTCAATGCCGCCGCCGTGATACATCCAGGCATTCATGCCCTGGGTGTTCATGCCGAAGGGCACGGTGGTGAAGTACTGTGCAGCGGGAATCTTGCCGGCCCAGAAATAGGCGTTGGCGGCGTTCATCTCCACCATGCCCTTGGACACGGCGTCGAAGCCCTCGAGTGCGGGAATCAGCTCGCCGGCGGCGAAGTGCTGGATCTTGAGCCGGCCGCCCGACATTTCCTCGACCTTCTTGCAGAAATCCATCGGGCTGCCCGGGCCCTGAACATAGAAGGGCGACCCCGGGCCATAGGCATTGGTCATTTTCCAGTTGAAGGTGGTCTTCGACTGTGCGCTGGCGATGGCAGGTGCGCCGAGGATGGCGCCGGAAACGGCTGCGGCGGTGAGAAAATTGCGGCGATTCAGGGTCATGGCTGCGTGCTCCTGTTGGGATCTCGATGTGGCGCCCTTGTGGGGTGCCATTTGTAAAGTGACTCGAGACAGGTTTAGCAATGGCCGTGCCAGGTTGAAAAACTCAGTAAGTTATTGAATTTTAACTAGTATATAGTGAATATGGATAGGTCTTAAGGTGTAGTGCGGTGCACAAACTGGGGCGCAGGGTGAAAGAATCGGGCATACAAATGGCCGGCTTCGTCGGGTTCTGATTACATTCGGAAGGTCCGCAATACCATTTGGCGCCGGATGTTGGCGCATCGGCTGTGTAGCGTGCCGAATGTCTTGAATGCACTGTGCTGGCGTTTCTGCACCATGACGGTGCGAAAATGTGCGCCCGCTTGCCGCGGTGAAGGACTACAGCCGGGCCCCGCCGCGGCGATTTTTCACCCGCGACATCAGCGTCTTGCAGTCGACAAAGAGAATCTCCGGACGATTGAAGATGCGTTGCCGTACGAAGGCGTCGAAGGTTTCGTAGCTGTCGGTGAGGGTGTGGATGTGCAGGCTCTGCAGGTCGCTCATGATGTAGAGGCTGACCACTTCGGGACAGTTGGCCAGCTCGTTGGCGATCGGCTCCAGCCGTGCAGGCGTGACCTTGAGATCGATGAAGGTGGACACCACCTTGCCCAGCTTCTCGGGATTGACCACTGCCGAAAACTGCTCGATGACGCCGCTCTCGACCAGGGCCTGCACCCGCGTCCGCGCATGGGCGCGCGAGATGTCGAGCTGTCTGGCGATGTCGGCAAAGGAGGCGCGCGCATCCTTGATCAGAATGGCGAGCAGGGCGCTGTCGAGCTTGTTCATGGTGGTTCGCTGCGAGAGGTAATCCGGTTCCGACGCAGCTTTCGTGCCCGCACGGTCATCGCCGCAGGCACGCCCGGCGATGTTCGGTGCCGGGCGATATCGTGTGACGGGCACATTGCGTGCCCGTCATATGGGTCAGAGCTTGAGCAGGTGCTTGAGCTTGTCGAGGGACTTGGTGCCGATGCCCTTGACCTTGATCAGGTCATCGAGCGTTGCCCAGGGGCGGCCAGCGATGATGCCTTCTGCGGTGGCGCCGTTGACGCCGCTGACAGCCGCCAAATCGCTGACGCCTGCGGTATTGACCGAGACGCGGCCGGGCTTGTGCACAGGAGCCGATTTCTTGGCGTTGCGCTTGGCGGCACTGACGGGCTCGGCAGCGGGCGCCTTGGTCGCTGCTGCGGGCTTGCTCTTCTTGGCCGGTGCTTTTTCGGCGGTTTTTTCAGCGGTCTTGTCGACGGCTTTTGCGGCTGGTTTTTTGGCGGCCTTTGCCGCCGGCTTCTCTGCAGGCGCCGCGGCTGGCGCGGGCGTTGCGACCGGAGCAGGTGCGGCTTCGGCTTCAGGCGCAGCCGTCGGTGTCGGCAGCGGGCCGTCCACGGTGAGCGCGAAGTTGCGGTAGTCGCGGGTCAGGTAGGTGTTGCCGACCCATTCGCGCAGCATCAGAACCAGATGCCACTGTCCCGCCGGAAGTTCGCACGCGGGGAGGCGGGCAGAGACATTGTTCCATTGCGACTGGCCGGCCAGGGCGCCGACAAACTCGCTGCCGATCAGAATGCCGCTGAATGCGCCGCCTTGATAGGCAGCGGGCAAGGCCCAGAGTTCGAGCACCAGCGAGCCGCTCATGTTGTCGGCGGCGCGCGGGTTGCGGATGCACTCGGCGCTGATCTCGGTGCAGTCGGTGTCGAGCCGGTAGGCAACCGAGCCCTCGATCAGCGGCAGCACGAAACGCTCGCTGCGCGGGTAGGTCACGGCGTCATAGCGCTGCAGGCCAGTGCCGTCGTCGCCGGCCAGGACCAGGGTCAGCATGTGCTCGTTCGTGCCGGCAGGCAGATTGGCGCTCACGGTGGCGCCGACGCGGGCGATGCCGAAGCTGTCGGGATAGAGCGCGCCAAAGGAGGCTTCGGCAACCAGGACGTCGCCTGCCCACAGTTGCAGGGACCAGTTCAGGTAGCTGGTGGCAAGCGGGTCGACCGCATGAATCTCGGCTTCGAGCGTGACTTCGTCGGCATTGAAGACGTAGCCGTGGGCGCTTCCGATCAGTGCGGTGGTGGGCGGAATGTACTGGTTGCTGGGATCTGAATACGGCATGGGCCTGAAAGTCTCTGAAAAAAATCAGCGCGGATTTTGAGGCCGTCTTGCCATGCGACACAAGTCCATATTAATCAATAATTTAAATGCACTAAATCGGGGCGCTTTCGCGTGGTGACAGCGCGCCGTCAGCTGCGGCGACCCAGCAGTGCGTCCCAATCCACCGCGTCGAGCGTGTTCTTGACCAGCAGGCCGAGGTCGGTGTCGCCTTCCATGATGAGGCGGCGGCTGAAGAACAGGGTGTCGGCATCCTCCTCGCGCAGCGCAAGGGCGAGGTAGTCGCGGGCGGTCGCCGACAGAATGAGGTCCGGCTTCAGGACGTCTTTTGCGCGATGAAATCCGCGCTCGTTGAAGCTGAAGTCCAGGGTCAGGCCGGCGTCGCTGACGCGCATGCGCAGATTGCGCCCGATCAGCGGTTCGAGCTGATCCCTCGGCAGCACGCGGTCGAGCGCGAGGTTGAGTGCGGTGACGAGCGCCTGGGCGGGAGGCTGCTGCGGCAGGCGGGCAACGACGCGGGCGAGCGTTGCCGGCAGGGTGAAGGCGGGCACCCTGAGAGTGCCGAGGCGATGTGCGATGCGCTGGCGCAGGCTGCCGGGCAGCAACAGGGAGAGGCGGGGGGCGGGGAGCAGGTGGGCTTGGGACATGTGGGGGTTTCCTTCAGGCGCTGACCAGCTGGTCGACACCGGGTTTGCCGTGCCAGAAGCCGTTGCAGGGGGCGTCGGGCATCAGCGGAAGGCTGGCATCGAACGCCGCTTTCGGGGTTTGACGGGCGTCGAGGGCGGTGCGGAAGAGCTCGACGATCTCGCGGGTGTGGCTGCCCTGCGGGCTGATGCGCAGCACCTCGGCGCTGTTCGCCAGCGCGGGCAGGTCTGCGAGCAGGTTGTGCACCCGGGCCGACTGCGTCTGCACACCGTTGAGGGTGAGGAAGGGCTCGCCTTCGCGGGTGCTCAGGCTCAGGCCGTCGCTGATGCCGAGGCAGCGGAACTCGCAGGTGTCCTTCTGCAGGTTGTAGTGGCGTGCGGTGAAGCAGCGCGCCGAGTGCGCGAGCGGCAGCCGGCCGTAGGCGAATACCTCTGCTTCGAGTGCGCCTGGCAGGGCGTTGCGGATTTCGTCGAGCTGTGTGCCGGACATCTCCGGCGGGACCACCCAGCGCGTCGCACCGGACTGCACCATCAGATCCAGTGTGTGCGGGTTGAAGATATTGAGCGTGGGGCCGGCGATCCAGTCGCGACGACCGGCCTCGGCCAGCAGCCGCACCGCGCCCATGTCGTTGGCTTCGACGCGGAACCGTGTCTGGGTGCACAGCCGGCGCAGGGTCTTGAGATCGGACTCGGATTCGATCAGCGACTGGGTGGAGAGCACCGCTTCCTTGCCGGCGTCGGCGAGCATCGCGGCGACCTCGAGCCAGTCGTCGAGGCGCAGTTCGTGGCGCCGCGAACACACGGTTTCGCCCAGATGCACGATGTCTGCCGTGCTGTCGGCGATACCAGCATAGAAGTCGAGCACGCTCTGGCGTGGCCAGTAGTACAGCAGGGGGCCGAGGGAGAGTTTCATCGGGCTTATTTCCATGGACGGTAGTAGGCGCCGAGGGTATGGCTCTGGCCCTCGGAAACCTTGTTGAGATCGGCCATCCAGGCCGGCAGCGCCTTGAAGTCGTCCGGTGCGCGCATCACCTGGTCGAGTGCGGCGCGCCACACCTTGGTGACCTGGGCGACATAGGCCGGACTGCGCTGGCGGCCTTCGATCTTGATCGCGCGCACGCCGATACGGGCGAGCTCGGGCAGCAGCTCCAGGGTGTTCAGGCTGGTCGGCTCCTCGATCGCGTAATAGGTTTCGTCATTGACCTCGAAGCGGCCCTTGCACAGCGTCGGGTAGCCGGCGCGCTCGCCGTCGGCAAAGCGGTCGATGAGGATGCCGTTGAGCCGGGTTTCCATGCCCTTGGGCGTCTGTTCCCAGCGCACATGCTTGCCGGGCGAACAGGCACCGTTGCAGTTGGGCGACTCGCCGGTGGCGTAGGCGGACAGGGCGCAACGCCCTTCGACCATCACGCACAGGCCGCCGA
Source organism: Parazoarcus communis (assembly GCF_003111645.1). Taxonomy (NCBI): domain Bacteria; kingdom Pseudomonadati; phylum Pseudomonadota; class Betaproteobacteria; order Rhodocyclales; family Zoogloeaceae; genus Parazoarcus; species Parazoarcus communis. The sequence goes on from NZ_CP022187.1 coordinate 3,682,147, forward strand.
AGCCGAACACTTCGATCTCGACCGCGGTGTTGGCAATGACCTGTTCCACCTGCGGCAGCGACAGCACCCGCGGCAGCACCGCGCGCTGGATGCCGAAGCGCTCGTGGTAGAAGTTGATCGCCTCGTAGCTGGTGGCCGAGCCCTGCACCGACAGGTGCAGGCGCAGCTGTGGGTGGGTCTTTGCAGCGTAGGCCATGAGGCCGGGGTCGGCGAGGATGACCGCGTCGATGCCCATCTCGGCGGCGCGGTCCACTGCCGCCGTCCAGCTCGACCAGTTGCCGGCCTGCGGATAGGTGTTGAGCGCGAGCAGGACCTTGCCGCCGCGCTGGTGTGCATAGGCAATGCCGTCGCGCATCTGCCTGGGATCGAAGTTGAGCCCGGTGAAGTTGCGCGCGTTGGTGGCGTCCTTGAAGCCGAGATAGACGCAGTTTGCGCCGTGGTCGATGGCGGTCTTGAGCGCTGGCAGGCTGCCGGCGGGGCAGACGAGTTCGATCTGCTGGGACGAATTCATTGGGGGCACCAGGGTGGCGGATTCAAAGCTCCGCCACCTTAGTGGCCGACTGCCCCGGGTGCTTTGACCCGGGTCAAACGCAGGCAGTGTTCAGCGTGAAGTGTGGTGTGTTGCCGCTGCCGCCCGGTGATGTCCGGCGTGGGGGCGATGGTGGGCGGGCGCACCCACCAGACCGCCGATCACCATGCCGAGCGCACTGGCGGCGAGGCCGAACAGCTGGGGCTCGATGTCGCCCTCGGGGACGAAGAGCTCGAAGAGAATCCATGTGGACAGCCCGAGCGCGATGGCCAGCGCCGCGCCGAGGTTGTTGGCCCGCTTCCAGAACAGCCCCGCTGCGAGCGGCACGAACGCCCCGGCCAGGGTGACACGGTATGCGTTCTCGACCATCTGATGAATGCTCGACTCGGTGCTTGTTGCGTACAGCGTGACCAGCACGGTGAACACGACCACCGTGATCCGGGTGCTGAGCAGGAACTGGCGGTCGCTCATGCCGGGGAAGAAGCCCTTGAGCACGTTCTCGGAGAAGGTGACCGAAGGCGCCAGCAGCGTGCCCGAGGCGGTGCTCATGATCACCGACAGGAGGGCGCCAAAGAAGATGACCTGTGCCGCGAAAGGCATGTACTGGATGATCAGGGTGGGCAGGATGAGCTGCGAGTCTTCCCCGATCAGGCGCTCGACCATGGCGGGATCGATGACCTGCGCGGTGTAGGCGAGGAACAGCGGCACCGCAGCGAAGAAGAAATACGACACGCCGCCGAGCGTCGTGCCCCACACCGCGACGCGCTCGTTGCGCGAGGAGTTGACGCGCTGAAACACGTCCTGCTGCGGGATCGAGCCGAGCGCCATGGTCAGGAAGGCGGCAACCCAGCCAATCATGTCCGCCGCGTCCAGCGTAGGCAGGAACTCGAGCTTGCCTTCGGCCGCAGCCTGACCGACCACACTGGAAAAGCCGCCGGCCATGTCGCCTGCAAGCCAGGTGACGTAGATCAGGCCGAGCACGATCACGATCATCTGCACGAAGGTGGTCATTGCCACCGACCACATGCCGCCGAACAGGGTGTAGAGCAACACCACGCCGGCACCGATCAGCATGCCCTCATTGGTCGATACCACGTCCTGCGACAGCACGTTGAATACCAGCCCGAGCGCGGTGATCTGCGCTGCGACCCAGCCGAGGTAGGAGAGCACGATGCAGATTGACAGGATGAGCTCGGTGCTGCGGTTGTAGCGCTGGCGGAAGAAGTCGCCGAGCGTCAGCAGGTTCATGCGGTACAGCGGGCGGGCGAAGATGAGGCCGAACAGCACCAGGCACACCGCCGCACCCAGCGGGTCCGAAATCAGGCCGCGAAAGCCTTCTTCGAGAAAGGTGGCGGAGATGCCGAGCACGGTTTCAGCGCCGAACCAGGTGGCAAACACCATGGCGAGCACGACGAACATCGGCAGGTTGCGACCGGCGGTGATGTAGTCACGGGTGTTGTGCACGCGTGTTGCAGCAATCAGGCCGATGACAATGGACACAAGCAGGTAGGCGACGACAAGCCAGAGCAGCATGAACAGGTCTCTTCCGGAGCGTGGAGAAAGGGGCGCCGGAGTGTAGCAACGAATGGCTGAAAGGTGGCGCCGAAATGTGCGCTAAGGGCCTGAATACGCTGTCAATGTCAGGATTTGTGGTGGCGCCGGGAGGCGTGGCCGCTGCGGGCCCGCCTCCCGGTGTCGCGTGGGTCAGCCGCCGAGTGCGGCGAGGGTGTCGATGACCGTATCCGCACTGTCGTCGAGCGTTGCCTCGTCGATGATCAGCGGCGGCGCAAGACGTATCACGTTGCCGGTCGTGTCGCGGGTTGCAATGCCGCGTGCCAGCAGCGTTTCGGCAACGCTCGCGGCGGATGCGATGTCCGGATCGATTGCAATGCCGATCAGCAGGCCGCGGCCGCGAATCTCGCGAACGCAGGGCAGCCTTGCCGCTTCCAGGCGGCTGCGCAGGCGTTCGCCAAGGCGTTCGGCGCGCTCCCAGGGGCTGTGTTCGATAAGCAGCGCAAGCACTTCCAGCGCGACGGCGGCGCCGAGCGGGTTGCCGCCGAAGGTGGAGCCGTGGTCGCCGGGGTGGAAGACGTCCATCACCTCGCGGTCGGCGAGGAAGGCCGATACCGGCAGCAGGCCGCCCCCGAGCGCCTTGCCGAGGATGAGACCGTCCGGACGTACGCCGTCGTGATCGCAGGCCAGCAGGCGGCCGGTGCGGCCGAGCCCGGTCTGGACTTCGTCGGCGATGAGCAGGACCCGGTGCTGACGGCAGATCTCGGCGCAGCGCGCCAGGTAGCCGGCGGGCGGCACGATGATGCCGCCTTCGCCCTGGATCGGCTCGACCAGGAAGGCCGCGGTTTCGGGCGTGATCGCCGCTTCGAGTGCGGCCGCGTCACCAAAGGGAATGCGGCGCAAGCCGGGCGGGAAGGGGCCGAAGCCGTCGCGGTACTGCTCGCTGGCAGAGAGTCCGACGATCGTGATCGAGCGGCCATGGAAGTTGCCGTCGCAGGCGATGATTTCCGCCTTGTCCGCGGCCACGCCTTTCACTGTGTAGGCCCACTTGCGCGCGGCCTTGAGTGCGGTCTCGACCGCCTCCAGTCCGGTGTTGACCGGCAGGGCGCGTTCGAAGCCGAACAGCCCGCACATGCGTTCGAGCAGCAGCGGAAGGCGATCGTTGGAGAATGCGCGTGAGGTCAGCGCGAGCCGTCGTGCCTGGTCTTCGAGTGCACGCAGCAGGCGCGGGTGGCCGTGGCCGAAACTGACGGCGGAGTAGGCGCTCATCATGTCGAGATAGCGGCGTCCTTCGACGTCCCACAGCCATACGCCCTCGCCGCGATGAAACACGACCGGCAGCGGTGCGTAGTTGCTGGCGCCGAAGTGGCGCTCCTTCTCGCGCAGCCAGTAGCTCCCCGGTCCCAGTGCAGCACAGGCGAGTTCGGCCACCCAGTCCGCGCTGCGGCGGTCGGTGTCGAGATCGGGCCGGTACTCGGTGATCTCCATCGCAATGAAGTCGCCGCAGGTCCTGAGCGTGAGCAGGACGTCGGCCAGCGCCCGGGGATCGATGCCCTCCGCGGCCGGACAGGTCACGGCAGGCACGGCCAGCGGGTCGAGCGCATCGACATCGAGGCTGAGGCCGAAGCCGGGCTGGCTGCCGTTGCTGCGCACGATCGTCAGCGCATCGCAGAATACGGCGGGAAGGCCGCGCTCGCGGACTTCATTCATGTCGAAGATGCGCACGCCGAGCCGCGTCAGGCGTTCGTGTTCTTCCGTTTCCCAGGCGCGCGCACCGATGACGCATACCCGCGCCGGATCGAGCCGTGGGCCGGGGATGCCCACCAGGCTGCGGTCGCCCTCACCCAGCAGGGCCGCCAGCGGCATGCCGTGGATGTTGCCCGAATGGGTGGACTCGGCCGTGTGGCTGTCGAGGTGGGCGTCGATCCAGATCAGGCCGGGCGCACCGCCGGCACGCCGGCCGATGCCGCGCCAGGTGCCTGCGGCAATGGCGTGATCGCCGCCGAGGATCAATGGGAAGGCGTCCGGGTCGAGTGTGGCCAGGCGGTCAGCCAGGCGTCGCGCGAACGCCGCACTGGCTTCCAGCCGGGCTGTCATGTCTTTCGTGTCGGCCGCCGGCTGGGTGGGGCGCACGACATCCGCCCATTCGGCCTTGATGCCGGCATTCGACAGGCGCTCGGTCAAGCCGTTGCTGCGCAGCGACTGCGCCGCTGCTGCCGGGCCGGGGTGCGGCGCGCCGAGCGCGGATGCTGCACTGATGATGGTGAGCCGGGTGTGGGGGCCGGCAGGCAGGTGGGTTGTATTCGTCATGAGGCACCTCCCATTCCGCCGATCGGCGGGTGCTTGTGTGACGTTACAACATTGGAGGGTGCCGGCGCAGATTCGTTCGCTGCGAACGCATCCGCACGGCGCCCGTCCCGGCGCTCAGCTGCCGAAGACCCGGTACGCCTCCAGCGCGAGCAGGGCAGCGGCAAGCACGCCGATGGCCGACAGCAGCCACCCTTGCCGACGCTGCTGGCGGGCGAGCTGCTCCATGCGCGCCTGCTGAGCCGCCTGCTGTTTGCCGCTTTCGGTGAGGGTGTGATGTATCAGCCGGGGCAGTTGCGGCAGGGTGCCGGCCCAGCTTGGCGCTTCGGTCTTGATTTCGCGGATCAGCGCACGCCAGCCCATCTGCTCGTTCATCCAGCGCTCGAGAAAGGGCTTTGCCGTCTTCCACAGGTCGAGCTCGGGGTCGAGCTGGCGCCCGAGGCCCTCGATGTTGAGCAGGGTCTTCTGCAGCAGCACCAGCTGCGGCTGGACCTCCATCTCGAAGCGGCGTGCGGTCTGGAACAGGCGCAGCAGCGTCTTGCCGAAGGAGATGTCCTTCAGTGGCTTGTCGAAGATCGGCTCGCACACGGTACGGATCGCGGCCTCGAACTCGTCCACCCGGGTCTTGGCCGGCACCCAGCCGGCCTCGATATGGGCCAGTGCGACGCGGTGATAGTCGCGCTGGAAGAAGGCGAGAAAGTTGGTCGCGAGGTAGTTCTTGTCGACTTCGTTGAGCGTGCCCATGATGCCGAAGTCGAGTGCAATGTAGCGCCCGTCGCGATGCACGAAGATGTTGCCCGGATGCATGTCTGCATGAAAGAAGCCGTCGCGGAACACCTGGGTGAAGAAGATCTCCACCCCGGCGCGCGACAGGGCGGGCAGGTCGGTGCCCTGCGCCCTGAGCGCCTCGATCTGGGAGATCTGTACGCCGTGCATGCGCTCCATCACCATCACGTTGCGGCCGCACCAGTCCCAATGCACCTCGGGCACGATCATCAGGGACGAATCCTTGAAGTTGCGCCGCAGCTGCGAGCAGTTGGCCGCCTCGCGCATGAGGTCGAGTTCGTCGTTCAGGTACTTGGTGAACTCGGCAACGACCTCGCGCGGCTTGAGCCGCCGGCCCTCGGGCCAGACCTTCTCGAGCAGCATGGCCGCGACTTCGAGCAGGGCCAGATCGTGCGCGATCACATGCTCGATGCCCGGCCGCAGAATCTTGACCGCCACTTCGGTGCCATCGGGCAGCTCGGCAAAGTGCACCTGCGCTACCGAGGCGGAAGCCACCGGCGTGCGGTTGAAGTTGCCAAAGACGTCATCGACCGGCTTGCCGTACATCGTCTGGAGCAGCGCGAGCGCCTGTTCGGTGGGGAAGGGCGGCACCCTGTCCTGCAGCATCGCGAGCTCGTCGGCCAGATCCGGCGGCAGCAGATCGCGCCGGGTGGAGAGCATCTGCCCGAACTTGACGAAGATGGGGCCGAGCGACTCGAGTGCCCGGCGCAGGCGCACGCCACGGGGTTCGTCGTAGGTGCGCCAGAAGAACACGAAATTCCATACGCGGGCCAGTCGACCGCTGGTGTCGGCGTCCAGAATCATTCGGTCCAGACCGAAACGCAGACTGACGGAAACGATCTTGGTGAGACGCAGGAGACGCACTTTGGACAACCGGTAGCAGGAGAACCGGGACTTTAGCGGGAAAGGGGGGGCGGTGGAAGGCAGAGAACGTAACCTGCGCTCACATGCCGGGCGGGAGAGGGGTGGGTTGATCCGCTATAATCGACGGTTTCGATGTCCCTGAAAGTGTCATGAGCGCCGACCCCAAAGTTCTACTTGCCGATCTCCTGAAAGCCGCGCTGAAAAGTGTTGCGCCCGAGCTGGCCGATACCCCGATCCTGCTGGAGCGCCCGAAGCAGGCGAGCCATGGGGACTTTGCCACCAACCTTGCGCTGCAACTGGCCAAGCCGATGAAGCGCAACCCGCGCGAACTCGCCGCGAAACTGCTGGCCGAGCTGCCGGCGTCGCCGCTGGTGGCCAAGACCGAGGTGGCCGGCGCGGGCTTCATCAACTTCACCCTGGCCACTGCTGCCAAGACGGCCGTGGTCAGCGAGGTGCTCGCCAAGGGCGCTGCGTTCGGTCGCGGCGAGAAGAAGAACGTGAAGGTGCAGGTGGAATTTGTCTCCGCCAACCCCACCGGCCCCCTGCATGTCGGCCACGGACGCGGTGCGGCCTACGGCGCCTCGCTGTCGGACGTGCTGGAATTCGCCGGTTACGATGTCAGCCGCGAGTACTACGTCAATGACGCCGGTCGTCAGATGGACATTCTGGCGCTGTCGACCTGGTTGCGCTACCTCGCGTTCTTCGGGATCGAGGTCGCGTTCCCGCCCAACGCCTACCAGGGCGATTACGTCGTGACCATGGGGCGTGAGATGCGTGACGCCCATCAGGACCGCTTCGCCAGGTTTACCGCAGCGCAGGTGACGGCCGGCACGCCGGGCCTGCCGCCGGTGGAGCGCAAGGATGACGAAGCCAAGCAGCAACGCGAGCTCCATCTCGACGCCCTGATTTCCAACGCCAAGCGTCTGCTCGGCGAGGACTACCCGTGGGTGCATGGTTTCGCGCTCAACGAGCAGCTTGGCGACGGCCGCGAGGATCTGCAGGAATTCGGCGTGCGCTTCGACAAGTGGTTCTCGGAGCAGAGCCTGTTCGATACCGGCCTGGTCGAGCGTGCGGTGACCCAGCTCGAGCAGCAGGGTCACATCTACGTGCAGAACGGCGCCAAGTGGTTCCGCTCGACGGCCTTCGGCGACGAGAAGGATCGCGTGGTCCAGCGCGAGAACGGCCTCTACACCTACTTCGCGTCGGATATCGCCTATCATTTGAACAAGTATGAGCGTGGCTTCGACCGCATCATCGACATCTGGGGTGCAGACCACCACGGTTACATCCCGCGCGTGAAGGGCGCCATCGCCGCACTCGGCCTGCCGACCGAAAAGCTCAACGTGGCGCTGGTGCAGTTCGCGGTGCTCTACCGCGACGGGCAGAAGACCTCGATGTCGACCCGCTCGGGCGAGTTCGTCACCCTGCGCGAGCTGCGCAAGGAAGTCGGCAACGATGCCTGCCGTTTCTTCTACGTGCTGCGCAAGTCCGACCAGCATCTCGACTTCGACCTCGACCTGGCCAAGAGTCAGAGCAACGAGAACCCGGTCTACTACGTGCAGTACGCGCATGCGCGGGTGTGCTCGGTGCTCAGTCAGTGGGGCGGCGAGCGCGAAGAACTGGCGCAGGCCGATCTTGGCCAGCTGCAGAACGAGCGCGAACTCGCGTTGTGTGCAAGCCTGTCGACCTTTCCCGAGCTCGTGCAGTCGGCTGCGGCCGATTACGCGCCGCACCAGATTGCCTTCTACCTGAAGGATCTCGCGGCAGACTTCCACAGCTGGTACAACGCCGAGCGCATGCTGGTCGATGACGAGGCGGTCAAGCTTGCGCGTCTGGCGCTTGCCGAGGCGGTGCGTCAGGTGCTGGTGAGCGGTCTGGCCGTGCTCGGTGTGTCCGCACCTGAATCGATGTAAATCCGGAGATTGTCTTGACTCAGCCTCGTAAAGCCCCCCGCAAGTCGGGTCGTGCTCCCGCGCGCAGCGGTGGTGGGACCCTGATCGGCATTTTCATCGGCCTGATGCTGGGCGCGCTGATTGCTGCGGGTGCGGCATGGTTCTTCACCCGTGCCAACCCGTTTCAGTCGGCGCCGGTCGCACCACGCGTGCCGGCGGTCAATCAGCCGCCTGCCGCGCTGCCCGGAAAGCCCGGCGACCGCCCGGTCGTAAAGCAGGATTTCGAGTTCTACAAGATCCTGCCGCAGGGTGACAACGTGCCGGCGGCTCAGGCACCGGTTGAAGCGCCGAGCGCGCCGGTGGTGGAGCGCCCGGTGGAAAAGCTCTACCTCCAGCTCGGTGCCTTCGAAAACGCGGCCGAGGCGGACAACCTGAAGGCAAGGCTGGCGCTTGCCGGTGTCGAGGCGAGTTCGCAGCGGGGCCAGCTGCCCGACGGGCGCACGGTGCACCGGGTGCGGATCGGACCCTTCTCCGGCCCGGACGAGTTGAATCCGGTTCGCAGCCGTCTGGCTTCGTCCGGCTTCAACACCACTGTGACCCGCGCCGGGCAATGATTTTTAGCGCTGACGCGGAACGAAGCGTGTGTTGCACGCGTCAGACCGGCTTCAACCAATACGGGAGTAAAGAATGAATCGTCGTCATGCCCTGCAGCAACTTGGCGCGCTTGCGCTTTTCGCCGGGTCCGCGGGCAAGGTGCTTGCCCAGAGCGGTTCTGGTCCAGCTTACCAGGTGCTGGAGCCGTCCGTTCCGACGGCGACCAAGGGCAAGATCGAGGTGATCGAGTTCTTCCACTACGGCTGCCCGCACTGCCACGACTTCGATCCGCTGCTCGGGCAGTGGATAAAGCGCCTGCCGGCCGACGTCAGCTTCGTCCGCGTGCCGGCAATCTGGGGCAACCCCCAGCTGCAGGCACTGGCCCGGCTTTACTACACCTTCGAGGTGACCGGTCAGGTCGACACCCTGCACGAACTCGTGTTCGGTGCGGTGCAGAACGACAGGGAGCCGCTGAATACGGAAGACGGTGTGCGGGCATGGGTGGGCAAGCGCGGCATTGATACCGCGAAGTTCATGGAGGCCTACAAGTCCTTCGGCGTGGAGTCGCTGGTCAAGCGTGCGGACCAGATCGCCCGTGCATACAAGGTTCAGGGTGTGCCGACGATGGCGGTCGATGGTCGCTTCATTACGTCGGCCTCGCTGACTGGCAGTCACGAAGGCACGCTGAAGCAGGTCGACGCGCTGCTCACGCGCGTGCGCAGCGAAGCGCGCAAGAGCTGATGGTTTGTCTGTGCCTGCTTGACGGCTGCAGCGGTGACTGAGCCGGGACAGCCGCTGCGCGTCCTCATCACGGGGGCGTCCAGCGGCCTGGGCGAAGCACTTGCCCGTCACTATGCAGGCATGGGGGCGAGGCTGGGGCTGATTGCGCGTCGCGCTGAGCCGATGCACGCACTGGTGGCGTCGCTGCCCGGCACGCACCAGGTGCTGGTTGCCGATGTCGGAGATCCGCTGGCACTGCGTGGCGCCGCCAGCCAGTTCGTCGAAGCCTTCGGCGTGCCCGACATCGTCATTGCCAACGCCGGGGTGTCGGTCGGGACGCTTACCGAATATGCCGAGGACGTCGACGCGTTTGATCGCGTGCTGCGCACGAATCTGCTCGGCATGGTGGCAACCTTCCAGCCTTTCGTCGAGGCCATGCGTCGCCGCGGCAGCGGGCGGCTGGTCGGGATTGCCTCGGTGGCGGGTATTCGCGGCTTGCCGGGTGCGGGGGCCTACAGCGCCTCAAAAGCGGGCGCGCTTGCCTACCTCGAAAGTCTGCGTGTCGAGCTTCACGACAGCGGTGTAAAGGTGGTCAGCGTGGCGCCGGGCTACATCCGCACGCCGATGACTGCGATCAACCCCTATCCAATGCCCTTCATTCTCGATGCCGACGTCGCCGCGCAGCGGATTGCCCGTGTCATCGAGCGTGGCGACCGCTTTGCCGTGACGCCCTGGCAGATGGGCTGGGTGGCGAAGCTGCTGCGGATTCTGCCGCGCAGCGTGTTCGACCATGTATTCGCCCGTGCCGGACGCAAGCCGCGCGGGCTTCCCCTCTGAGGTATTCCTCACGCCCTTGCGCGGCGAGGCTGCGCTAACATAGGCGAAAAATCACGTCTTGGAGCGATTTGATGAATTCAGCGGTGGGCGATGACGCGGCCGAGCGTCGTGCGCGTCAGAGATTCGTCGCGAAACGTCGCGGCGATATCTGTTTCTGGGCGATGGTCAATGGTGAGCGCCGTCCCCTCAACGACCTCTCGCTGGAGGGGTTTTCGTTGCCCGTCTCGCACGACCTCGATCCCGGCGCCGAGTTTCGCTTCGTGCTGCAGCGCGAAAGCGTGCCGGATCGTATCGAAGGCCATGCGAAGGTTGTCAATCAGGTGGGTGAAGGTCATGCGCGCAAGGCTGGCTGCCGTTTCGTCGAACTCGACGAAGAAGGCGTTGCGCGTTTGAAGGACTGGCTGATCGCGCATGTTCTGGCGAGCGCCACCGTACGCATCAATGAGCGGGACGCCGCGGCCATCGTGAATGGCCCGTCCCTGATCTGACGCAGTTACGGTTCTTCCGCGCATTAAAAAGGGCGCTCCGTGGAGCGCCCTTCTTGCATCAGGCATTCGGGTTGTGCGGTGGTCGCGGCGGCTCGCGGCGCGCGCGGGCACGCTGCATGAACCAGACCATTGCGAGAAGCAGGAGTGTGGGCACGAAGACCCATTCCTTGTCCGGACGACCCGCTGCGGGCAGTTCGATCGAGGTGATGTTGAAGCCCTGCTCAAGCCCGAGCTTTTCAGCGCGGCTACCGAACTTCACCGCAGCCACCTGAACGTCGTCACCCAGCGTCATCAGGGTCAGGCCCATGCGTGACAGGCGCTCACGCGCGTTGCCCGGCTCCCCGAGCGGCAGCAGCACGCCCTTGGACACCTCGTCACCCTCGAGCGTGAGTCCCTGCACCCAGACGCGCAGGTTGCCCTTGGGTGGCGCAGCTTCCACCAGTTGCGTGAGCTGGCTTGCCGGCACTTCGTCGTATGCGGGATACACCATGTCCAGCCAGAAGCCGGGGCGGAACAGGCTGAAGGTCACCAGCAGCAGAATGAGTGTTTCATGAACCTTGTTCCGGGTCACGAACCAGCCCTGCGTGGCTGCGGCAAACATCAGGCTGGCGATGGTGGCGCTGACGATCGTCATGATCAGGTGAAAGACATCGGTGATGCCGATCAGCAGCAACTGAGTGTTGAAGATGAACATGAAGGGCAGGATCGCCGTTCGGGCGCTGTAGCCGAATGCGGTGAAGCCGGTCTTGATCGGGTCGCTCTTCGCGATGCCTGCTGCCGCGTATGAAGCCAGTCCGACCGGTGGCGTGACGTCGGCCATCAGGCCGAAATAGAACACGAACAGATGGACGGCGATCAGCGGCACCAGCAGGCCCTGCTGGGCGCCGAGCTCGACGATCACGGGCGCCATCAGCGTCGACACCACGATGTAGTTCGCGGTGGTCGGCAGGCCCATGCCGAGGATGAGGCAGATCACCGCAACCAGCGACAGCATGATCATCAGGTTGCCACCGGACAGGATCTCGACCAGCTCGGTCATGGCCAGGCCGATACCGGTCAGGGTCACGGTGCCGACGATCACACCGGCGGTGGCGGTCGCGATGCCGATGCCGATCATGTTGCGGGCGCCGGTGACGAGGCCGTCGAACAGATCCTGGAAGCCGTGGCGAAGGGCCACGCCGAACTCGCCCTTGCCGCGGAAGAAGGCGAACAGCGGGCGTTGGGTGACGAGGATGAAGATCAGGAACAGGGTGGCCCAGAATGCGGACAGGGCAGGCGAGAGCTGCTCCACCATCAGGTTCCAGATCAGGGCGGCAACCGGCAGCAGGTAGTGCAGGCCGGACTTCAGGGTCGGCCCGATCTCGGGCAGGTACTCCATCTTGTCACCCGGCTTCTCCATGTGGAGCTCCGGGTATTTCGCGGCAAAGTGGATGATCGCGACGTAGGCGACGAGCATCATGGCGCCGACGATCAGGAAGGCGGATTCCCCAACAACGTCCTTGAGCCAGCCAAAACCCCAGTACACGATCGCGGCCAGAATGATCACGCCGGACACCGTCATCAGGGTGGTGATGGTGGCCTGTTGCCAGGGCAGGGGTTCGCGACGCGGCAGTCCCTGCAGGTTCATCTTCATCGCTTCGAGGTGAACGATGTAGAACAGCGCGATGTAGGAGATCAGTGCCGGTACGATGGCGTGCTTCATCACCTCGACGTAGGTGATGCCGACGTACTCCACCATCAGGAAGGCTGCTGCGCCCATGACCGGCGGCATCAACTGGCCGTTCACCGAGGAGGCGACTTCGACCGAGGCCGCCTTGTCGTCACGGTAGCCCACGCTTTTCATCAGCGGAATGGTGAAGGTGCCGGTGGTGACCACGTTTGCAATCGACGAGCCCGAGATCAGGCCGGTCGAGGCCGATGCCACGACGGCAGCCTTCGCCGGGCCGCCGCGCATGTGCCCGAGCAGCGCAATGGCCGACTTGATGAAGTAGTTGCCCGCGCCCGCGGTTTCCAGCAGGGCACCGAACAGTACGAACAGGAAGATGAAGCTGGCGGACACGCCGAGTGCGACGCCAAACACGCCCTCGGTGGTCAGCCACAGGTGGCTCATGCCCTTGGACAGAGACGCGCCGCGGTGGGCGATGACGTCCGGCATGTACTGGCCGAAAAAAATATAGATCAGGAAGAAGACCGCCAGAATCACCATCGGCAGGCCGAGGGCGCGACGAGCTGCTTCGAGCAGCAGAACGAGACCGGTGACTGCGACGACCAGGTCGAGCGTGGTCGGAATGCCGGGGCGGGATGCCAGTTCAGCGTAGAAAAGGAACAGGTAGCCAGCGCAGAATGCGGCGACGGTTGCCAGTATCCAGTCTACAACGGGGATATAGGCGCGCGGTGAGCCCTTGAATGCCGGGTAGGCGGCAAAGGCCATGAAGACGGCAAACGCCAGGTGAATGGCGCGGGACTCGGTATCGTTAAGGACGAAAACGCCGAGCGAGAACGGCAGGGGAGAGGCGATCCAGAGCTGGAACAGGGACCACGCCAGCGCAATGACAAGGAGAAACTGTGCTGCAAGACCCGTGGGTTTGCGACCACCGGTATCCGCTTCGGCAACGATCTGCTTCAGCTGTTCATCGGTCAGTTCGTGGGTTGTATGGGTTTTCTTCGAGCGGGTCATACGCCGCGCCTCCCCGGATTCAGGTGATACGCAAACGCAGCAACAGACTTTTGGCCTGTCGCTGCGTTGTCTGGATAACAGACGTCTCCCGAGTCGCTGTGCATTTCGGGAGACGTCCAGCAGGCCGGCATGATTAGACCGGCAGCCGGATTACATCCAGCCCTTTTCCTTGTAGTACTTGATCGCGCCATTGTGCAGCGGAGCAGACAGGCCGTCCTTGATCATGCCCTTCGGCTCCAGGTGGGCAAATGCCGGGTGCAGTTTCTTGAAGTCCTCGAAGTTCTCGAAGACAGCCTTGACCATGGTGTAGACCACGTCGTCAGACACCTTGGCTGAGGTCACGAAGCTGGCCACGACACCGAAGGTCTTGGTGGCGTCCGGGTTGTTCGCGTACATGCCGCCCGGGATGGTGACGGCTGCGTAGTACGGGAACTCCTTGATCAGCTTGTCGACGCCGGCACCGGTGACCGGAACCAGCTTTGCACCGCAGGTCGTGGTCGGATCCTGGATGTTGGCGGCGGGGTGGCCGACGACATAGGCGAAACCGTCGATCTTGTTGTCGCACAGTGCGGCGCTGTGCTCATCGGGCTTGAGTTCGGAGGTCAGCGAGAAGTCCGAGGTCTTCATGCCGAGTGCCGGCAGCAGCACGTCGACCGTCGCGCGCTGTCCCGAACCCGGGTTGCCGACGTTGAAGCGCTTGCCCTTGAAGTCCTCGAACTTGGTGACGCCGGCTTCCTTGCGGGCCAGTACGGTCAGCGGCTCGGGGTGCAGACCGAAGACGGCGCGCAGTTCGGTCACGGCACCACCGTCCTTGAACTGGTTCAGGCCCTTCACGGCGTTGAACTGGACATCGGACTGGGCGACGCCGAAGTCGAGTTCGCCAGCCTTGATGGTGTTGACGTTGTAGACCGATCCACCGGTACTTTCGACCGAGCAGCGAATGCCGTGCTGGGCGCGGTCCTTGTTCATCAGGCGGCAGATTGCGCCGCCAGCAGCGTAATACACGCCAGTTACGCCGCCGGTACCAATGGTCACAAACTTCGTCTCGGCCTGAGCCGGCGCTGCGCCGAGGGTGCCGACGATTGCGAGTGCTGCTGCGAGCGTGGTGAGCTTCTTCATGAGTTCTCCTGAAACCGTGCAGGTAAGGACCGCACCAGATAGGGTGCGCTGATGATGGCAGGCTGCGCTTGTTCGAAGCCCGCCGTGAAAATCCGGACAACAGAATGTCCTGCGATACTCAGACTACATGGAATACAAGCCCGCGCCAATGAGGGATACCCCGAAGTGACGCCGGGGGCATTCGCATCCACTGCTCCCGTCCTGTCACGCCGGGCCCGGATTTGCCGGATGCGTGGCCGACGCCGCCGAACCACCTCCGCGCAGCGTCTGCTGCGCTTGCTATCATCTGCGCATGATATCCATGACAACTCCCCGATTCGCTTCGGAGCGCGCTCCGGCCGACTTGCGCGACGCGCTCGGGAACCGGCACCTGCCGGCGGGCGCCGCGCCCCGGATCGTGTCCCTGGTGCCCTCGCTGACTGAACTGGTGTGCGAGCTGGGGCTCTCCGATGTGCTGGTCGGGCGCACGGGTTTCTGTATCCATCCGCGCGAGACCCTGCGCAAGGTGACCAAGATCGGTGGTACCAAGGATGTAAAGCTCGAAGCGGTGCGTGCGCTCGAACCGACCCACCTCATCGTCAATATCGACGAGAACCGGCGCGAGACGGTGGAGGCGCTGGCCGGGTTCGTGCCCAACGTGATCGTGACCCATCCCTGCGTGCCACAGGACAATTTCGGGCTCTACCAGCTGTTCGGTGGCATTTTCGGACGCGAGGCGGAGGCGGCCGCGCTGTCGGCCGGCCTGCGGGAGGCGCTCGATGAGGCGGCTGCCGTGAAGGCCGAGCACGGCGACGAGGCGGTGCTCTACCTCATCTGGCGCGAGCCCTGGATGACGGTATCCCGGGCAACCTATATCTCGGCGATGCTGGGGGCTGTGGGCTGGCAGAGCCTGCCGGCCGAGGATGAGCCGCGCTACCCCGAACTGGACTGGACTGCGCCCTGGATGCGTGCGGTCGAGCGGGTCTTTCTGTCGTCTGAGCCTTATCGCTTTACCGACCGGCACCTGGCCGAAGTCGGGGTGCTTTCGCAGCGGCCGTCCTGCCTGATCGATGGCGAGATGGCGTCGTGGTACGGCAGTCGTGCTGTCGAGGGGCTGCGCTACCTGGCCGGGCTGAGACGAAGCCTGGCCCTGCGTGGGGCAGGGTGAAGTTGCGGGTGCGAAGCCTCAGCACAGCCCTTCGGCAATGAAGCGCTCCGGCGTCAGTATCCGGAAGCGGTCACGCAGCACACTGTGGCGGGCGAGCTTGAGCAGCAGTTTGTCGCGGGTCAGCAGGTGGTCGACGCCGGCGTCGCGCGCAATTTCCAGAAACTTCTGATCGTCACGGTCGCGGCAGGCCGGCAACTGCAACGCGTCGGCTGCAGTTGCGGGCGCCGGATTGATGCGGTTGCGATAGGTGTCGAACAGCCGGGTCTGATCGTCGGGGCTGATGCTGAACTGTGAGTAGGCCAGCACCCGCCGGAATTCCTCGAGCGCATCGTCACGGCTGAAGAGCTTGAGCGTGCCGGCATCGATGGCGCTGGACAGTGATTCGAGAGCAGGGTCCTTGAAGTGCCACAGGGCCATCACCGTATTGGTGTCGAGGACCAGATTTCGTGCGGCCGTCATCGGGGTTCCAGAAAAAAGAAAGGGGGAAGGGCGAACCCTTCCCCCGGTCAGCAGGCGCTTATCCTGGGATCAGGCTGCAGCCTTGGGTGCGTCGAGACGCATCTTCACGAAGGAGCCGGGCGCATCTTCGATGGCCTTGAGCTTGCCCTTGGCGGGATCGCGCGCATCGACCTGGTCACCGTCGTGACCGAACACCCAGGCCTGCCAGTCGGTCCACCACGAACCGGGGTTCTGCTGGGCGCCTTCGAACCAGGCGTCGGCGGTGGCCGGCGACTTGGCTGCAGCGTTGACCCAGTAGCCGTACTTGTTGGCGACCGGCGGGTTGACGATGCCTGCGATGTGGCCGGAGCCGCCGAGGACGAAGCGAACCGGGCCGCCGAAGTTGAGCGAACCCGCGTAGGTGCTCTTCCACGGTGCGATGTGATCTTCGATGGCCGAGATGAAGTAGCACGGCACCTTGATCTTGCTCAGGTCAATCGGCACGCCGTCGATGACCACGCCACCCGGCTGCACCAGGCGGTTTTCCATGTACATGCCGCGCAGGTAGAAGCTGTGCATCTTGGCCGGCATGCGGGTGGAGTCGGAGTTCCAGTACAGCAGGTCGAACGGGAACGGATCCTTGCCCATCAGGTAGTTATTCACCACGAAGGACCAGATCAGGTCGTTCGAACGCAGCATGTTGAAGGTGCCGGCCATCTCCGAGCCTTCGAGATAGCCACGCTCGAACATCTTCTTCTCGAGGCTGGAAACCTGCTGCTCGTCGATGAAGACGCCAAGCTCGCCCGGATCGGAGAAGTCCGTCATCGTGGTGAAGAAGGTTGCCGAGGCAATGCGCTTCTGCTTCTTGCCTGCCAGGTAGGCAAGCGTGGTGGCCAGCAGCGTGCCGCCGAGACAGTAGCCTGCGGCGTTGATTTCCTTCTCGCCGGTTTGCTGCTCGATGGCGTCAAGCGCGGCAATGATGCCTTCCTTGACGTAGGACTCGAAGGTCTTCTCGGACTGCTTCTCGTCCGGGTTGACCCAGGAGATCACGAACACGGTGTGTCCCTGGTCCACGCACCACTTGATGTAGGAGTTCTTCTCGCGCAGGTCGAGGATGTAGAACTTGTTGATCCAGGGCGGCACGATCAGCAGCGGGCGCTTGAGAACCTTGTCGGTGCTCGGCGTGTATTGCAGCAGCTGCATCATGTCGGTCTGGAACACGACCTTGCCCGGCGTGGTGGCAACGTTCTTGCCCAGCTCGAAGGCGGTGGTGTCGGTCATCTTGACGCGCAGCTGACCGCCGCCGTCCTCGACGTCGCGCAGCAGGTTGTTCAGGCCCTTGATCAGGTTCTGACCGTGGCTCTTGACCGTTTCACGGAACACTTCCGGGTTGGTCAGGGCGAAGTTGGACGGCGACAGCGCGTCGATGTACTGACGGGTGTAGAAGTTGACCTTCTTCTGCGACTGCTCGTCGAGGCCATCCACACCGCTCACGGTGTCGTGGATGTGGCGGGCGGCGATGAGGTAGGACTGCTTCACGAAATCGAACATGAAGTGTTCCTGCCACTCTTCGTCCTTGAAGCGCTTGTCGGAGCGCTCGGGCGATGCGACAGGCGCAGCATGCATGCCGGCGAAACGCAGCATCGAGTGCTGCCACAGGGTGAAGTAGTCCCACACCAGGTTCATCTGCGACTGAGCGAGCTTGTACGGATTCGACAGCAGCTTTGCCATCATGTCCATGAATGCCTGGGCGATGCCGAGTTCGTCCGCGGGTGCGGCCACGCCCTTCTTGAGCTGGCGCTGTACGTGATCGCTGATCAGGTGGGAGGCGCGTTTGGCGACCTCGGCGTAGGTCTGAGCAACTTCCTGCGGATCGGGCAGCTCGGCTTGAGCGTTCTCGTTGGGTGCAGCCATCGTTGTTGTGCTCCTTGTTGGATCGGTCCGGAGACCAATCAGCTTATCTTGATGAAGCGAATCGCTCCATCATCTCCCTCCACCTTGCAAAGCTCTCCCTGCTTCACGAGATGGTTCAAATGGGCAATGGCCTCTCCCATGGCGAACATGACCTGATGCGTGTCCAGTTCGCGCGGAAAAAGCGTACCCAGCAACTCGCCAGCGCTCCGTGCAGTGCGGCATTCTGCCAATAGTGCAGCGCAGCGCTCGCGGTGATGTTCGATCAGTTCGTCGACTCTTTTACGTATGCCACGGAAAGGCCTGCCGTGGGATGGTAGCACGAGCGTGTCATCAGGCAAGTGATTGATGCGGCGCAATGAATCCAGGAACCAGCCCAGTGGATCGTCATCCGGCGTCGCTGCAAAAACGCTGACATTGGTGGAAATGCGCGGCAGCAGCATGTCGCCCGAGATCAGCACGCCGAGCGCAGCGCAATACAGGCTGGCGTGTTCGGGCGCATGGCCATAGCCGACGATGACCTCCCATTCTTGCGCGCCGATGCGGATGCGGTCGCCCGCGAACATGCGCTGGTAGCTCGAGGGCATCTCGGGCACGCCGCGACGATATCCGTTGCCACGCTCGGTGAGGGCGTCGAGGCGCTTTTCGTCGAGGCCGTGCCTGCGGAACTGCATGATCATGTCACCGACCGAATAACCGGGCAGCTGATGCCACAGAGCATGACCGCCGAGGAATTCACCTTGTGTCATGTGCAGCGTTGCACCATTGCGCGCAGTCAGCCAGGTGGCGAGCCCGAGGTGGTCCGGGTGGCAGTGGGTGATGATCAGGCGCGACAGGGGGCGCGGGTCGGCATCGAGAATCTGCGACCAGTGCTCCTTGATCGGTTCGAGGCCGAAACCGGTGTCCACCGCGGTCAGTGCGTCGCCGTCGTCGAGCAGCCACAGGTTGATGTGGTTCAGCGCAAAGGGCAGCGGCATGCGCACCCAGCCGATGCCGGGCGCCACCTGGGCAACGGTGCCGCCATCGGGCAGTTGTTCGAAGGGATACTGCAGTTCGTTCGCTGTCGTCATTCCTGATCTCGTGTCGTGTGGCGGGGGGCGAGATTCACATTGCCCAAACCCCCGGAATCTGCTTAACTTTTCCGCAGTACGGAACCCATTGTCAATCCTTCTCACGCTAATCACGCGTCCGGCCGCAGCCCTGTGGCGGCGACCGCAACAGCTCAAAATGGCCAGCGAACAGACTTACACGATCACCGAGCTTGCGCGCGAGTTCGACATCACCCCGCGTGCGATCCGCTTCTACGAAGACCAGGGCTTGCTCACGCCGGCCCGCACCGGGCGTGCCCGCGTCTATACCAAGGCTGATCGCACCCGTCTCAAGCTCATCCTGCGCGGCAAGCGCCTTGGTCTGTCACTGGCCGAAATCAACGAGTTGCTCGACATGTACGGCGGCGTGCGCAATTCCGCACCGCAGCTCGAGCGCTTTACCAAGGTGCTGGCGGAGCGGCGCGCCGCGCTCGAGCAGCAGCGCATCGACATCGAAGCCGTGCTGATCGAGATCGACAGTCTCGAGCGGCAGTGCAACGCCTTGCTCGGCCACAACCCCGAGGGGGCTGCGGCGGCACGGGCCGAACTGGTGAAGCACATCGACAGCGCGAGCACAGCGTGAGTCGTCCGCCGGCAGTCCCGGCTTGATTTTTTTGAATTTTAGTTTACGTTGACGTAAACGTAAAAACAAATAAAAATTAACCCACGGAGACACCCATGAGACACGAGGCACCTCAGTTTCAGCCCAAGGATCCGGACTATGCTGACCGTGTGCGGGCAAGCTTCGGCATGCAGCAGGCGATGCGGCTGATCGGGGCGGAGCTGGCGGAACTGGAGCCCGGGTTTGCGGAGATCCATCTGCCGCACCGGCCCGAGATCACCCAGCAGCATGGATATATCCATGGCGGGGTGGTCGGCATGATTGCCGACTCGGCCGCAGGCTATGCAGCCAATACGCTGACACCGCAGGACACCAGCGTGCTGACGGTGGAGTACAAGCTCAACCTGCTGGCGCCGGCGGACGGGCAGCGCCTGGTGGCGCGGGGCGAAGTGATCAAGCCCGGGCGCACGCTGCTGATCACGCGCGCCGAGGTGTATGCGGTGCGCGACGAACACTGGACCTTGTGCGCGGTGATGCAGCAGACCATCATCGCCATGCACGGCAAGAAGGACGGCGCAGCCTGAGGTCGATATGGCCGGCGCGCTGCGACGTCCGGCACAAGGCAACGAGGAGACCAAAGCATGACCGTCCGCCTGCTCACGATTACTGCCAGCGACGCTGCGGAGCTTGCGCATGTGCGCCAGTTCTTCCGCAACTATGCGGCCTGGCTGGGCGTCGATATGAACTTTCAGGGCTTCGCCGAAGAGCTTGCCGATCTTCCCGGCGCCTATGGCGCAGCCGACGGGCGCCTGTTCTACGCCGAGGTGGATGGCCGCCCGGCCGGGTGTGTCGGCGTGCGCCGCCTGTCGGACGGCATGTGCGAGATGAAGCGGCTGTATGTCGAGCCCGAGGCGCGCGGCACCGGTGTGGGGCGTCAGCTTGCCATGGCTGCAATCCAGGCGGCGAAGGCGCTCGGTTACCGGCGGGTGATGCTCGACACGCTGCCCGCGATGCGGATCGCGGTAAAGCTGTATCGCGAGCTCGGTTTCACCGAGGCGCCTTCCTACTACCAGACGCCGGTCGAGGGGACGGTGTTCATGACCCTCGATCTCGACAACTGGTCCGAGGCCGAGGTGAACAACGAGAACCTGTTCCACCTGTTCGATTTCAACGTGGCGTGGGCGCGCCAGATGCAGGAGGTCGACCCCGGTTTCTTCGAGAAGCTGGCGCATCTGCAGAGCCCGGAATACCTGTGGATCGGCTGCTCGGATTCGCGCGTGCCTGCCAACCAGATCGTCGGCCTGCTGCCGGGCGAGGTGTTCGTCCATCGCAATGTGGCCAACGTGGTGGTGCACACCGACCTCAACTGCCTGTCAGTCATCCAGTTCGCGGTCGATGTGCTCAAGGTGAAGCACATCATGGTGGTGGGCCACTATGGCTGTGGTGGCGTGAAAGCGGCACTCAACCGCGACCGTGTCGGCCTGGTCGATCTGTGGCTGCGTCATGTGCAGGACGTCCATGTCAAGCATCGCGGGGCGGTGGACGATTTGCCGCTGGATCAGCGACACGACCGTCTGTGCGAGTTCAACGTCATGGAGCAGGTGGTGAACGTGGCTCAGACGGTGGTGGTGCAGGATGCGTGGGCGCGCGGTCAGCGCCTGACCGTGCATGGCTGGATCTACGGCTTGAAGAACGGACTGATTCGCGATCTCGGGATCAACGTCAGCCGCAGCGAAGATTTGATGCCGCGCTATGCCGCGGCGCTCGAAGCACTCGGCAACTGAGTGCAGTCATTGTTCGAAAATGGAGAATTGCATGTCTGATCCCGTCGTTATCGTTTCCGTTGCCCGCACCCCGATGGGTGGCTTTCAGGGCGATCTGTCCGGCCTGACCGGCCCCCAGCTCGGCGCGGTCGCCATCAAGGCGGCGGTCGAGCGCGCCGGGCTGTCGCCCGAGCAGGTCGAGGAGGTCATCATGGGATGCGTGCTGCCCGCAGGCGTCGGTCAGGCGCCCGCACGTCAGGCCTCGCTGGGTGCAGGCCTGCCGCTGTCGGCCGGTTGCACCACGGTCAACAAGGTGTGTGGCTCAGGCATGAAGGCCACGATGCTGGCGCACGATCTGCTGCTGGCCGGAACCAACGATGTGATGGTGTCGGGCGGCATGGAGTCGATGTCGAACGCCCCCTACCTGCTGCCCAAGGCGCGCAGCGGCTATCGCCTCGGTCATGGTCAGATGCTCGATCACATGTTCCTCGACGGCCTGGAGGACAGCTATTCGAAGGAGACCAAGGGTCGTCTGATGGGCACCTTTGCCGAGGATTGTGCCTCGCACTTCGACTTTACCCGTGCGGCACAGGATGAGTTTGCGGTGGCGTCCACGACGCGTGCGCAGAACGCGATCAATGGCGGTGCATTCAGCTGGGAAGTGGCACCGGTGACGGTCTCCGGGCGCAAGGGCGATGTCGTGGTGGACAAGGACGAGCAGCCGCTGAAGGCGCAGCTCGACAAGATCGGCAGCCTCAAGCCTGCGTTCAGGAAGGACGGTACGGTCACGGCAGCAAACTCGTCGTCGATCTCCGATGGTGCGGCTGCGCTGGTACTGATGCGCAAGTCGACGGCGGAAAGGCTCGGCCTTTCGCCGCTGGCAACGATCATTGGCCACGCCACCCACGCGCAGGAGCCGGCGTGGTTTACGACGGCGCCGGTCGGTGCGATGCAGAAGGTGCTGGCCAAGGCTGGCTGGGGCGTCGAAGACGTCGACCTGTGGGAGATCAACGAGGCCTTTGCCGTGGTGACCATGGCGGCGATGAAGGAAATGAAGCTGCCGCATGACAGGGTCAACGTGAATGGCGGCGCTTGCGCGCTGGGTCATCCGATCGGTGCCTCGGGTGCCCGCATTCTGGTGACGCTGATCGGTGCGCTGCGCGCCAAGGGGCTCAAGCGTGGCGTTGCCAGCCTGTGCATCGGCGGTGGCGAGGCGACGGCGATGGCGATCGAGGTGAACACCTCGGTGAACTGCGGCTGATGGTTTGAAACCAGAAGGACCCGTGCGCGAAACCGCCGGCCGCGCCGCGTGCTTGTTCCGTGCGCTGCGGAACTCGGCCTGCGGCCTCGGACAGTCCTCGCGCACTCCTCAAGCACCCGACACGACCGGCTTGGCCGGTGTGCCCTCCCTAATCAATGCAATGAAGGCGCTAGCCTTCCTTGGGAAACTCCATGATTCTGACTGCTGAACAGGAAATGATCCGCGACTCCATCCGTGCTTTTGCGCAGGAGCGCCTTGCACCCTTTGCGGCCGACTGGGACCGCAATCACACCTTTCCGGCCGAAGCGCTGAAGGAACTCGCCGCGCTCGGCGCGCTGGGCATGGTTGTGCCCGAGGAGTGGGGCGGTGCCGGCATGGACTACATGAGCCTGGTGCTGGCGCTGGAAGAGATTGCCGCCGGCGACGGCGCAACCTCGACCATCGTCAGTGTGCAGAACTCGCTGCCCTGCGGCATCCTCAACCGTTTCGGTACCGACGCACAGAAGGAAGCCTGGCTGAAGCTGCTCGCCCGCGGCGAGAAGCTGGGCTGCTTCTGCCTGACCGAGCCGCATGTCGGCTCCGACGCGTCGGCCATCCGCACCTCGGCGGTGCGTGAGGGCGACGAGTGGGTGCTCAACGGGGTCAAGCAGTTCATCACCTCGGGCAAGCATGCCGACATGGCCATCGTGTTTGCAGTCACCGACAAGGCTGCGGGCAAGAAGGGCATTACCTGTTTCCTCGTTCCCGCCAACGCGCCCGGTTACCAGGTGGGGCGCATCGAGGAGAAGATGGGCCAGAAGGCGTCCGACACCACGCAGATCCTGTTCGAGAACTGCCGCATTCCGGCCGATTCGGTGATCGGTGAGGAAGGTCAGGGCTACAAGATCGCGCTGGCCAACCTCGAGGCGGGTCGCATCGGTATCGCCGCGCAGTGCCTGGGCATGGCGCGTGCCGCGCTGGAGGCGGCGGTCAAGTATGCGCAGGAACGCGAGAGCTTCGGCAAGCCGATCTTCGAGCATCAGGCGGTCAATTTCCGCCTTGCCGACATGGCGACACAGCTTGAGGCCGCGCGCCAGCTCGTGTGGCATGCGGCCACGCTCAAGGATGCCGGTCGGCCCTGCCTCAAGGAGGCGTCGATGGCCAAGCTGTTTGCCTCCGAGATGGCCGAAAAGGTCTGCTCCGACGCGATTCAGGTGCATGGCGGCTATGGCTACGTCAGCGACTTCCCGGTCGAGCGCATCTACCGCGATGTCCGTGTGTGCCAGATCTACGAGGGTGCGAGCGATATCCAGAAGCTGGTGATCGGTCGCGCGCTCGCCGGCTGATCGTCAGCCGTGCTTCCGGTCCTGCGGGTTGTGGTGGCGGGTTTCCCTCCCTCTCTTCCCGTTGCTGAATCCGCAGGATTTTTTCCAGTCTTGATGGAGTGACTGCCGTGCCCGGTACTGCAAACCCGATTGAATTCTGGTTCGATTTTTCCTCGCCCTACGGCTACTTCATGGCGGAAAAGATCGATGCGCTGGCCGCCAGGTATGGCCGCGAAGTGGCCTGGCATCCATACTTGCTGGGTGCGGTGTACAAGGTTACCGGTGGCGTGCCGCTGACCGGCCTGCCGATGAAGGGCGAATACGCGCTGCACGACATCGTCCGCAGCGCCCGTTATCTTGGGCTGCCATTCGTGGTCCCCGAGCCGTTCCCGGTGGCAACCCAGCATGCCGCACGTGCGTTCTACCATCTGCAGGACACCGATCCGGCGCTGGCGCGACGCTTTGCGCTGGCCGTATTCCGCGCCTTCTTTGTCGACGGTCTCGACATCTCGTCGCTCGATACGGTAAAGCAGGTGGCCGAATCCGTCGGCGCGCCGGGTGATGAACTCGGTGCAGCCGTCTCAGCCGATGCCATCAAGGCCAGACTGAAGGCCGAATGCGAGGCGGCCCTTGCGCGCGGGATCTTCGGTTCGCCTTATGTCGTCATCGATGGCGAGTGCTTCTGGGGTGTCGACCGCCTGCCTCAGATCGAGCGCTGGCTGGAGACGGGCGGCTTCTGAGTCTGCCGGGTCACACCTCGAAGCCGTCGCCGGTCGCAAAGAAGTGCCCGCCGGCACGATAGTGGATGGTGCGTTTTCCCCATCCTGAAATGACCATCGGCCGTTGCTGAAGACGGCCGGGTCGGCCCAGGCGGCCACCACTTCGGCCACAAACAGATCGTACTTGCGCTGATTCTCCGGTTCGGGAATCACCCTGCACTCCAGCCAGCCGAGGCAGCCTTCAACGAGCGGGGCGCCGACGGCAGACGCCGGGCTCGTCGTGATCTCCAGCGCTGCGAGCTTGTCACCCTCGCGGCCGCTGACCGACCCCGCCTGCAGCACGGTCTCGGCGATCCTCAGGGACGGGATGTTGAGCACGAACTCTCCACTGGCCTCGACAAGCTCTCGTGTCAGGGTACTGCGGTCTATCACCACGGCAACCTTGGGCGGGTCGAAGTCGAGCGGCATTGCCCACGACGCGGCCATGACGTTCCGGCGCTCGCCCGCAGCGCTGCTGACGAGCGTGACCGGGCCGTGGTTCAGCAGCAGGTAGGCCTTGTTCAGATCGACGGCCGTGCGTTGGCTCATGAGGCAGACACTCCTGTACTCGTGAAACGGTCAAGGGTACGACAGGGCGCTGCCGGTTTGTGGGCAAGCTGAGCGTAGAATGCCCATCCACGGCAAGACTGTTCTGGCCGGCATGCACTTTCCCGTTTGCAGATCGTGTTCAGCTAACCCATGCGTCAATTTCTGCATTCACTGCGCGCCAGGCTGGTTGCACTGGTAGTACTCGTAGCCCTTCCGGGTGTGGCGATGCTGGCTGTCAACGCATGGAAGGGGCGCATCGAGGCGATCGAGGGTGCCCAGCAGCAGGCGATCGATACCGCCAGCCTCCTGGCAAGTGATCAGGCTCGCCTGATCGAGGAAACGCGGCGCTACCTGGAGCGCCTGGCCCAGTTTCCGGAAGTTCAGCAGCCGGCATCCCCTGCATGCAGCGCGTTTCTGACCAAGGTGCTGGGGCTGACGGAGCGTTACGTCAATCTGGGCGTACCGGGTGCGGATGGTGAACTGCTGTGCAACGCCTTGCCGCTGAAGACCCGGGTCAATGTTGCGGACCGCTCATACATCCGCCGTGCGCTCGACAAGGGGGAGTTTTCGATCGGCGAGTTCCAGACCGACCGGGCCGCAGGCGTGACCAGCGTGAATTTTGCCTACCCTGTTGTTGCGCCAGCCGATGGCCGCGTCGTGGGGGCCGCCGTTGCGGTCATTTCACTCTCGTGGTGGAGCGAGCGTCTGGCCGAGACGCGGCTGCCGGAGAAATCGATTGCCTACATTGCCGATGCGGACAACCGGATCGTGGCGCATTTTCCCGAGGCCCGGGATCGCCTGGGGCTGAAGCTCGGCGAGCTGAACATCCAGACGCCGGACGCGGACAGTGCCTCGAACTACACGGTCGCGGTCAGCAAGGACGGGAGCGGAATAACGCGCATCTTCGCCCTCATGCGGCTGGTCGATCGCGATTTCGGCAGTCCGGTCTTTGTCGGCGTCGGCATCCCTTTCGATGCACGGATGGCAGCGATCGAATCGCAGGCAATCAAGGGCGCGCTGATGCTGCTGTTCTTCGTCGCGCTGATGTTCGTGACGGCGATGTGGGGCGTGCGGGTGAGCATCCTGCAGCCTCTTGAGCAGCTGACCCGGTCGACGGGGGCGCTGGAGTCAGGCAAGCATCAGCACGTCGCGCAGTTCAAGGGCGCGCTTGAGCTGGTCCGGCTGCAGGAGCGTTTCTCGCGCATGGCGAGAAAGCGGCTGGAGACCGAGAAGCAGCTGCAGGACAGCAAGAACTACAACCGCATGCTGTTCGAGACGACGCCGGTCGGTCTGGCGCTGCGCTCCCGGGACGGGCGGCTGCTCGACGTCAACCCGGCGTTTGCCGCGATTCTCGGGCGCACGATTGCGGAAACCAAGGCGCTCAATTATCGGGACATCATCGAGCCGGAGCGGGCCGACGACGAAGTCCGTCAGCTGGAACGTCTTCGCGTCATGGAGTCGTGCTGCCGTTACGAAGTCGATTACCGGCACCGTGATGGCCACAGCATCCCGGTGCGCGTATCCAGCATGGTGCTTGAGCGCGGTGGGGAGCGGCTGATCTGGTCGAGTGTCGAGGACGTGACCGCGGACAAGCAGGCCGAGGCCAGTCTTCGTCTGGCCGCCAGTGTCTTCACCCATGCCCGCGAAGGCATCTTCATCACCGATGCCGAGGGCAGGATCGTCGATGCAAACCAGACCTTCTGCGAGATCACCGGTTACGCTCGCGAAGAGTTCATCGGCCAGCCCGCGAACCTGCTTGGGTCGGGCAGCCAGACGCCCGACTATCACGCCGCCATGTGGCGGATGCTGCGAGAACGCGGTCACTGGTATGGCGAGATCTGGAGCGACAAGAAGAGCGGCGAACACTATGCGGCGATGCTCACGATCAGTTCGGTGCGGGACATCAGCGGCGGCATCACGAACTACGTTGCCCTGCTGACCGACATCACCCTGATGAAGGCGCACGAAAAGCAGCTTGAGCATATCGCGCACTACGATGCACTGACCGGGCTCCCGAACCGGGTGCTGCTGGCGGACCGGTTGAAGCATGCGATGGCGCAGAGTCAGCGGCGGGGGCTGTCGCTTGCCGTCGCCTATCTCGATCTGGATGGCTTCAAGCCGGTCAATGACACGCATGGACACAATGTCGGCGACAAGCTTCTGAACGTCCTTTCCGACCGCATGAAGGATGCGTTGCGGGACGGCGATACGCTGGCGCGCATCGGCGGCGACGAGTTCGTCGCAGTGCTGACCGACCTCCACACGCGGAAGGACGGTGAGGTCGTGCTTGATCGCATGCTGCAGGCAGTGGCCGAGCCGGTGACCGTCGATGGGCTCGTACTGCGTGTTTCCGCGAGTATCGGGGTCACGCTGTATCCGCAGGATGCCGCAGAGGCCGAAGTGCTGATGCGCCATGCCGACCAGGCCATGTATCTGGCCAAGCAGGCCGGCAAGAATCGCTGCCACTTTTTCGACGTCAGCTACGACGCTGAGCTCAAATCCCTGCACGCCAGCCGCCAGGCCGTCCGCGAGGGCTTCGAGCGGGGAGAGTTTCTGCTTCACTACCAACCCAAGGTCAACCTGAAGACCGGAGTGGTGGTCGGCCTGGAGGCGCTGATCCGGTGGCAGCATCCGGTTCGCGGCTTGCTGGTGCCGGACGGTTTTCTGCCCCAGATCGAGGATCATGTCATCAGCGTCGAGGTCGGCGAGTGGGTGATCGATACGGTGCTCAGCCAGCTGGATGCATGGCGTGCCGCCGGACTCAACCTGCCGGTCAGCGTGAACGTCGGCGCACGCCAGTTGCAGCAAGGCGATTTCGTCGTGCGTCTTGCTGCGCTGCTTGCGGCCCACCCGGAGGTGGATCCGCAGCTGCTCGAGCTTGAGATCGTGGAGACCAATGCGCTCGAAGACATGGAGCAGGTCTGCGAGCTGATGCACGCCTGCCTTGCGATGGGCGTCAGGTTTTCGCTGGACGACTTCGGTACCGGGTATTCCTCGCTGACCTACCTGAGACGCCTGCCTGCAGGCCTGCTGAAAATCGACCAGAGCTTTGTGCGGGACATGCTCGACGATGCCGACGATATGGCAATCGTCGAGGGCGTCGTCGGTCTGGCCGCGGCCTTCCAGCGCGATGTGCTCGCCGAGGGGGTCGAAACCGTGGCGCATGGAACGAAACTGCTCGAGCTGGGCTGCGTGCTTGCCCAGGGCTTTGGGATTGCGCGTCCGATGCCGTCGGACGCGGTGCCTGCGTGGGTGACCAGCTGGCGACCCGATTCGGCGTGGAACCCCGGCAAGCCGGACGCCGGGGCGGGCGACGGAGGTGGGGACGCAGGGTAAAATGCGCGGCGTCCACTTCACCCCACCCGCCATGCACAAGACCCTGACGTCCTTCACCGGCTCGTCTGCGCCGGCCGAATTCGATCATCCGCGTCCAGCGCGTCTGCTCGAGGGCAATCCCTTGCGCACGACCTGGAATCATTACGAACAGGACGGCGTGTCTGCCGGCGCCTGGTCCTGCGAACCCGGTGCCTGGCGCATCGCCTTCGCCGACGATACCGACGAGTTCTTCCACGTGTTGAGCGGGCGCATCCGCATCACCGATGAGGGCGGGGTGGCGCGTGAGTTCGGTGCGGGCGAAGCCTGCGTGATCCCCGCCGGCTTCAAGGGCGTGTTCGAGGTGCTGGAGGCGGTCAGCAAGCACTACGTATTGGTGAAACGAGGGGCACAGTGATGCTGCAGGCAGGGCGTGGTTCCGGCTGGCTGTGCGAAAGAGGAGCTTGCCGGTGTCGAACGTGCAGAAGCTGAACGCCGAAACGGCGCAGGCTATCAAGGTCCTGAGCGGGCTGGATTTTTCCGGTGCAGAGGCGCGGGCGCTGGGCGGCGGCTGCATCAACCGGGTGCTCGAGGTGCGCGCGCATGACGGGCCCTGCTGTCTCAAGCTGAACGCTGCGGGCGCACTGCCGATGTTCGATGCTGAGGCCGATGGCCTGGCGGCGCTGGCCGGGAATGGTGCCTTTCGGGTGCCGCAGGTCCTGGCGTGCGGTGCGACGGCGGATGAGGCCTTCCTGCTGCTTGAATACATCGAACTGCATCCGCTCTCGGGCGCGGAAGATGGCCGCCGCTTTGCCGAAGCGCTGGTGCAACTGCATCTCGATATTGGTGAGGACTTTGGCTGGGGGCGCGACAACTTCATCGGCGCAAGTCCTCAGGCGAACACCCCGCACCACGCCTGGGCACAATTCTTCGTCAGATGCCGGCTGGCGCCGCAGCTGGAACGGGCGCGCTCAGCCGGCTACGGCACGGCGCTTGGGTCCGAGCTCGAACAGGTGCTGGCGCGTGTGCCTGCCATGTTCCTGGACTACTGTCCGCGCCCCAGCCTGCTCCATGGCGATCTGTGGAACGGCAACGCCGCCGTGGATGCCGGGGGCCGGCCGGTGATCTTCGATCCTGCCGTCTATCGCGGCGACCGCGATGCGGACCTGGCGATGAGCGAGCTGTTTGGCGGCTTCCCCACCGCCTTCTACGCCACCTACCGTGCGGCCTTGCCGCCGGCCGAAGGCTACGCGCAGCGCAAGACGCTCTACAACCTTTATCACGTGCTGAACCATCTCAACCTCTTCGGTCGTGCCTACCTCGGGCAGGCCGAGCGCATGGTCCGCAGTCTGGCGTCCGAGCTGCTGCGCTAGCGCAGGTGGCAAGGCTCAGAGCGGGCGGCGGATGGTCATGGCGCCACGGATCTCGCCCACCGTGTAGCCGGTGGCCTTGTCGTCGGGGTACAAGGCCTGCAGCTTCGTCCTGACCGCCGGGTCGATGTCGGTATCGCTGCCGTGGCAGGACAGGCAGAGCGCCTGCGTGGGCAAGGCCTTCATGTAGCGGTAGGACTCTACCCCGCCCTCGACGACGACCTCGCCTTTCTCCAGCGTTGCGGGCGCCTCTCCGGCCGCTGCGCGGCGGTCGAAGGCCTCCAGTGCCGCGCGCTCCCAGGCGTCGGGAACCGCCTTTGGATTGCGGTTCTTGAGACTCACGCGGCGGATATTCCAGCCGGTTCTCTCCGACGCGGCCTTCGCCATCTGTGGCGCCTTGTCGCGGCACACGCCGATTGCGCCCTCGGTGCCGCCCTTTGCAATCTCCCCCTGCAGTACGGCAATCAGTTTCGGCGGAATGCTGCTTGCCACCCCGCGAGCCTCGGCCAGCAGCGCAGTTTCGTCCGCCACGGCGTGAGCTGCGGAAAGGGTCAGCAACACGGGAACAAGGGCGCTTAGCAGTGGATGTCGCATGGAGGGCTCCTTCCAGATCGGGTAAATAAGCGAATCATTATGCGCCTGTCGCTGCGGGTGGGCCAGTGCAGGGGCTTGATGCGGGGCGTGAGCGCACGCGGTCTGGCAATCCTGAAGGCATGAGTCCGGGCGCCTTCTCTGGGAGGCAATCCTTGATCAAGGCCTGAACCCTTCGGTCTGGAAGTCGAGGAGAGCCGGGCGGGATGAGCGAAACTGGCGCGTTTTGCGGCACACTTCAGTGATCAGCGCTTTGCCGTCGATGTGCGCGAGGCCGAAAATACCTGGCTGAACCAGGGCATTCGCGGTGTGCCGGCAATGATCTTCAATCGTCGCCACCCTGTGACCGGTGCGCAAGGCGTCGACAACTGCACAAGTATCCCGGCGCAGCTGGCAGAGATGCCCGATTGAGCGCGTTTTCAACGATCAACAAGGGGGTCTGAATCATGTCCGAAGTGACCAAATACGTCCCGCCAGCGGTCTGGACCTGGGATGCCGAGAATGGCGGGGAGTGGGCCAAGATCAATCGACCGCTTGCCGGGGCTACGCACGAGGCCGCGCTGCCGCGCGGCAAGCATCCCCTGCAGCTATATTCGATGGGTACACCCAATGGGCAGAAGGTCACGATCCTGCTTGAGGAGTTGCTGGCGCTGGGTGTGAGCGGCGCGGAATATGACGCTCATCTGATCCGGATTGCCAAGGGCGAACAGTTTTCTACCGGTTTCGTCGAGGTCAATCCAAACTCGAAGATCCCGGCGCTCTTCGATGCCGGTACCGGCAGCCGTGTGTTTGAAAGCGGCGCGATTCTCCTCTATCTGGCGGAGAAGTTCGGCCATTTCCTGCCCAAGGATGTGGCTGCGCGCACCGAGGTGCTGAACTGGCTGTTCTGGCTGCAGGGTTCGGCGCCTTACCTTGGCGGCGGCTTCGGGCATTTCTACGCCTATGCACCCGAGAAGTTCGAATACCCGATCAATCGCTTCACCATGGAGGTGAAGCGCCAGATGGATGTGCTCGACCGGGAGCTGGCTGCGCATCGCTATCTGGGCGGCGACGAATACTCCATCGCCGACATTGCGACATGGCCCTGGTACGGCAATCTGGTCCTCGGTGAAGCCTATGGCGCGGGCGAGTTTCTGCAGGTCGAAAGCTACGGTAACCTGCGCCGCTGGGCCGAGGAGATCCGCCAGCGTCCTGCTGTCCAGCGCGGACGCAAGGTCAACCGGACCTGGGGCAAGCCATCGGAGCAGCTGCACGAGCGCCACGATGCATCCGATTTCGAGCTCCGGACCCAGGACAAGCTGGATCCCGAAAGCGCTGCCTGAGCAACGTTTCGGCAGCGGAGATTTACATGCGACATCCGCAGGCTTCTCCGCCAGAATAGCATCATGAGTGAAGGCGTCTCCTCCGAAGCGGAAAAACAAGCCCCCGAGCTGTGGCAGTTCGTGCCGCTGTCTGCCTATGCGCAGCCCGAACAGGCTGCCGGCAGCGCAGCGGCCGCTGCCTGGTCGTCGTTCCTGCGCCTGTTTCAGAGCGCCAATCACGACGACGCCGCGCCGGTGAAGAAGGAGGACGAACTGCGCTCCCTGCCCGAGATGCAGCTCGAGCACCTCGTGGGCCGCATCGACTGGCGCGAGGCGTCGAACGCGCTCGATGCGACATTGAGCGGGGAGGCCGAGGGCGCGATTTCCGGCGTGCAGGTCCTCGTTGGTCAGCCCCACTGCGGCCATGCCGAGATCGTGGCCGACTGGGCGGCCCGCCATCATGCGCAGATCATTGAGCCACCGTCATGCGAAGCGCTGCTGGCGAACGATGGGCGCTGGCAGGTGACGTGGCCTGCGGACGGCCAGCCGTGGGCGCTGACCGGTCTTGAGCGCTTCTTCCAGAGAACCGCAAACGGACTTGCGCTGGCGCGCAGCCTGCTTGAGGACATGGTCAGCGGGCGCGCCGGGCCGGGGCTGGCGGGATGCGACAGCTGGGCATGGGCTTTTCTGCAGCGGGTTTCGTCGCTTCCCTTGCCGGCGGCGCTGACGCTTCAGGCGTTTGACGGCCCCCGCTTGTCACGACTGCTTGCACAGCTGGTGGACGCCGAAGGGGAGCGCCGCCTGCGGTTTCGCAACGCCCGCAGTGGCCGCGACATGCTGACCGTCCCCTGCGAGGACGACAATGCCGCCAGTGATGAGGTTGAGCAGCTTGCAGCGCACTGTCGGGGGAATGTCGGCACGGCACGTCGCTATTGGCGCCAGCGTCTGCGTGCTGTGCCCGATCCGGCAGCAGAGCTGGGCGATGCCAAGTCGAGCGCGCCCGAGAAGAAGGGCGATCCGGAAGCCGAAGTGGTCTGGGTGTCGGCTGCACAGCCCGAGCTTTCGCTGCCGCTCGAAGCAAACGAGGACGTGGCGCTCGTCCTGCATGCGCTGCTGCTGCACAACGGGCTGAGCGATGCCGTGCTGCCCGCCGTGCTGCCCTTGCCGCGCCACCACTGCATTGCCATCGTGCTGCGCCTGCAGCGACTGACCCTGGTCGAACAGTGTGAGGGCCGCTGGCGGGTGAGCGCGCTGGGCTACGAACTCGTGCGTGGCTGGCTGCGCGGACGGGGTTTTCTGATTGACGACTTCTGACCCGCCATGACTGACGAAAGCTCGATCGCACAGATTTTCCGACCGCCCGACTGGACGATGGCGCTCGAGGTTGGCGCCGTGCTCCTGATCGCCGCACTGCTCATTGCCGGCTCGCAGCGCGCGCTGCCATGGCTCGGCAACCGCCTGCACGGCAGGCGGCGATTGCTCGTGCTGGCCCTGGTGCCGGTGTTGCGCCTGCTGATCATCGTCGCGGCCTTCATCATGATCGTCCCCATGGTGATCAATCCGTCGGTGCAGAACATGGTCGCGCTGCTCGGTACCGTTGGTCTGGCGATCGGCTTTGCGTTGAAGGATCTCGCCAGCAGCCTGATTGCCGGTGTCGTCGCGGTGGGGGAAATGCCCTACCGCAACGGAGACTGGATCAAGATTGATGGTATCTATGGCGAGGTGCGCTACGTCGGCATGCGCACGGTGCAAGTCGTGACCCCGACCGACGACGTGGTGTCGATTCCGCATTCGCGGTTGTGGAACACACCCATCTACAATTCCAACGATGGCTCGCCGCGGCTGCAGTGCGTTGCCGACTTCTACCTGCACCCGGAGCACGACGCGGCTGAAGTCAAGCAGGTCCTGTCGGATGTGGCGCTCTCCAGCGCCTTTCTGCACTTTGGTCAGCCCATCGCCGTGATCG
Organism: Parazoarcus communis; assembly: GCF_003111645.1. NCBI lineage: Bacteria > Pseudomonadati > Pseudomonadota > Betaproteobacteria > Rhodocyclales > Zoogloeaceae > Parazoarcus > Parazoarcus communis. Next base: position 3,715,793 of record NZ_CP022187.1, read on the forward strand.
TGCATGAGAAGCCGTGGGGAACGTGGTATCGCCTCAAGGCCTATCCTGTGGATGCGCGCCAGCAATTCCGCTTCGTGACCGACCTGACCGTGCGGGGCAAGGCAACCCTGCTTGGGCTTGGCGTAACCTTTGCCATGGCGCCGACCGTGGAGTCCGTCACGGTGTGAAGCCCGCACACCGCGTGGAACCACGACGGGAAACCGATACTCAGAGTATCTTCGTGCGAAAGATGGGGGCTGAACATGGCCCGCTTTGCCGGTTGCGGGCGAGACTTTCGCCAAAGGAGATCCGATTGAACCTCTCGGACGTTCTGGACATCGATGAGCTCCGCGGATTGTGCGAGAGCTTCACCGCCGTTACGGGCGCCGTCACCGCTGTTCTCGATCTCGAGGGGAAGGTGCTGATCGCGACCGGATGGCAGGATATCTGCACCCGGTTTCACCGCGTCAATCCGTCAAGCTGCGCGCGTTGCCTTGAGAGCGACACGGTTCTTGCCGGTCGGCTGAAAGCGGGAGATGCCTACAACGTCTACGAGTGCCGGAACGGGCTGGTCGATGTCGCGGTACCGATAGAGATCGGCGGCGAACACGTTGCGAACTTCTTTACCGGCCAGTTTTTCCTGGCGCCGCCTGACAGGAACTTTTTCATTCGCCAGGCCAATACGTTCGGCTTCGATGAAAGCAGCTATATCAGTGCCATGGACCGGGCGCCCGTTTTTTCTGCCGAACAGGTTCAGTCGATGATGAGCTTCTTCACCCGTCTGGTCAAAGTGATGGGTGAGACGGGGCTTGCGAGGCTGCGTTTGCAGCAAGCCAATGCCAGTCTGGGGGCGAGTGCGGCAATCATAGCGGCGTCGGAGGATGCCATTATCGGCACATCATTGGACGGCATCATCGAAAGCTGGAATGGCGGGGCGGATAAGATCTTCGGATACGCTTCGAGTGAGGTGATCGGGAAACCCTTGTCGACGCTGATTCCTCCGAGTCGATCCGGGGAGGAGGCCGACGCGATTGCGCGCATCTCCCGCGGAGAGCGGGTGAGGCACTTCGAGACAATCCGCTGCCGCAAGGATGGGCAGTCGATCAATGTGTCGATCTCGATCTCTCCGATCAGGGACCGCGCAGGCAAAGTGACCGGTGCTTCAAACATTGCAAGAGACGTCACCGAGGCCAGGCGGATCGGCAAAGCCTTGCAGCACCGGCAGCTCATGATGGAACGCACCGAAAGCATGGCGCGCCTGGCCAGCTTCGAGTGGGATGTGGACGCCAATACCGTGACCTGGTCGCCCGAGATGTTCGTGATCTTCGGTCGTGACCCCGCGCTGGGGGTGCCAAACCTCGAGGGACAGGCCGAGCTGTACACGTCCGAGTCGACGCAAAGGCTGTTCGCTGCGGTCAAAACGGCAGTGGCGGACGGCACGCCCTACGAACTGGAACTGATGACCCTGCAGCCTGGCGGCGAGCGGCGACCCTGTTTCGTGAAGGGCTTCCCCGAGCGTGACGACAGCGGCCGGGTGGTGCGTATCGCCGGCCTGGTGCAGGACATTACCGATCGCAAACGGGCGGATGAGGAGATCAGACAGCTGGCCTATTACGATCTGCTGACCAATCTGCCCAACCGCAGGCTGCTGCTTGACCGCATACGGCAGGCAATGGCTTCAAGCAACCGCAGCAAGGCGCACTGCGCGCTGATGTTCCTCGATCTGGATAATTTCAAGACAATCAATGATTCGCATGGGCATCAGGCAGGTGATCTGCTCCTGATTGAGGCTGCCGACCGATTGAGACGCTGCGTGCGCGAAATGGATACCGTTGCCCGCTTCGGCGGTGATGAGTTCGTTGTCATGATCTGCGAACTCGACACGGACGTCCGAGCGTCGATGTCGCGTGCCGAGGCCATTGCGCGAAAAATCTGTGAAGCCCTGTCCCATCCCTACCACATTGTGGTGGGACAGGGTGAAGAGGGCGAGACGTCGATCGAACATCACTGCACGGTGAGCATTGGCGTAACGCCATTTGTGGGAAATGACTCCGCCCTGGATGAATTGCTGAAACGGGCTGACCGGGCCATGTACAGGGCCAAGATGGACGGCAAGAACTTGATTCGGTTCTATCCGGATATCCACGCAGGTCAGGCTTGAGTGACGGGCTTCGGAGCCGTCGGTGTTTCGAATGCGATCCTGCTGTCGCTGTGTCCGCCTGGTGTCCCCCTCGGGACCGATCGGGCTCTCAGGGTCGTCGTCCGCTGGTTGCGCATTACGGGTTTCCCGCGCCACTTCGATACCGGCTCGGTGCGACCCCCGTCCATTCCCGAAACGCCCGAGCAAAACTTTTTTCGCTATCGAAGCCAACGGCCGATGCCACCTGCTTGACGGGTTTGCGTGTCTGCAGCAGCAGCTTGATGGCGCGATTGCGGCGGGCTTCGTTCTTCAGGCGTTGCAGCGAGATGCCTTCCTCCTTCAGTTGCCGGTGCAGGGTGCGCACCGACAGGTTCAGTTGGGTTGCGATGTCCTGCGCAGTGTGGGGCGCGTCCGGTCTGGCGTGGAGGAGCTGGGTGACGCTGTGTACCAGCAGACGGTCGCGGCGGTACTGCAGCACGGTGAGCGGCAGCGCACGCTGCAGCATGATCTGCAAAGCCTGTTCGTCGCGGCGCAGTGGCAGCGACAGGTAACGGGCGTCGAAACTGAGGCTTGCCGCCTCGGCGCCGAAACTCAGCGGGCCGGGAAAGAGGTACGGATAGGCGTCCGCATGGGGCGGCGCGGGGAAGGGCAGGCCAGTTTCGGTGAGGGCGATCCGCGAGTCGATCAACCAGCTGATGTAGCCCAGCAGGTAGCGCATGATGGTGACCAGGCAGAACTCGCGCATGTCGCCGAAGTCGCGCGCCTCGGTGATGCGGATGGTGGCGGTGTTGCGCTGGTGGCTGAACGCCAGCGTGAGTTCGTCGGTGAGCAGGCGGTGATGACGGCACCAGCGCTTGAGCGCCACCTCCAGCGTGGGCGAGGTCAGCGAGGCGCGGCACAGCATGCCGTAGCTGCCCCAGGGCAGGCGGCGCGAGAACCAGCCCAGGGCTTCGTCGTCGAGTTCCTGCATGGCGTGGCCGGACATGACCTCCATCTGTGCGGCCGTGACGCGGGCCGCAGGGTCGTCCAGGGCCGCCGACGGAATTTGCGCGTGCTGCAGTGCATTGGCCGGATCCATGCCTCGTGCACGATACCCGAGCACGATCGCGCGGATAAAGGCGATCGGTGTGGCGGCGCGGCCTCGGGTCAATTCCGCGGAGGAAGGGGTGAGGATCTTCATGCCCCGCAATCCTAAGCATGCTGGCAGTAATTGCAACCTCGATGGCAGTTGTCGCGCTGTGCTTCGGTCTACCCTTATTCCATGACCGGGCAGACGCGTCGATCATCGACTGTCGCGCTGTGACCGAACCAGACAAATATACGGAGAAGGAGACCACACCATGCAGATTCCGAGCCTCGACTTCAACCTGGGCGAAACCATCGAAGCCCTGCGTGACACCTTGCGCGATTTCTGTGCGGCCGAGATTGCGCCGCGTGCGGCCGAGATCGACCGTGTGAACGAGTTCCCCGCCGATCTGTGGAAGAAACTGGGCGATCTCGGCGTGCATGGCATGACGGTCAGCGAGGAGTACGGCGGCACCGACATGGGCTACCTGGCCCACATCATCGCCATGGAAGAGATCTCCCGCGCGTCGGCTTCGGTCGGCCTGTCCTACGGCGCGCACTCCAATCTGTGCATCAACCAGATCCGCCGCAACGGCACCGAGGCGCAGCGGCAGAAGTACCTGCCCAAGCTGATCTCGGGCGATCACGTCGGCGCACTGGCGATGTCCGAGCCCAATGCCGGCTCCGACGTGGTGAGCATGAAGCTGCGTGCCGATCGCAAGGGCGACCATTTCGTGCTCAACGGCAGCAAGATGTGGATCACCAACGGCGGCGATGCCGACACCCTGGTGGTGTATGCCAAGACTGACATCAACGCCGGCCCGAGGGGCATTACCGCCTTCATCATCGAGAAGGGCATGAAGGGTTTCACCCATGGCACTCACCTCGACAAGCTCGGCATGCGCGGCTCCAACACCTTCCCGCTGTTCTTCGACGATGTCGAAGTCCCGCTCGAGAACGTGCTCGGCGGCGAGGCCAATATCGGCCGCGGCGTCAATGTGCTGATGTCCGGTCTCGACTACGAGCGCGCCGTGCTGTCGGGCGGCCCGCTCGGCATCATGGCGGCGTGCATGGATGCGGTCGTGCCCTACCTGCACGAGCGCAAGCAGTTCGACACCCCGATCGGCGAGTTCCAGCTCATGCAGGGCAAGGTCGCCGATCTCTACTCCACCTGGAGCGCGTGCCGCGCCTACGCCTATGCCGTCGGCCAGGCCTGCGACCGCACCGACCACGCGCGCACCCTGCGCAAGGACGCCGCCGGCGTGATCCTCTACACCGCAGAGAAGGCCACGTGGATGGCGGGCGAGGCGATCCAGACCCTGGGCGGTGTGGGCTACACCAATGAATACGCCGTCGGCCGCCTGTGGCGCGACGCCAAGCTGTACGAGATCGGCGCCGGCACCAGCGAAATCCGCCGCATGCTGATCGGCCGCGAACTGTTCAGCGAAACCGCGTAAGCAGGGGGCGACATGAGCATCATCAAATCGACGATCAACACCCGCAGCGAAGAGTTTCAGGCTAACGCCAAGTCGCTGCGCGGCATGGTGGACGACTTGCGCGCGAAAGCGGCCGAGGTCAGCCTCGGTGGCGGCGAGTCGGCGCGGGCCAAGCACACCGCGCGTGGCAAGTTGCTGCCGCGCGACCGGGTCGGGCATCTGCTCGATCCCGGCACGCCCTTCCTCGAGGTCGGCCAGATGGCGGCCTTCGGCATGTACGACAATGATGCGCCTTCGGCCGGTGTCATCACCGGCATTGGCCGCGTGCAGGGCGTGGAGTGCATGATCGTGGCCAACGACGCCACGGTGAAGGGCGGCACCTACTACCCGATGACGGTCAAGAAGCACCTGCGGGCGCAGGAGATCGCCGAGCAGAACAATCTGCCCTGCGTCTATCTGGTCGATTCCGGTGGCGCCTTCCTGCCCAAACAGGACGAAGTGTTTCCGGATCGCGACCACTTCGGCCGCATCTTCTACAATCAGGCCAACATGTCGGCCAAGGGCATTCCGCAGATCGCGGTGGTGATGGGCTCATGTACCGCCGGCGGCGCCTATGTGCCGGCGATGTCGGACGAGACCATCATCGTCAAGAATCAGGGCACCATCTTCCTCGGCGGTCCGCCGCTGGTGAAGGCGGCGACCGGTGAGGTGGTGACCGCGGAGGACCTCGGTGGCGGCGATGTGCACACCCGTCTGTCCGGTGTGGCCGATCACCTCGCCGAGAACGACGCCCATGCGCTCTATCTGGCGCGCCGCATCGTCTCCAACCTGAACCGGGTGAAGCCGATGGGCATGGCGCTCGGCGGAGGCGAAGAGCCGGCTTACGACCCGTCCGAGATCTACGGCATCATCCCCAGCGACACGCGCAAGCCTTTCGATGTGCGCGAAATCATTGCTCGCGTGGTCGACGGTTCTCGTTTCGACGAGTTCAAGGCGCGTTACGGCACCACGCTGGTGTGTGGCTTCGCCCAGCTCTACGGTTACCCGGTGGGCATCGTCGCCAACAACGGCATCCTGTTCGGCGAATCGGCGCAGAAAGGGGCACACTTCATCGAGTTATGCGGCCAGCGCGGCATCCCGCTGCTGTTCCTGCAGAACATCACCGGCTTCATGGTCGGACGCAAGTACGAGAACGCCGGTATCGCCAAGGACGGCGCCAAGATGGTGACCGCGGTCGCCACCGTGCAGGTGCCCAAGATCACCACGCTGATCGGCGGCTCCTTCGGCGCCGGCAACTATGGCATGTGCGGCCGTGCCTACTCCCCCCGCTTCCTGTGGATGTGGCCCAACAGCCGCATTTCGGTGATGGGCGGCGAACAGGCGGCCAGCGTGCTCGCCACCGTGCGTCGTGACGGGATCGAGGCCAAGGGCGGGGCGTGGAGCAAGGACGAAGAAGAGGCCTTCAAGTCGCCGATCCGCGATCAGTACGAAGCCCAGGGCCATCCCTACTTCGCCACCGCCCGCATGTGGGACGACGGCGTGATCGATCCGGCCCAGACCCGGCGCACGCTCGGCCTGTCGCTGTCCGCCGCGCTCAACGCGCCGATTGCGCCGACCAAGTTCGGCGTGTTCCGGATGTAATCCGGCCGCGGATACTGATTGCAGCGCCCCCCGAGGCGAGGAGACACGATGTACGAAACACTTGAAATCGAATTGAACAATGGCGTCGCGACGGTGTGGATGAACCGCCCCGATGTGCACAACGCCTTCAATGCACAACTGATTGCCGACATCACCGCCGCCTGCCGTCAGCTCGACGCCGATGACAGCGTGCGTGTGGTGGTGCTGGGCGGCCGCGGCAAGAGCTTTTCTGCCGGGGCCGACCTCAACTGGATGAAGGCTGCGGCCAACGCCAGCGTGGAAGAGAACCTCGCTGACGGGCGTCGTCTGGCCGGCATGCTGCGCACCCTGGCGGAGATGAACAAGCCGACCATCGCGCGCGTGCATGGCGCCGCGCTGGGTGGTGGCATGGGCCTGGCGTCGGCCTGCGACATCTGCGTGGCAGCGGAAAAGGCGGTGTTCGCCACCTCCGAGGTCAAGTTCGGGATCATCCCGTCGGCGATCAGCCCATACGTACTGCGCGCCATCGGCGAACGCCAGGCTTACCGCTACTTCCAGACCGCCGAGCGCATCAGCGCCGAGCGCGCCGGCGAGCTCGGTCTGGCCCACGAAGTGGTTGCCAGCGAAGAGCTCGACGCCCGGGTTGCCGAGATCGTCGCCGCGCTGCTGCAGGGCGGCCCCAGGGCGCAGGCAGCGGCAAAGGACCTGATCCGTGCAGTGGCCAACCGGCCCGTCAGCGACGAGGTGGTGGAAGACACCGCCCGTCGCATCTCCAGCCTGCGTGCCACGCCCGAGGCAAAGGAAGGGCTGGATGCCTTCCTTTCCAAGCGTCTGGCGAGCTGGGTACCGAAGGCATAAGGGAGCGAGACCATGTTTGAAGAGATACTGATCGCGAACCGCGGTGACCAGGCGCACAGCGCCGCAGCGACGAAGTCACATTGCCTTGCATGCGAAGCATGCTCAGGCGGTTTCACCGCGGAGGCACACCATGTTTGAAAAGATACTGATCGCGAACCGCGGTGACCAGGCGCACAGCGCCGCAGCGACGAAGTCACATTGCCTTGCATGCGTAGCATGCTCAGGCGGTTTCACCGCGGAGGCACACCATGTTTGAAAAGATACTGATCGCGAACCGCGGTGAAATCGCCTGCCGCGTGATCAAGACCGCACGCCGCATGGGCATCAAGACCGTGGCCGTGTATTCCGAGGCCGACGCCAACGCGCGTCATGTACGCATGGCCGACGAGGCGGTGCTGATCGGCCCGCCGGCCGTCAAGGAAAGCTATCTGGTGATCGACAGGATCATCGCTGCTGCGAAGCAGACTGGTGCCCAGGCCATCCACCCCGGCTATGGTTTTCTGTCCGAGAACGAGGCCTTCTGTCACGCCTGTGACGAGGCGGGTATCGTCTTCATCGGGCCGCCGGTCGAGGCGATCCATGCCATGGGCTCCAAGTCCGAGGCCAAGAAGATCATGGGCGCGGCCGGTGTGCCGCTGACCCCCGGTTATCACGGCGACGAGCAGGACCCGGTTCACCTGCACCAGCAGGCCAACGACATCGGCTATCCGGTGCTGATCAAGGCCGCAGCCGGTGGTGGCGGCAAGGGCATGCGTCTGGTCGAGCGCTCGGAAGATTTCATCGAGCTGCTGGCTTCATGCAAGCGCGAAGCCATCTCCAGCTTCGGTGACGACCATGTGCTGGTGGAGAAGTACATTACCCGTCCGCGCCATATCGAAATCCAGGTGTTTGGCGACAGCCACGGCAACTGCGTGTACCTGTTCGAGCGCGACTGCTCGGTGCAGCGTCGCCACCAGAAAGTGCTCGAGGAAGCGCCGGCACCGGGCATGACGCCCGAGCGTCGCGCAGCGATGGGCAAGGCTGCGGTCGATGCGGCCAAGGCGGTGGGCTATGTCGGCGCCGGTACGGTGGAGTTCATCGCCAACCAGGACGGCAGCTTCTACTTCATGGAGATGAACACACGGCTGCAGGTCGAGCATCCGGTGACCGAGATGATCACCGGCCTCGATCTGGTCGAGTGGCAGCTGCGCGTGGCCTCTGGCGAGAAACTGCCGCTGGCGCAGGAGCAGCTGCAGATCCGCGGTCATGCGCTCGAAGCGCGCATCTACGCAGAAGACCCGGACAAGGGCTTCCTGCCGTCGACCGGCAAGCTGGTGCATCTGGCGCCGCCGGCCGAGGGCCTGCATGTGCGGGTCGATACCGGGGTGGAAGAGGGTGACGAGATCAGCCCGCACTACGATCCGATGATCGCCAAGCTCATCGTGTGGGACGTCAACCGCGACCGCGCGCTGGCGCGCATGCTGCAGGCACTCGCCGACTACCGCGTGGTCGGGGTGTCGAACAACATCGAGTTCCTGTCGCGCCTCACCGCCTGCCCGGCGTTCTCCACCGCCGATCTGGATACCGGTCTGATCGAACGCGAAAAGGCCTACCTCTTCCCCGAGGGCGAAGCGGTCCCCGACGAGGTATTCCAGGTCGCCGCGCTGGCCGAGTTGCTGCGCGAAACCGAGCGCGCGGCCAAGGCTGCGGTGCGCGACCCCGATCCGCGCTCGCCCTGGCATGCGCGCGACGGCTGGCGCATGAACGCGACTGCCCAGCGCACGCTGATGTTCCGCCACGGCGAGGCCGAGCACAGCGTCAACGTGTCCTATCTGCCTGGCGCCTATCGTCTGGAGTGCAATGGTCGCAGTGTGGTTGCGCGTGGCGAACTCAATCCGCGCGGTCTGCTGCGGGTCGATCTCGACGGCATGAGGCTGGATGCCACCGTGATCGCGGCGGCCGGTCGTCGCCACGTCTTCGTTCAGGGCCGTGCCTGGCAACTGGCAGCCATCGATCCGCTGCATCACAGCGGCGAGGGCGGCGGCTCGGAAGGTGGTCTGCTGGCGCCGATGCCGGGCAAGGTGATTGCACTGGTGGCCGCCGAAGGTGCCAAGGTGGAGAAGGGCGCGCCGCTGCTGATTCTGGAGGCAATGAAGATGGAGCACACCATCAACGCGCCGGCCGCCGGCACGGTAAAGGCCTTCCGCTTTGCGGTGGGTGATCAGGTTGGCGACGGTGCCGAACTGGTCGAGTTCGAAGTTGCTGCGGCGGCGTGATCTGCACAACGACGGGCTCGCTGCCCGTCGTGAAGATTACCGGGTGAGAGGAGACAGTTCCGAAATGAGCAATGCCAGCTATGTACATGGAGCCTCGGAGAAGGCACTGATCGGCCAGACCATCGGTCGTTTTTTTGACGAGGCCTGCGCGCGTCACGCCGAGCGCGATGCGCTGGTTGTGTGCCACCAGGGCGTGCGGCTGAGCTACGCCGGGCTGAAGCAGAAGGTGGATGCGCTGGCCTGCGGCCTGATGCGTCTGGGTCTTCAGCCGGGCGAGCGTATCGGAATCTGGTCGCAGAACAATCTCGAGTGGGCGCTGATCCAGTATGCCAGCGCCAAGGCCGGACTCGTGCTGGTCAACATCAACCCTGCCTACAGGCTGTCGGAACTCGAGTACGCGCTCAACAAGGTCGACTGTCGGGCGCTGGTGGTGTCGCCGGCGTTCAAGAGCAGCAACTACCTGGGCATGCTGGCGGAACTGGCGCCTGAGCTGGGACATTGCGAACCCGGCCTGCTGCGCAGCCATGTGCTGCCGAAGCTCGAGTTCGTGATTCGCATGGGCGGCGAGCGCAGCCCGGGCATGCTCAATTTCGACGACCTGCTGAAACCGCCGTCGCGCGAGGAGCTGACCGCGCTTGCCCTGCTGAGCGAGCAGCTGCAGTTCGACGATCCGATCAATATCCAGTTCACCTCGGGTACGACCGGTCACCCCAAGGGCGCGACGCTGTCGCACCACAACATCCTCAACAACGGCTATTTCGTGGGCGAGGCAATCGGGCTCACCGCAGGCGACCGGCTGTGCATCCCGGTGCCGCTCTACCACTGCTTCGGCATGGTGATGGGCAATCTCGGCTGTCTCACCCATGGTGCGACCATGGTGTATCCGGCCGAGGCTTTCGAGCCGCTGGCGGTGCTCGAGGCGGTCTCGACCGAGTCGTGCACCGGTCTGTATGGCGTGCCCACGATGTTCATTGCGATGCTCGATCACCCGCGCTTTGCCGAGTTCGACGTGTCGTCGCTGCGCACCGGCATCATGGCGGGCAGCCCGTGTCCGACCGAAGTCATGAAGCGCGTGGTCGACAGGATGAACATGCGCGAGGTCACCATCGCCTACGGCATGACCGAAACCTCGCCGGTGAGCTTTCAGAGCGGCACCGGCGATCCGCTCGACCGCCGCGTCTCCACCGTGGGCCGCATCCAGCCGCATTGCGAGGTCAAGATCGTCGACAACGAAGGCCGTATCGTGCCGCGCGGCACGCCGGGCGAGCTGTGCACCCGGGGCTATTCGGTGATGCTCGGTTACTGGGGCGACGAGAAGAAGACGGCCGAGGCCATCGATGCTGCAGGCTGGATGCACACCGGCGACCTCGCCACCCTCGACGAAGAGGGCTATTGCAAGATCGTCGGCCGCATCAAGGACATGGTGATTCGTGGCGGCGAGAACATCTATCCGCGCGAGATCGAGGAGTTCCTCTACCGTCACCCCAAGGTGCTCGACGTGCAGGTGGTGGGCGTGCCGGACGAAAAGTACGGCGAGGAACTGTGTGCCTGGATCATCCTGCGCGAAGAGGGTTCGCTCAGCGAGGCCGATGTGCGCGCTTTCTGCCAGGGGCAGATTGCCCACTACAAGGTGCCGCGTTACATCCGTTTCGTCGACAGCTTCCCGATGACCGTGACCGGCAAGATCCAGAAGTTCCTGATCCGGCAGCAGATGAAGACCGAGCTCGGTCTGGAAGAGGCCAGCACGGCCTGAGTCACGCGTCACCGCCCACTCCACGGAGCAACATCAATGTCGATTTCCCTGCCGCAGCACGTCCGTATCGTTGAAGTCGGTCCGCGCGACGGACTGCAGAACGAGAAGCAGGTCGTGCCTGCCGACACCAAGCTCGAACTCATCCGCCGTCTCGCGGAGGCCGGGCTGAAGACCATCGAGGCGACATCGTTCGTCTCCCCCAAGTGGGTGCCGCAGATGGGCGACAACACCGAGGTACTGACGCGGGTGCTGGCTGCTGCCGCGCCCGGCGTCGACTACCCGGTGCTGACGCCCAACCTGAAGGGCTTCGAGGCGGCGCTCGCTGCCGGGGCGAAAGAGGTGGCCGTGTTCGGCGCAGCGTCCGAATCCTTCAGCCAGAAGAACATCAACTGCTCGATCGCCGAATCGCTGGCGCGCTTTCGTCCGGTGACCGAGGCGGCGCAGGCCGCCGGCGTGAAGGTGCGAGGCTATGTGTCCTGTGTGGTCGGCTGCCCCTACGAGGGCGAGATCGCACCACAGAAGGTGGCCGAGGTTGCAGAGACCCTGGTTTCGATGGGGTGTTATGAAGTCTCGCTCGGCGATACCATTGGCAGTGGCAATCCGGTCACGGTGCAGCGCATGCTCGACGCAGTGATGCGGCGGATTCCGGTGACGCAGCTTGCAGGGCATTATCACGACACCTACGGCATGGCCGTGGCCAACATCTTTGCTTCCCTGCAGATGGGGGTGGCGGTATTCGACGCGTCGGTCGGCGGCCTGGGAGGATGTCCGTATGCGGCAGGCGCGTCGGGGAACGTTGCCACGGAAGACGTGGTCTGGTTGCTGAAGGGCATGGGCATCGACACCGGCATCGATTTCGATGCGCTGGTCGATACCGCTGCCTGGATCAGCGCCGAACTCGGACGTGCGCCAGCCTCGCGGGTCGCCCGCGCCGTGCTCGCGAAACGTGCGCAGGCGGCACAGGCAAACTGAATCGGAACTTTCATGAGCGTTGCATCACCCTGCATCAATATCTGCCACATGAGCCCGGACACCGGATGGTGCGAGGGCTGTCAGCGCAGCATCGACGAGATCACGTGCTGGAGCCGGGCAACGGACACCGAGCGGCGCCAGATTCTGGTCGCCGTGGCCGATCGGCGCGAGCTGCTCGGCCTCGCGCCCCTGGTGCAGTCCGAAGGCGCTGGGGCATGACGAACGATGACGAGTGCGTCGGCGTGTGCATGATCGATTACGACGAAGGCATCTGCATTGGCTGCGGGCGCACGGTCGATGAAATCAACGGTGTGCCCATCCCGCCGCCGCCGGCAGATCTGAAACCCGCCGCACCCGCACCCCTGCCGGCCAATGTCGCCGCACAGGTGGGAGAGGGCAGCGATTGAGCGCAGCGCTCCACTTTCCGGCCAGCCTGCAGGTGTTCGAGCGCGGCTGGCTGTCGGCCAACAATATCCTGCTTGCCGATGGCGATGAGGCCACGCTGATCGATTCGGGCTACTTCAGCCATGCGGGGCAGACCGTCGAGCTCGTGCGCCGGGGGCTGGACGGGCGGAAACTGCGCCGTCTGATCAACACCCATTCGCACTCTGATCACATCGGTGGCAATGCCGCGGTACAGCGCAGCTTTGGCTGCTCGATCACGATTCCGGCAGGCATGGCCGATGCGGTTGCCAACTGGGACGAAGATGCGCTGCTGCTGCGCACGGCCGCACAGAAGGGCGAGCGTTTTGCCGCCACCGGGCTGCTGGAAGCAGGTGACCGCTTTGTCGCCGGCGAACTCGAATGGCAGGCAATCGCCGTACCGGGTCACGACATGGATGCGCTCGCCTACTACAACGCCGAGCGTCGCATCCTGATCTCGGGTGATGCGCTGTGGCGCGACGGCTTCGGCATTCTGTTTGCCGAAGTGCTGGGAAGTGGTGACGGACTCGGCGAAGCGCGGCGTACGCTGGAGTCCATTGGCCGCCTCGCGGTGGATGCGGTGATACCCGGGCACGGTGCGCCTTTTTCCGACTTCGACGAGGCGCTCGAGCGCGCTTTCGCCCGGCTGCGTGCGTTCGAGGACGATGGCGCACGCATGGCGCGCAACGCGATCCGGGCCTGCGTGACCTTTGCCCTGCTCGATGCGCGGCGCATGTCCCTCGATGTGCTGCCGCAGTATCTTGCCGAAACCCCCCTGTACCGGGAGGCCAATGCGCGATTCCTCGGTCTTGGCGCGGATGCGCTTGCCGCCTGGCTGATCTCGGAACTCGAGCGCGCCGGCGTGGCACACCGCGAGGGGAAAGACCTGGTGGCCAGCTGAGACCACCCCCGCCGCATTCTTGCGGCGGCTGCGCGCGAGCATACAATGTCGGCGCGCGCCCGCTCACGGATAGAAAACGTGGTCTTGCTGTCTCATTAGTGGCCAGCCGGGCTTAAAGTTTTCGCAGCCTGCATCCGCTATAGTGATGCATCCTCAACTCAGATTCCTGTCATGCAGATTGTGCTGATCAGTGGCCTTTCAGGCTCGGGCAAGAGCATTGCGCTCAACGTGCTCGAAGACGCGGGCTATTTCGTCGTCGATAACCTGCCGGCAACGCTGTTGCCGCAGCTGGTGGCGACCCTGCGTGGCAGCGGCTACCAGCGCGTGGCGGTGGCGGTGGACGTGCGCTCGGGTGGCAGCATCGCTGCACTGCCGCAGCAGCTTCAGGCGGTGCGCGGCATCGTGCGTGACGTGCGCTTCGTCTTTCTGGAAGCGCGTGATGACACCCTGATTGCCCGTTTTTCCGAAACGCGGCGACGCCACCCGCTGGCCGAAGGCGGGGTGTCGCTGGGTGAGGCCATCCACCAGGAACGCGATGCCCTCGCCCAGATCGCGGAGCTGGGACACCGCATCGACACCAGCGACATGCATGCCAACACGCTGCGCACGTGGATCAAGGATTTCATCAATGTCGAAGCGGAATCGGGCATGACGCTGATGTTCCAGTCCTTCGGCTTCAAGTACGGCATTCCGATGGATGCCGATCTGGTGTTCGATGTGCGCTGCCTGCCCAACCCGCACTACGACCCGATGCTGAGGCCGCTCACCGGGCGCGACAAGCCGGTGATCGACTTTCTCGAGAAAGTGCCTGAGGTCGGACGCATGGCCGAGGACATTCGACGCTTCGTTGCCAACTGGCTGCCGAGCTACCTTCGCGATAATCGCAGCTACCTGACCGTCGCCATTGGCTGCACCGGTGGGCAGCATCGCTCGGTGTATATCGCAGAGTGGCTGGCACGACGCTTCAAGGACAGTGCTCAGGTGCTGGTGCGTCATCGCTCCGCCGCGCGGCGCGATGCCGATCGCGCTGCAGCAGGCAAGTGATCCGCCTGGACGCAGACTGGCGTGCCCTGCTGCGGCCAGGAGACTGGCTGGTCGTGTGCGCCGGGTTTGCGCTGTGTGTGTACTCGGCGCTTGGCTTCTGGACCGGCGGCGCGCCGGACGGCATCATCGTCAGGGCGGCCGGCAAGGTCGTGGCCGAGGCCGACCTGTCGCGTGCGCGCAAGATTGAAGTCGAAGGGCCGCTCGGCACCACGCTGATCGAGATCGAACCCGGACGTGCGCGGGTTGCGTCCGACCCCGGTCCGCGCCAGTACTGCGTGCGCCAGGGCTGGCTGAGCCGCGCCGGCGCAGTGGCCATCTGTGCCCCCAACCAGGTCAGCCTGACCCTCACCGGGCGCGGCAGCGACTATGACTCCCTCAACTATTGAACTCGTCCCCACGGTCAAGGACCGTCGCATCGCCCGCCATGCCGCGGCCGCAATCGTGCTTACCGTGGCGGAGGCGGTGATCCCGCTGCCGCTGCCCGGCGTGAAGCCGGGTCTGGCGAACATCGTGACGCTGGTGGTGCTGGCGCGCTGGGGCTGGCGTGAAGCGGTGTGGGTGGCCTTGCTGCGGGTGCTGGCGGGCAGCCTGCTGCTGGGACAGTTTCTGGCACCGGGCTTCTTTCTCAGCCTGTCGGGTGCGCTTGCCAGCCTGCTCGCGCTCGGGGTGGCGATGCACTTGCCGCGGCGCTGGTTCGGGCCGGTCAGCCACAGCATTCTGGCCGCCTTCGCCCACATCGGCGCACAACTCGTGGTCGCCCGGATATGGCTGGTGCCGCACGACGGCGTATTCTACCTGGTGCCGATATTCTCCGCCGCGGCGGTGATTTTCGGTCTGGTTAACGGCTTGATCGCGGGCCGCCTGCTGCATGAGCTTCAAGCGCTCGAAGCCGAGGAACGCAGCTCGGAATAAACCGTCAAACCCACACCTTCAAGTTTGCAACGAACGGGTGCGGGAGAAGGAGATGCGCGGGAGTTTCTGGCGGTGGCTGACCACATTGCTCGCGATAGCCTTCGGCATTGCCTTCGGCCTTTTCGCCGGTATCGGTGTCGTGCGTGCCGATCCGTTGTCTCAGGACTTGCCTGCGCGAAGAATGGCTGCGGGAATCCTGTCCAGTGGCAGTACGGTATCGACAGCGCCGAGCTTGATCGCCTCTTTGGGCATGCCGAAGACAACGCAGCTGGACTCGTCTTCTGCCACCGTGCTCGCGCCTGCGTCATGCATTTCCTTCAGGCCACGGGCGCCGTCGTCACCCATTCCGGTCATGATGACGCCGAATGCATTGCGCCCGGCGAACTTCGCGCAGGAGCGGAACAGGACATCGACAGACGGCCGATGGCGATTGACCAGTGGTCCATCGACCACCTCGACGGCGTATTGAGCCCCGCTGCGGGTCAGCAGCATGTGCTTTCCTCCCGGTGCGATCAAGGCCCGGCCGGGGACAACGCGGTCGCCGTGACGCGCCTCTCGTACATCGATTTCGCACAGGCCGTTGAGGCGTTCGGCGAACATCGCGGTAAACCTCTCCGGCATGTGCTGGACGATGACGATGCCGGGGCATACGGCGGGCAACCGTGTCAATACCGCTTCAAGTGCCTGGGTGCCGCCGGTGGAGGTGCCGATGGCGACGACGCAGTCGGTTGTGCGCACCATCGACGCGCCGCTTCCAAGCCCGCTGGTGATTACCGCGTCCGCCGACAGCTTCGGTAGCGGAGCGTTGACCGCGGTGCGAGGCGCGAGGCGTCGCGCGTTGGCGCGCGCGGCTGCCTTGACCGCCTGGACGACGTCGTTGGCACTGTCCTCGAGGAATTGTTTCACGCCCATCTTGGGTTTGGTGATGATGGACACGGCGCCCGCGGACAGGGCATTCATCGTCGCTTCCGCACCACGTTCAGCGAGGGATGAGCAGATCACCACCGGGGTCGGGCGCTCGCTCATGATCTTCTTGAGGAAGGTCAGCCCGTCCATACGGGGCATCTCGATATCAAGGATGATCACATCCGGCCACTGCACTTCCATCTTTCGCATCGCAAACAGGGGATCGGCAGCAGCGGCGATGACTTCGATGCCAGGGTCGACAGCCAGCGTCTGGCTGATGGCTTGCCGCACGACGGCCGAGTCGTCGACGATCATGACTTTGATCTTTCCTGACGTCACGTGATGTTCCTGTCTGTGCGCTGTTTCATGGGGCGGTCAAGCATGCTCGCGGTGCAGGGCGCGGTATTCTCGACGGCAATATACGGTCGGGCGCAAGGATGCGAGATCATCACTCAGGCCGTTAAGCGTCTCGGAGTGCCCCACCACGAAGTAGCCGTCTTTGCGCAGATGGGGGAGCATGTGCGCCACGACCTTGCGCTTGGTTTCCTGATCGAAGTAGATCATCACATTGCGCAGGAACGTGACGTCGAACTGGCCGAGGTCGCGTGGGTCGGGCGCGATGAGATTGAAGTGCCGAAATTGCACGCGCTCCCTCAACTTCTGCTGGATGAGCAGATTGCCCGCATGTTCGCGAACGCCCTTGAGGCAGTACTTCTTGAGTAGCTCGGGTGGAATGCCGGTTGCGCGTTCCATGGCGTAATAGCCGATTTCCGCTCGTTCGAGTACGGTCAGGCTGATGTCGGTGGCAATAATTTCCCATGGCGCATTCAGGCCCAGCGTTTCCGCCAGGACCATGGCCATGGTATAGGGCTCCTCCCCCGAGGAGCATGCGGCGCTCCAGACCCGGAATGTATTGCCGCGGCGCTGTGCGGCAATGTCTGCGAGCAGGTCGAAATGGGCGGCTTCGCGGAAGAAATAGGTTTCGTTGGTGGTGAGCAGGTCGACCATCATCTGCACTTCCTGCGGATGGTCGCCGCTGGCAAGCATGCGGTAATACTCGCCGAAGGTGCCCAGTCCGTAATGGCGCAGGCGCTTGGAAAGGCGTCCCACAAGGAGGATCTTCTTGGTGTCCGCAAGGCTGATCCCGGCGAGCCGGTATATCAGGCGCTGGAACAGCGCGAATTCGTGATGGGTGATCTGGGGATTGTCCATGGGAGCGTGCAAGCGAAACGGTGCTCAGAAGAGTTCGATGTTTGATTTTGGCGGTTTGCGCTGCAGCGACTGCGCATAGGCCGCTTCCTCGCGCGCGATGCCCTGTGCGGTGGCCTGGGTGGTGGCCATGCGCCGGCAATATGCATCGCCGGTCTCGGGCACGAAGAGCACCTTGCGCGACCAGGGGCCGAGAAAATCGGATGCAATCAGCGGGATGTGCTCGCGTTGCAGCCACTCGCGTGCAAACTCCGCGTTGCGCACGCCGATCCCCGACGATGCGGAACCCGTCAATATGGTTCCGGCCCCGAAGGCCTTGGCCTTCACCCTGTGCCTTGCTGCTCCCTGAGCAAGAAGTGCATTGAGCAGCACTTCCATGGCGTAGTCTCCAGACAGCAGGTTGTCGATGTCGGCGTCGTTGGCACCCTGGCTGCGGCTCATGCTGGGAAGCATGAAATGATTCATTCCGCCGATGTGGGCAATGTCGTCGAACATGCAGACCGCCACGCAGGAGCCCAGCAAGGTGGCGAGCGGTTTATGTCGTTCAACCGACCATCCGCCCGGCGCAATGTTTCGCGCCATGCGCTCGATCTCCTGCGCCGACATGGCATCCCAGTTGTTCATCGAGCGGTATTCCGGCGTGGCACTAGTGGCATGACCTGTCGGTATTGACGGCAAAGAACGCCATGGTTTCCTGCAACTGGGCAGCCTGTCCCCCCAACTCCTCCGCGGTGGCCGCAAGCTCCTCCGAGGCCGATGCGTTCTGCTGCGTGGCTTTGCTGAGCTGGCTCATGGCGCCGTTGATCTGCACCACGCCGGCACTTTGTTCCTGACTGGCCGAGGTGATCTCCTGCACCAGGTCGGAAGTCTTGCGGATGGAGGGCACCATCTCGCCGAGCAACGCGCCTGCGCGTTCGGCCAGATTGACCGAATTTCCGGCGAGTTGGCCGATCTGCTGCGCGGCGACCTGACTGCGTTCCGCCAGTTTGCGCACCTCGGCGGCGACGACGGCAAAGCCCTTGCCATGCTCGCCTGCACGCGCCGCTTCGATGGCCGCGTTCAGCGCCAGCAGGTTGGTCTGATAGGCGATGTCGTCGATGATGCCGATCTTGCCGGCAATGTCCTTCATGGCGGTCACCGTGTTCTTGACCGCTTCGCCCCCTTCGACTGCTTCGGTCGAGGACTTGGCGGCCATGCCATCGGTCACCTTGGCGTTCTCGGAGTTCTGGTTGATCGATGCGGTCATCTGCTCGATCGAGGCCAGGGACTCCTCTACGCTGGCTGCTTGCTCGGAAGAGGCCTGGGACAAGCTCTGGGCGGTCGAGGAGACTTGGCCGGCAGCGCTCGAGAGCGCGTCGGCGGCCGTGCGCACCTGCTCGATGATGGCTGCGAGTTTATCCAGCGACTCATTTACCGCATTCTCGAGGACCTCGAAATCACCCGCGTAGCGGGCGTCGATCCGCTGCGTGAGGTCACCCTGGCTCAGCGCGAGCATGATGTGCTTGACCTCGTCGATTGGCGCGATGACGGCGTCAAGCGTGCTATTGACGCCGTCGACGATCTTTCGGTAATCGCCCTGGTGTCGACCGGCGTCGGCGCGGATCTGGAGTTGGCCGTTCAGGCCTGCCTGTGCCAGCATGGTGGCGTCGGCGACGAGGGCGCCGATGGCGTCGATGCACGTATTGAGGTTGTTCTTGATGGTGTTGAAATCACCGTTGTAAGCCTCGGTGATCCGCGGCGGGATGGCGCCACGGGAAATGCGGTCGACGTAATCGGCGGCGATGCTCAAGGGGCCGACAACCGCGTCCAGCGTTGCGTTCACCCCTTCGATGATCTTGCGGTAACCGCCTTGATGCCGGTTTGCGTCGGCGCGGGTTGACAGAATTCCACCAACAGCGGATTCGGAAAGCATGACGGCATCGTCCATCATCGCATGCACATTGCGTTGGACTTCGCCCAGCGCCAAGTCGATTTCGCCCAGTTCATCGTGCTGCGTGACGATGATGGCATGATCGAGATCGCCGGCCGCAATGCACCGGGCATTGAGCGCGGTCAGGTGCAGTGTGCGCAGCATCCGGCGGACCTGCAGGCCGAAGACCAGGGCAAGCACAGCCATTGCGATCATCGTCATGGCCGACACTGCCATCTGCCGGGCTGCACCTGCGGCCATTCTTTCGCTCATGCTCGCGACCTGGCGTGCGAGATGATCTTCGACCGATTTCATGCCATCAATCTTTGCGGTGATCTGTTGGAACCAGTCCGACGGATCGATATCGAACCCGCCGCTCTGCGCTTTGTCGAACGCGGTCTGGCGCATGCGCTCGACCTCTCTGCTCGGGGCGGTATCCGTCAAGGCCTGGTGAAGGGCCCTGGCTTCGGCGTCGGCGTAAATCGCGAACGCATGCAAATAGGTCGATTGGGTGGCCAGCAGCGTTACGTAGCGGCGGTAGGTGGCGGGGTCGAAGCTGTTCGAAGTGAAGACGCCGTTCAGGGTGGCGCGCTCACGGCCGGCTTGTTCCTTTGCATTCAGGTACATCAGATAAGCGGTTATCTCGCGTGAAATCTCGGCGTTGCTCGCGCTCGCCGCACTGTGCTCTACGACCATGAGCAGCTTTTCGATTGCGGCGGTGTAGGCAGTAAAGGACTGCGCCGGCGTTGCCCGGCCTGAATCGATGTCGGCGCGGATCGAAGAGAGATTTTCGACTTGCGTGCGGGCCGAATCCACACCGCTGCGGATGTTCGCATCGAGTTCCTGCAGTTTTGCGCGGTCAAGCGTGTCGGCCAGTACGGCAAACGCGGAAATCGACAATTTGCGCTGTGACCGGAGTTCCTCGCTGAAACGGACCCCTTTGGACGCGATGAAACCGGC
Source organism: Parazoarcus communis (assembly GCF_003111645.1). Lineage (NCBI taxonomy): Bacteria > Pseudomonadati > Pseudomonadota > Betaproteobacteria > Rhodocyclales > Zoogloeaceae > Parazoarcus > Parazoarcus communis. The sequence goes on from NZ_CP022187.1 coordinate 3,736,135, forward strand.
GGACAGGCCGCGTTCCTTTTGCAATTCGTGCGCGACGGCACTGGATGCGATGGACAGGCGGCCGAGTGTCGCCAGCTGGTCAAGCTCCGTTTCGGCACGCCACTGACGAAGCAGGTCGGATGTTGCGTAATAGCCGGCGCCAATGACAACGAGCGCAAACAGAATGAATAGGCGCAGACGGATGGAGCGCCATCCATAGCCAGCATTGTTCATGATGTCCCCTTCCGCCGTGAGCGATATCAGCTCATGCGGCTGACATCGCGCCGGCGGTCATTATTCTCAGGCCGCGTTGCCGTCTTCGTTGCCCATTCGTGCAAGCATTGCGATTTCCGCTGTCGACAGCACCCGGTCGACATTGAGAATGATCACGAAGCGGCCGTCCACCTTGCCCATGCCCTGAATGAAGTCGGCACGAATCTTGGCGCCGAAACTCGGGGGCGGTTCAATTTCGGCGCGGGGAATTTCCAGTACTTCATTGACGGCATCGACAATGACGCCGAGATCCTGCTTGCCATCTTCGCTGTCGATTTCGACGATGACGATGCAGGTACGACGGGACACCGTGGTGGCGGTGCCGCCAAAGCGGGCGGAGAGGTCGATGACGGGCACGACCGCTCCGCGCAGATTGATTACCCCGCGAATGAAGACCGGCATCATCGGAATCTCGGTCACGCTGCCGAACTCGATGATTTCCTTGACGTTGAGAATGCCGAGGGCAAACACCTCGCCCCCGAGACTGAAGGTGAGGTACTGGGCGGGGGTGTCGTCCCCCGCCTCGCGCTTGGTGCTCACCTGGCGCGTGCCACTTGCGACGACCTGATTCATTGTTCCGGCTCCTGCGCTGTGTTCAGGTTCAGAACTTTTCAAAATCGGATTCGGAGAAGCTGACCGGTCTGCTGCGAGCCGATCGCGCCGTCGTCGAAGCGGCGGGCGCGGCTGACAGCGTGCCCCGCGGCCCGGACTTGCGTGCGGCTGCACTTGGCTTGCCTGCAGCACTGCCACCGACATTGAAGAAGCCCATGATCTCCTGCAACTGACCGGCCTGTCCGCCCAGTTCTTCCGCCGTTGCGGCAAGCTCCTCGGAGGCGGAAGCGTTCTGCTGCGTGGCCTTGTTGAGCTGATTCATCGCACTGTTGATCTGCACTACGCCGGCGCTTTGTTCCTGACTGGCCGAGGCGATCTCCTGCACGAGGTCGGAAGTCTTGCGGATCGATGGCACCATCTCGTCGAGCAGCTCGCCTGCCCGTTCGGCCAGGTTCACCGAATTTCCGGCGAGCTTGCCGATCTCCTGCGCGGCGACCTGACTGCGTTCCGCCAGTTTGCGCACCTCGGCGGCGACGACGGCAAAACCCTTGCCATGCTCGCCCGCACGCGCTGCTTCAATGGCCGCGTTCAGCGCCAGCAGGTTGGTCTGATAGGCGATGTCGTCAATGATGCCGATCTTGCCGGCAATGTCCTTCATGGCGGTCACCGTGTTCTTGACCGCTTCGCCCCCTTCGACCGCTTCGGTCGAGGATTTGGCGGCCATGCCGTCGGTCACCTTGGCGTTCTCGGAGTTCTGGTTGATCGATGCGGTCATCTGCTCGATCGAAGCGGAGGACTCTTCGACGCTGGCGGCCTGTTCCGACGACGACTGGCTCAGCGACTGCGCCGTGGCCGAGACCTGCGCTGCGGCATTGTTGAGCGCGTCGGCGGCGGTATTGATCTGATTGATGGTTTCGGCCAATCGACTGATCGTGTTGTTGATGGCCTGCTTGAGTGCGTCGAAATCTCCACGGTAGTTGCTGGTGATGGACTGCGTCATGTCGCCCTGTTCCATTGCAGCCATGACGCGGCGCACGTCGTTGATCGGACCGACCACGTTTTCCAGTGTCTGGTTCACCCCGCTCACCAGCTGGTTCCAGCCACCGACGAAGAGTGAGGCATTGGCGCGCTTGTCCAGCTCGCCCGCAGCAGCAGCCTGGATGATGATGTCGGTCTGCGCCAGCAGTTCGCCCATCATCTTGACCATGTTGTTCAGGTTGGTCTTGATGAGGTCGAAGTCGCCGTTGTATTTCTCGGTAATGGTCGGCGGGATGATGCCCTTGGAGATTTCGTCGACGTATTTCGCGGTGACGTTGAGCGGGCCGATCACCGCGTCCAGCGTCTGGTTCACGCCGTCGACAATCTTGCGGAAGTCACCCGGATGCTTGTCGGCATCGGCGCGCGTCGACAGTTTGCCTGCCACCGCCGCAGCCGACAGCATCGACGCATCGTCGACCATGGTCTTTACACTGGTCTGCACGCTTGCGACCGCACGCAGGACTTCACCCACCTCGTCCTTGGCGTCGGACTGGAGCTCGAAGCTGAAGTCTCCGACGGACATTTTCTTGGCGGCTGAGACCGCAAGCCCGACCGGGCGCGTGATGGAACGTGCGATCAGCATCGCCAGTGCGGCCGCGAGCAAGGCGGCGACGACCGCTAGTACGATCATCAGCTGACGTGAATCGCCGGCGATCTCGATCGCATGTTTGCCATCCTCGGTCATCAGCGAGCTTTGGTACTCGATGAGATTGTTGATGGCGTCCAGATAGTTCGCCTGCGTCGTACGCATGTCGCCCACTAGCAAGGTGACGGCGTCGGCCTTGGCATTGGACCTGACCAGACTCTCCAGTTGCCGCAGCGTGCTCACGTATTCGCCACGCGCCTTCGCGACGTGGCCGAGTATCTCTTTGCCCTTGTCGGTCGTGATGCTGTTCTTCAGCCGGTCGAGATTTTCCGTGATGATCGCCGAGGCGGGCGGAATTCTCGCGAGCTCGCGTTCAGCATCCGACGGGTTGGTCACGAGCAGTGCGTTTCTCGTCACGCGCGCAACGACGTTTACCTGGTCTATGACATTGTTCGCCCAGACCGTCTTGATATAGCGGTCATTGACCAATATATCGATTTCGCCGGCAAGCGATCCGATACGCTGCAGGCTGATCACTGCGATCAGGATCAGCAAGGAAATGACAAGCGCGAATGCAATGCCGAGTCGGACACCAATCTTAAGGTTCTTCAAAACGTTCTCCCTCACAAGCTGAATTCAAGGATCTGGATGATCGGCTATCGGATCGAGGCGGGTTGCTCGGCCCGTTGTGTTTCGTGTGCAGTGCAGCGCTGTATGAGCGCCTGAACGTCGAGAATCAGCGCCACCTCGCCACTGCCGAGGATGGTCGATCCGCCGATGCCTTTCACATGGTGAAAGATGGTGCCCAGCGGTTTGATCACTGTCTGGAATTCGCCCATCAGGTTGTCGACGACAATGCCTGCCTTGAGCCCGGCGTACTGGACCACCACAACGTTCTGCCGTGCGGGTGCTTCGCCGCGGAACTCGAACATTTCGCGCAAGCGCACGAAAGGCAGTACTTCGCCGCGCAGGTTGATGTAATCGCGTCCGTCCGAATCCCGGGTGAGTTCGATGCATTCGACCACCGAGTCAAGCGGGATGACGTAGGCGGACCGACCCACCCCGACCAGAAAACCGTCGATGATGGCCAGCGTGAGCGGCAGGCGGATCGCGAAGCGGGAGCCCTGGCCCGCTGTCGAACTGACTTCGACGGTACCGCGCAGGCTCTGGATATTGCGCCTCACGACATCCATGCCGACGCCGCGACCGGAAAGGTTGCTGACCTGCTCGGCGGTTGAAAAGCCGGCCTCGAAGATGAGGTTGTATGTCTCGGCGTCGGTCAGGACCTGGCCGGGCTGGATCAGGCCGCGCTCCACTGCCTTGGCCATGATGCGATCGCGATTGAGTCCGCCGCCGTCGTCGGCGACTTCGATGATGATGCTGCCGGAGTCGTGAAAGGCGTTCAGTTCGAGCCGCCCGCGTGCGGGCTTGCCATTGGCGACGCGGACATCCGGGGCTTCGATGCCGTGGTCCATGGCGTTGCGCACAAGGTGCATGAGCGGATCGCCAATCTTCTCGACCATCGACTTGTCGAGCTCGGTGTCGCCGCCGGAAATCGACAGCTCGATGTCCTTGCCGAGTTCTCGTGATACATCGCGGACAACGCGGGTGAAGCGGTTGAAGGTCTCGCCGATCTGCACCATGCGCAGCTGCAGTGCGGCATCGCGAATGCTCTCGACCAGGCGCCCGGTAAGCGATGTGGCTTCGATGAGTTCGCCGATGCCGGTGTTGGTCGCCAGCAGGTTGACGCTGGCCCCCGCAATGACAAGCTCGCCGACGAGGTCGATGAGCTTGTCGAGCTTGTCCGCGGGAATGCGGATGAGCCGTGCTTCGGCTGCACGCTTGTCAGTGACTTGCTTCTGCTTGACGATGGCGGCATCGACGAGCTCGGGGCTGACAACCTTCTGTTCGACCAGAATTTCCCCGAGCGGAATCGGCGGAGCGGAATCGGCGCTATCGCTTCCAGGTGGCGCCTCCTGCTTGCGGAGACCCTCATCGAGTTCGGCCTGGGTCAGTGCCCCCACCCGGACCAGGATCTCACCCAGCCGCATCGGGTCTTCGGGCAGCTGGTTCACCAGGGCGACATAGTCGGACAGCTTGCTGTGAGGTGGCAGGATGTGCAGCGTGCAATCGTCGCGCACGAAATCGAACACGCGTTCGATGCTGGCCTTGTCAGCCGTCGACGCAAAACTGATCTCGAAGCCGAGATAACAGGCTTCCGGATTCATTTCGTCAGCATTCGGCATGCTGTCCGCGAGGGTTTCCAGCAGCACGATCCTGCCGATCGAGGTGAGGTAACGCAGAAAGGCCAGCGGGTCCATGCCATTGCGAAGGACATCGGGGCCGAACCGCAGCGAAATGTGCCAGCAATCCGTCTCCACTTCGCCACCGCCCGAACTGTGCAGGGGCTCGTCGCGCGCCGAGGGCGGCGCCGACGACGGTGCATCGCCACCGTTGCCCTTTTCCAGCCAGTCTCGTTGCAACCGGTTCAGCAGGGCGCTGCCTTCGGCGGCCAGGTCCGCATCGGGCGCTGGCGTACCGGCGGCGAGGACGTCGAGCAGGTTGCCGATATGATCCGAACAGGCAAGCAGCAAGGCGACGAGGTCGCCGCTGAGCTTGATCTCGCCATTGCGCAGCCGGTCGAGTACGTTCTCCACCACGTGGGTGAAGGACACGATGAAGCCGCATTCAACGACACCTGCGCCGCCCTTGATGGTGTGGGCGGATCGAAAGACGGCGTTGAGGATGTCGCTGTCCTCGGGGCTGCCTTCGAGTTGCAGCAGGGCATCCTCGAGCGCGGCAAGCTGTTCGCGGCTTTCAGTTACGAAAACGGTGGTGATTTCGTCCATGATGGGTCCGGGCGTTAGCCTTCTCGGGCGGGGATGAGCATCGGGTCGCCGAAGCTGGCTGCGAGATTGAAGAAGTCGACGACTTCACGCACAGCCGCACTGTGGGCGACGAGAACGGCGCGCTTCCCCAGCCTGCTGGCCTCGCGCTTGACCAGTATCAGCAACTGGATGCCCGCGGTGTCGATTTCTGCCACCGCCGACAGATCGATCTCGATCTCATCGTGGACTGCAAGTGCGTCGAGCAGCTGCTGTTTCTGTGCGCTGGCGTTGTAGATCGTCATGTCATCGACGATCGCCACCCGGGTGCCGGATCGAGAATCGCTCATTGCCACCTCAGAAGAGTTCTATCTTGGCGCCCTGGCCACTGCTTGCGTTGTCGGTTTCGTGCAGGGCCGTATGGTGCGTATGACGCTGCTGGTCCATCACGTAGTTCGAATAGATCTCGTCCAGGTGCTGCGACAGCGGGATGTAGCTGAAATCCGGTTCTTCCGATTGTCCGAGGCGCTCGGCGAGAACGCCGAGATGCCCATCGAGGCGGGTCAGGGAGTCCGAGGTGTGCTCGATCTGCTGGCGGGTGACGTCCTGGAACTGTACGCTTGCCAGGGCAGACATGAACATGGTTGCCAGCGCTTCGCTGCTGGTGCGCACGGTGTCAATCACATGGCCCTGATGCACGAGGATTTCCTCATAGCTGTGGCCCAGTTCGCTCAGTTGATCAGCGAATTGATTCAGTGCGGCCTGTTCGCTCTCGAGATTGACCGATGACAGCTTTTCCTGCAACTGGGTTTCAATCGTGCTGGCCACGCTGAGAATGCCCCGGTTGATCAGGACAACCGCCTTCTCGGTCTCGGCCGAGAGCTTGCGCACTTCGTCCGCGACCACCGCGAACCCACGCCCGGCTTCACCTGCACGGGCCGCTTCGATGGCGGCATTGAGCGCGAGCAGATTGGTCTGGGCGGCAATGTCCTTGATCAGGCGGGTGAGCGACTCGAGCGAGCGCGCTTCCTTGACCACCTGGCCCACGCGTACCTGGTCAGCTTGCGTTTCCTCGATCCGGAAGCTGATGTACTTGCGCATGTCCGCGATCAGTTTCTGGTTTGCGGCGATACGGGCTTCGGAAGCGTGCGCCATCTCGTTCGACTCGGCCGAGCTTTCGGCGACGAAGGCGCCGAGGCGGCCTACGACCTCGTCGATGGCCTGCAGGCGCTCGGTGATGTCGTAGGCCGCCTTTTCGGTCTGCTGCACGACGCTGTCGAGCTGTTTGCGCAACACATCGTTGTAGGTGGGCACGACGCGAAGTTCCTGCGCGACCTCGTCCGCAACCGCGCCGACGTTTTCCGAGGCGTGCTCGAGCTCGCTCTGGCGGGTGGACATGCCGAGCATCCCGTCCTTGAAGAACGCAAGTGACACGAGGCGTTGCCCGATGTAGGCCACGGCGACGATCAGCATGGCGCCTACGGCATCGCCGACCGGCTGCGACAGGCCGACGCCGGGTAGAAACACCTCGTGAAACCACCCATTGAAAAAGAACACTACGAGACCGGCGCCTGTGGCGACGGTTGCAAAGACCATGCTCGACCGGCGAAGTAGTGTATTGAGCGGCATTCTTAGCGCATCACGAGTTTGATGGTGTTGAGCAGTTCGTCGGCGGATGCAGGCTTGACGATCCAGCCGGACGCCCCGGCGGCCTTGGCTTCCGCCTTCTTGGACTGTTGCGACTCGGTGGTCAGGAACAGGATGGGCATGAAGCGGTAATTCGGCAGCTTGCGGACTTCCTTGATGAAGTCGATTCCATTCATGCCCGGCATGTTGAGATCGGTGATCAACAGATCCACCTTGACGCCGGACTGGAACTTCTTCAACGCATCGGCGGCATTGGATGCCTTTTCCACGCCGTACGCGGCCTTGGTCAGAATGCCCGAAATGGACAGCAGGATGGTGGCGGAGTCGTCGACCAGAAAGATTGTTTTCATGTGTGCGGATTGAATCTCAGGAAAACGGGCAAAGCCGATCAAGCCTTGCCCGTCCAGGTGGGCACGTTGATGTACGCCGATTGGCTCGCGCCGCAGCGTGAACAGTCAACGGTAGAAGTGAGCATTACTTTACCGGTAAAGTAATGCTACGTTTCCATTGTGACGTTTCCATTGTGACGAAATTCATACGCTTGTGGCACTAAACACACACTACTCGTGAAAAGCTACACGCCGTTGCGCTCGAACCAGGCCAGCATGCGCTTCCAGCCGTCTGCCGCCTCGGTTGGGCGATAGCTCGGGCGGTAGTCCGCATTGAATGCATGCGGGGCGTCGGGATAGACAACCAGTTCTCCAGCCTTGCCCGCCTTCTTCAGCGCGTCGCGCATCGCATCGACATCGACCACGGGGATGCCCTGGTCCTTGCCGCCGTACAGCCCCAGCACCGGTGCGTGCAGGCTGCCGGCAATGTCGAGCGGATGCTTGGGCATGAGCTCGGAGGGCGCGCCGTCGAGGCGTCCGTACCAGGCCACGGCTGCGCGCAGTTTCGGGTTGTGCGCGGCGTACAGCCAGGTGATGCGGCCACCCCAGCAGAACCCGGTGATCGCCAGGCGCGCCGCGTCGCCACCGTGCCCAGGCGCCCAGGCTGCGCAGGCGTCGAGGTCGCTCATGACCTGTGCGTCGGGGACCTTGGATACGATGCCTGAGAGGATGGCGCCGACGTTGTCCAGCTTGGTCGGATCGCCCTGGCGGAAATACAGTTCGGGTGCGATGGCGAGGTAGCCCTGCTTGGCGAGGCGCCGGCAGACGTCGCGGATGTGCTCATGCACACCGAAGATTTCCTGTATCACCAGCACCGTCGGCAGCTTCATTCCGCCTGCCGGTCGTGCAAAATACAGCGGGAGTTCGCCCGTGGCCGTGTTGACCGTCGCATTGCCGGTGTCCAGCCCTGCGCTGTCGGTGTTGATCACGGTGCTGGCCTGGACTGGCTGTACCGCAAGCGCAAAGCCCGCAGCAGTCAGCGTGGTGATGAAGGCCCGGCGATTGAGCTGTGCCGAAGGCAGCAGGCTGTCGAACTCGGCGGTCTTTGCATTCGTGTCTCGGGACATGCGCATCTCCTGTTGGATTTTGGTACGGCGCGGACAATGAAAAGCGACTGAAGCATGGATGGCGTCGTAATGGATCTGTTGCCACCAAAAGAGTTCCCGCTTGTGTCTGTCATTGAAGATTACCCGTTTTCGCCCTTGTGGGTGCTGCCGGCTGCAGGGTGCGGAGCAGTGACGAATCTGCTTGCAATTGGAAATGTTGCAGTGCAACAATAACCGCGCGAGATCCTCGTGCATCGGAGAATCATCATGGACAAGAAGAGTCCCCTCAAGGCGCGCAATTTCCCCTCGGCTCAGGACGAGGCGGCCACTGTGCGCCTGCCTTCCCGCTATGCAGGGCCCGGCAGTTCCTACGGCATGGCCTATGCGGATACCGAGTTCCTGTTGCGTGAAGAGTTGCGTCCGGTACGCATGCAGCTCGAGCTGATGAAACCCGAACTGATCCAGCAGGACCAGGGTGTGGAGTCCACCATCGTCATTTTCGGCAGCGCGCGCTTCAAGGCGCGTGAAGAGGCCGAGGCCATGCTGGCGTCCGCGCAGGATGCCGGCCACCCCGATGCGATCCGCCACGCCGAACGCATGGTGGCCAATGTGCGCTACTACGAGGAGGCGCGACGCTTTGCCGAGCTCGTCACCCGCGATGCCGACGCACTGGGCGAGCCGGTGATCATCACCACCGGTGGTGGCCCCGGCATCATGGAGGCGGGCAACCGCGGCGCGTACGACGCCGGCGGCCGCAGCATGGGCATGAGCATCCACCTGCCGTTCGAGGAAGATCCCAACCCCTACATCACGCCCGAACTGTGTTTCCAGTTCCACTACTTCGCCATCCGCAAGATGCACTTCCTGATGCGGGCCGTGGCGCTGGTCAGTTTTCCGGGCGGCTTTGGCACCATGGACGAGCTGTTCGAGGTGCTGACACTGGCGCAGACGCGCAAGATCCGCCGGCGCCCGATCGTGCTGTTCGGCCGAGCGTTCTGGGACCGCGTGGTCAATTTCGAGGCCCTGGCGGACGAGGGCGTGATCAGCCACGCCGACCTCGGCCTGATCCACTATGCGGAGAGCGCCGAGGAGGCCTGGGACATCATCAAGCGTACCTACCGGGATGACGATCCGGAGCTGACCGCGAGGCAGAACCGCGCAGCCTGATAAGGCGATGCGGGATGTGTGCTTCAGGTGGCCGGTGTCGGTGCCTGAGGCACTCAGCCGTCTGCAGGGGCCTCAGGCGTATCGAGCGTGAGCTGGTAGAAGGCGAGATCGAGCCAGCGCCCGAACTTGAAGCCGGCCTGCGGCAGGGTGCCCGCGTGCACGAAGCCGAGCCCGGTGTGAAGGGCAATGCTCGCCGCGTTGCCAGCATCGATGGCGCCGACCAGCAGGTGGCGCTGGTGCTGGCGCGCGCGCTCGATCAGCGCCTGCAGCAGCGTCCGCCCAACGCCGCGACCGCGATAATCGGCGTGCACATAGACCGAATGCTCAACCGAGTACTTGAACGCCGGGTAGGCGCGAAAGCTGCCATAGCTGGCAAAGCCTGCGAGCCGCCCCTCGTGTTCCAGCCCGATCACCGGAAAGCCGCCCTGGCGCTTGCCGGCAAACCATGCGTCCATGCTCTGCGGCGGGCGCGGGGTGTATTCGTACAGTGCGGTCGAATGCAGGATCGCATCGTTGAGCAGATCGAGGATGGCACCGGCGTGGCGTTCGGGGCTGCAGTCGACAAGTTGCATGGTGTGTTGGGTGTGAGCGGTGTGGGGCTTCGACGTGGCGAGACTGTAACCGACGCTCCGCGTCGATGCACCTTTCATGTGCCCGTGAGCACAGGGTTTGCATGTGCCGGCGGGCGGGGTTATCGTCGCATCCCTTCTGCGTTTCGACTGCTTCGATGATGAGTGTCCTTCACCGTTCCGCCCGGCCGCGCTGCAAGCGCCCGGCGTCGCCATTGTGGCGGGACTGCGCATGAGCGCCCAACTCGGACTCGGTCTGCGTGATGTCGCCGCGATGGGGCAGATCTTCACCCCGCAGCCGGTGGTGCACGCCATGCTCGCGCTCAGGCGCAACAGTGGCCGTGTGCTCGAGCCCTCCTGCGGCGACGGTGCGTTTCTGCAGCACCTGCCGGGGGCGGTCGGCATCGAGTTCGATGCCGACTATTGTCCGCCGGGCGCGCTCAACATCGACTTCTTCGCCTATCCGGACAGCGAGCAGTTCGACACCATCATCGGCAATCCGCCCTATGTGCGCTTCCAGGACGTGCCCGAAGCCACGCGCAAGCGCCTGACGGCGACCCGCCCGGACGCGCGCTTCGACGGGCGCTCCAATCTCTATCTGTTCTTCATCGAAAAGTGCGTGCGCCATCTGGTACCGGGGGGCGAGCTGATCTTCATCACGCCGCGCGATTTCCTCAAGGCAACATCCGCGGTGCATCTGAACCGCCTGCTGTACGAGACCGGCTCGATTACCGACGCCATCGAGCTCGGCGATGCGCGGGTGTTCGATGATGCCGTGCCCAACTGTCTGATCTGGCGTTTCGAGAAGGGCTGTCGCGAACGCAGCATGCGTTACCTTGAGCTTGGCACGGGCGACGACATCGGGGCTGCGCTGCGGGCGCCGGCGTGGGAAACCCGGCATTTCGTCGAGGCGGGCGGGCACCTGATGTTCGCGCGCGGGGACTATCCGCTGCGTCTGGCCGATGTGGCCTTCGTCAAGGTCGGGGCGGTATCGGGCGCCGACGAACTGTTTGCCGATGCACGGCATGGCAGCCGGGACTTCGTCTGTTCATCCACCGTCAGTACCGGCGAGACCCGGCGCATGATCTGGACTGAGCCCGGCGAGCCGCCGCCGCCGGTGCTCGATGCACACAAGACGCGCCTGCTGCAGCGCAAGGTGGCGCGCTTCGATGAGTCCAACTGGTGGATGTGGGGGCGCCTGCACTACCGCAGCGCGCTGCCACGCGTGTATGTGAATGGACGCACCCGGGTCGCAAGTCCCTTCTTCCTTCATCCGTGTACGGATTACGATGGCGCGGTGCTGGCAGTCTTTCCGCGCCGTGCCGATGCCGACCTCGAGGCCTTCCGCGATGCGCTGAACGCGGTGGCGTGGGCCGACCTCGGTTTTGTCTGCGACGGTCGCTTCCTGTTCACCCAGCGCAGCCTAGAGCATGCGCCGCTGCCGGCGACCTTCTCCGCCTTCCTGCCCTGAGCGCCCTGCGTGGTCCCTTGCGCGCTCTTTATAGATATTCGATCTAAGGATATCGAATGGACCACGGGTTGCGGTTCTAAGCTCTGCGTTACGCTTCGTCCCACATTGTGACTGAACACAGTTGGCCCCGCACATGCGCCGGGTCGGCTGCAACAGCAGCAAGACGGATAAGGAGTGTCGGGATGCTTGAAGTGACTGGGGTTGTCGTTCTGGTGGTTGCAGGCCTTGCCGCGTCGTATTTTCGCGGCATGCGCAAGAAGGTCGATGGCCTCGCGCTTGCCGAAGCCGAGCCGGCCCGGGTTGCACGCCTCTATCTCCGTCGTGTGTCCGATGTGAATGCCTTCTGGCTGCACATGCAGACCACGGACGGGCGCAAGTACTGCATCGCCGCGCCCTGGGAACTGGAAGACACGCTCGCCCGCCTCGAGCGTGTCGGGCTCCGCCTGTCGCAGGACGAGGTGCGTTACCTCAACCAGTCTTTCGCCTGATCAGCGCTGCTCGCCCCGCGCAGCAAGGTAGATTCCCACCAGCAGCAGGCTGAAGCCGACGAACTGCAGTGGCGCGAAGCCCTCGCCGAAGATGATGAAGGCGAGGATTGCGCTCCCTACCGGCTCGCCCAGCGTCACCACCGCAATGAAGGTGGCCGAGACGTAGCGCAGCGACCAGTTGTAGGACGTGTGCCCCAGCAACTGCGGGCCGAGCGCCATGCCCAGCAGCACCAGCCAGGCCATGCTCGAGTGCGCGAACAGGCTGACGCCGCCGATGTTGCTGGCGGCAAACAGGAACAGGCCTGCCGCACCGTAGGCGAGCCAGATGTAGGCCGACAGGCCCAGCCCTGCGCGCAGCCGGCGCCCGATCAGCAGATAGGCGGAAAAGCACCAGCTGCCGGCCAGCGCCAGCATGTTGCCCAGCATCGGATCGCTGCCCACGCCAACGCTCTGGCTGTCACTCCAGAAGATGAACAGGCTGCCCGCCAGCGACAGCGCGATGCCGCCAATCATCATCAGGCCCGGCCGCTCGCGAAACAGCACGAAGGAGGCGATGCCGATCCACAGCGGATTGGTGGTCACCAGCGCCGTGCTCGAGGCCACCGAGGTGTACTCCAGCGAGCTGATCCAGGTGGCGAAGTGCAGCGCCAGGAAGAAGCCTGCGGCGACGGCCATCAGCATCTGACGGCCGCTCAGTCGTGCCAGATCCTGCCGCGACTGCATCAGCGCGATCGGGGTCACGATGATGGCCGCCAGGCCCAGGCGCCAGGTCGCCACCGCCAGCGAGCTCACGCCCTCGGCCTGCGCCAGGCGCGCCAGCACCGCACCGAAGGAAATCGCCGTCAGGCCGATACCGAGCACGACGAAGGGCAGCCATCGTGCCGGTGCTGCCGTCGTGGTGTCGCTCAAGCGTGGCCTCCGCCTTCAAGGTAGGCCGCACGCACTTCCGGGCTGGCGAGCAGTTCGGCCCCGGTGCCGGACAGCGTGATCTCGCCATGCTGCAGCACGTAGGCACGATGCGCGACCTTCAGCGCCTGGTTGGCGTTCTGCTCCACCAGCAGGATGGTCATGCCGTGATCCTGATTGAGTTCGCGCACGATCTGGAAGATGCGGCGAATGTAGATCGGCGCCAGGCCGAGCGAGGGTTCGTCGAGCAGCAGCAGCTTGGGGCGGCTCATCAGCGCGCGGCCGATGGCGAGCATCTGCTGCTCGCCGCCCGACAGCGTGCCGGCGCGCTGCGACAGGCGCTCCTGCAGGATGGGGAACATCGCATAGACGCGGGCGATGTCGGCCTCGTAGTTGGCCGGGTCGGCCTGTGCTGCACCGATCTGCAGGTTCTCCAGCACCGTCATGCGCGGAAAGATGCGCCGCCCTTCAGGTACCAGCGCAATGCCGCGGCGGGCAATGTCGTGCGTGTGCAGGTGGGTGATGTCCTCGCCGTCGAACACGATGCGCCCGGCCGAGGCCTGGGGCCTGCCGAACAGGCTCATCATCAGCGTCGATTTGCCGGCGCCGTTGGCGCCGATCAGGGTGACGATCTCGCCCACCTGCACTTCCACATCGATGCCGTGCAGGGCGTGGATGTGGCCGTAGTGGGCGTGAACCCCTTCCATTGTCAGCATCATGCTGCGATCCCTCCGGACGCTTCGTCCTCGTCGTCTTCGCCAAGGTAGGCCTTGATCACATGCGGGTCGTTCTGCACCTTTTCGGGCGACCCCTCGGCGATCTTGCGGCCATAGTTGATTACGCAGATATGGTCGGAAACGTTCATGACCACGCTCATGTCGTGTTCGATCAGCAGAATGGCAATGCCCATTTCACCGCTCAGGTAGAGCAGCAGTTCATTGAGCTCGGCCGATTCGCGCGGGTTGAGACCGGCTGCCGGCTCGTCCAGGCACAACAGCACCGGATTGACGCACAGCGCGCGCGCGATCTCGATCCGGCGCTGGATGCCGTAGGGCAGGTCGCCCGCAGCGTGGTCGGCGAACTGCTCGAGCTTGAGACGCCGCAACCAGGTCTCGGCGCGCGCCATCGCCTCGCCTTCCGCCTTGCGATAGCCGGGCAGCGCGAAGATGCCGGCGATGGAAAACTTCGACGCGCGCTGCAGCACGTTGTGCTGGGCGACGATCAGGTTCTCCAGCACCGTCATCTTGGGGAACAGGCGAATGTTCTGGAAGGTCCTCACCACCTGGGCGTCACGCGCAACGCGATGACTGGGCAGTGACTCCAGACGGATCTCGCCGCGGCTCGGGTGGTTCAGGCGCAGGGTACCGGTGGTCGGTTTGTAGAAGCCGGTCAGACAGTTGAACAGGGTCGTCTTGCCGGCGCCATTGGGGCCGATGATGCCGGTGATCTTGTTCGCCGGTACTTCCAGCGAAAGCTGGTCGATCGCGGTCAGGCCGCCGAATCGCATCGTCAGTTCGCGCACGGATAGCAGCGTGCTCATTGTGCGGTCTCCTTTACAGCGTCCTTGCTGGCTGCGCCGCCGGTGGCCAGGCGCAGCGTGGGTTCGCGGTGCGACAGCAGCCCGCTCGGTTTCCACACCATGATCAACACCATCGCGGCCCCGAACAGCAACATCCGGTACTCGGAGAAGTTGCGCCCGAACTCCGGGATCAGCACCAGCAGCGTGGCCGCCAGTACGACGCCCATCTGCGAGCCCATGCCGCCGAGCACGACGATGGCAAGGATGATGGCCGACTCGGTGAAGGTGAAGCTCTCGGGCGAAATGAAGCCCTGCCGTGCAGCGAAGAACACCCCCGCAAAGCCGCCCAGCATCGCACCGATGGCAAAGGCCGAGAGCTTGATGTTGGTGGTGTTCATGCCCATTGCCTGGCATGCGATCTCGTCTTCGCGCAGCGCTTCCCAGGCGCGTCCGATCGGCAGCTTGCGCAGGCGCGACACGAAGGCATGGGTGAGCAGGGCCAGCACCAGGATCAGGTAGTACAGAAAGATCAGGCGGTGCATCGGCGAATACTCGATGCCGAAAAAGCTGGCAAAGGTCTGTTCGCCCTCGGCCGGGCTGCGGGTGAAATCAAGGCCGAACAGGCTGGGACGCGGAATCGAGCTGATGCCGTTGGGGCCATTGGAGAACTCGGTCCAGTTCACCAGGATGATGCGGATGATCTCGCCGAAGCCCAGGGTGACGATGGCCAGGTAGTCGCCGCGCAGGCGCAGGATCGGGTAGCCGAGCAGGATGCCGAAGGTGGCGGCGAGGCCGCCCGACACCGGCAGTGCCTCCCAGAAGCCCCAGCCGTACTGGGTGGACAGCAGTGCATACGAATATGCACCGACAGCATAGAAGGCGACATAGCCGAGGTCGAGCAGCCCCGCGAGGCCGACCACGACGTTCAGGCCCCAGCCCAGCATGACGTAGATCAGCACCGTGGTGGCGGTGTCGACCACGTAGCGGTTGTCCGAATACATGATCGGCAGGGCGATCGAGGCGCCGAGGGCGATCCAGCCGAGGATATTCACGACCTTTACCGGACTGATGCCTGCGGACCTGCCCGCGGCTTCACGCTGGCGCTCGAGCTTGCGCGCGCCCATGGTATCGATCAGCCAGCGCAGGCCGAGGCGGCCGGCAAAGGCGACGACAACACAGACGGCCAGGGTGCCGAAGCGGGTACTCACCTCAAGTGCACCGCCGCCATCCACCGTGGTCAGGCCGATGAGCGGGATGCCCAGGATGAGGGCAACGAAGGCCACCCAGCCGGCGTCGCGAAAACGCTCGGCGGCGGTGATCTGGTGACGGGCGAAGACGACTGTACTCATCACACCTTCTCCACTTCAGGCCGGCCAAGCAGGCCAGAGGGGCGCAGCATCAGGACCAGACACAGGATGGCGAAGGTCGCCACGTCCTTGTACTCTGCCCACAGATAAGCCGACCAGAAGGATTCGATGAGGCCGATCAGCAAGCCGCCCAGCATCGCCCCCGGCAGCGAGCCGATGCCGCCCAGCACCGCTGCGGTGAAGGCCTTGATGCCGGCCAGAAAGCCGATGTAGAAGTCGATCACGCCGTAATACACCGTCACCATCACCCCGGCCACGGCGGCGAGCGAGGCGCCGAGCATGAATGTGAAGGAGATGGTGCGATCGACGTTGATGCCGAGCAGCGAGGCCATGGTGCGGTCCTGTTCGCAGGAGCGCTGCTGGCGGCCGAAGGGGGTCTGCGTGATGAGCCAGGTGAAGGCGACCATCATGACCACGGTGACCGCGATGATCATGAGCTGGCTCCAGCCGATCTGCACGGTGAAGTCGGGGGTGGACCAGACCTCGAAGCCGCCTTCGATGACGGGCGGGATCGGTTTGACCCGCGCACCCTGAGTCAGCTGTACGGCGTTCTGCAGGAAGATCGACATACCGATGGCCGAGATCAGCGGGGCCAGCCGGGTCGAGCCGCGCAGCGGGCGATAGGCGATGCGCTCCACCGCCCAGCCGTAGGCAGAGGTGAAGAAGATCGACACGATGAGGACGAAGGTCAGCGCGAGCGGAATCGAGGTGACGTCGGCTGCTGCGAGCAGCGTGAACGCGGTGACGGCGATGAAGGCGCTGACCATGAAAATGTCGCCGTGGGCGAAATTGATCATGCCGATGATGCCGTACACCATCGTGTAGCCGATCGCGATCAGCCCGTACATCGAGCCGAGCGTGAGGCCGTTGATAAGTTGTTGCAGTGCGTAGGCCACGGTATCTCCGGGAGTGTCGTTGCGCGACGGCTTGCCGCCGTTCGAATGCGGCTGCCGTGCGCAGCTTGTGATTTTGTTCGCCCTGTCTGCGACGCGGCAGCACATGCGTGCTGCCGCGCTTCAGTCACAGGGCGGAGACACCGGCCCGAAGACCGGTGTCACGCACCGCCCGGTGGGCGGGATCGCGATTACTTCGCGTAGTCGTACTTTCCGTCTTTCCACTGATAGACGACAAAGCCCGGTGCCTTCTGGTCCCCCTTGGCGTCGAAGGACAGGTCGCCGATCACGGTCTTGAAGGTGCCGCCGCGCATGGTCTTTTCCAGGGCCGAGTACTTGGTGCTCTTGGCCTGGGTTGCGGTCTGCTCGAACAGCTGCATCGCGGCATAGGCGTACATCACGTAGCCTTCAGGCTCGATCTTCGCGGCGCGGAACTTCTCCACGATCGGGGCTGCGTCCGGGTTCTTGCGCGGGTCGGGCGAGAACGTGAACATCACGTTGTCGGCTGCGGGGCCGGCAGCGGTGACCAGCTCGGAGTTGGTCATGGTGTCGCCGCCCATCACCGTGAGCTGCAGGCCGACCTGCTGGGCCTGACGCAGGATCAGCGCCACTTCGGTGTGGTAGCCGCCGTAGGCCAGCACTTCGACGCCGGCCTGCTTGAGCTTGGTGACGATGCCGGAGTAATCCTTTTCGCCCGCGGTGATCGACTCGCGCAGCACCGGCTTGGCACCCTTGGCCGTCATGGCCTTGGCGATCTCGTCGGCGAGGCCCTTGCCGTAGGCGCTCTTGTCGTCGAGTACGGCGATCTTCTTGCCCTTGAACTTGGTGGCCAGATAGTCGCCGGCAACGAGGCCCTGCTGGTCGTCACGACCCATGATGCGGAACACGTTCTTGAGACCGCGCTCGGTGACCTGCGGGTTGGTCGATACGGTCGCCATCAGGATGTCGGATTCGTTGTAGACATCGGAGGCCGGAATCGTCGAGCTCGAGCACCAGTGACCGTGCATGAAGACGATGTTGCGATTGACCATGGTGTTGGCCACCGAGACGGCCTGCTTCGGGTCGCAGGCATCGTCGCCGACTTCCAGCTTCAGCTTCTCGCCCAGCACACCGCCGCGGGCGTTGATGTCGGCAATGGCCATTTCCGCACCCTTGCGGATCTGGTCGCCGGCCGACGCGTACTGGCCGGACATCGGGCCGGCGATGGCGACGGTCAGGTCGGCCAGCGCAGGAGTGGACAGGGCGCCGAAGGCGATGCAGGCAGTGGCGAGCAGGGTTTTTTTCATGGGTGATCTCCTCTTTTGCAGTGGTTCTACTGGTACTGCGTGGTTACGGGACTTGTGCGGGCACCATCGCCCGCGCAGGTCCCGTAAGTTAAGTCAGGCGCGGATTAAAACAATCCGTGTCTGCCCTAGTTCTTCAGGTTCGTCATGCGCCCATTGCCATGAGACTGGCATTGCCGCCGGCTGCAGCCGTGTTGATGCTGAGCGTGCGTTCATGGACTAGCGTGCTCGGGTCGTACTCCGGTTCCGGCTGCACCAGTGCCACCAGCGGTCCGTCACGCTCGGACAGGCGTTTGCGCCAGGTGTCGGCTTCCGGTTCGGTGCCGTCGAACAGCAATGCGCC
This sequence comes from Parazoarcus communis, assembly GCF_003111645.1. Taxonomy (NCBI): domain Bacteria; kingdom Pseudomonadati; phylum Pseudomonadota; class Betaproteobacteria; order Rhodocyclales; family Zoogloeaceae; genus Parazoarcus; species Parazoarcus communis. The sequence goes on from NZ_CP022187.1 coordinate 3,754,476, forward strand.
GAAGGGGGCTTCGAGCCACTTCTCGTCCACGCTCACCTGGCTGGCAACCGCAGGGGGCAGGCATTGCTGCAGGCGCCCGATCAAGGGGCTGTCGGCGAACACGATGCGGTTGCCGGTCGCAACCGCGGCAAGAATCTGATGCAGGTAGCCGGCACAGCTGTCGGCCGCACCCGCGAGCAGGCCGCGGGGCTCGAAGCGCAGACTGTTGTCCTCGCCCGTGGGCCCGGGAAGCACGAGGCGCAGGCCCGCCAGCCGGCGTTCCCGGTAGGCATCCGCGCGGTCGCGCAGCACGGCGATGTCGTCGCCTTCGATCAGTGCGCGTGCATCGCCTTCGAGCCAGTCCACAAAGCTGCGGAAGGCCTCGCTGTCGGCCGTCTGGCCAGCGCCCTCAAGCATCGGTCCGGGGCTGCGTCGCAACAGGCGATGCAGGTACAGCGGGCCGCCCGCCTTGGGGCCGGTACCCGACAGGCCTTCGCCACCAAAAGGCTGCACGCCGACCACGGCGCCGATGATGTTGCGGTTCACATAGAGGTTGCCGACATGGGCGCGCTCCGCGACGCGCGCGATGGTTTCGTCGATGCGCGAATGCACACCCATGGTCAGGCCGTAGCCGCTGGCGTTGATGGCGTCGATCAGACGGTCGAAGTCGGCGACGCGGTAACGCAGCACATGCAGAATGGGGCCGAACTGCTCGCGTCCGAGTTCGCCCATGCTACCGATCTCGATGATGGTCGGGGCGACGAAACTGCCCTTGCTGCAGGCATCCGGCAGCGCGAGCCGGGTGATGCGCGCGCCTGCGAGCTGCATGGCGCTGACGTGGCGCTCGAGTCCCTCGCGGGCCTCGGCATCGATCACCGGGCCGATATCGGTGCGGACATCGGCCGGATCGCCGATGCTGAGTTCGCGCAGCGCGCCCTGCAGCATGTTGAGAATGCCGTCGGCGACGTCCTCCTGCACACACAGCACGCGCAGTGCGGAGCAGCGCTGGCCGGCCGAATCGAAGCTGGAGGCGAGGATATCGACCACCACCTGCTCGGCAAGCGCGGTGGAGTCCACGATCATCGCGTTCTGCCCGCCGGTTTCCGCGATCAGCGGGATGTTCCCGCCCCGTGCGGCGAGGTTGCGCTTGATCAGGCGTGCCACCTCGGTCGAGCCGGTGAACATCACGGCGCGCACGCGCGGATCTGATACCAGTGCCGCACCAACGGTTTCGCCGCGGCCCGGCAGCAGCTGCAGCGCCGCAGCGGGGATGCCGGCTTCGTGGAAGAGGCGTACGGCGGCGGCGGCAATCAGCGGCGTCTGCTCGGCAGGCTTGGCCAGCACCGGGTTGCCTGCAGCCAGCGCAGCCGAAACCTGGCCGCTGAAGATGGCCAGCGGGAAGTTCCACGGGCTGATGCACAGCACCGGACCGAGTGCCGCATGGGTGCCGTTGTCGAACCTGCGCGCCTCTTCGGCGTAGTAGCGGCAGAAATCGACTGCTTCGCGCAGCTCTGCCACCGCGTTGGACCAGGATTTTCCGGCTTCGCGCACGGTCAGCGCCAGCAGCGCGCTGGCATCGCGTTCCAGCAGCGCCGCAGCGCGTACCAGGCAGTCCGCACGTTCGCCGGGGGCGAGGGTTGCCCAGGCCGTGGCAACCTCGGCTGCAGCGGCGAGTGCGGCTTCGATATCGTCCTTGCCGGCTTCGATGACATGGCCGACGACATCGGCGTGATCCGCAGGATTTCGCACCGTTGCACCGGTCGCGGTTGCGGCGTGGGCGCCTGCCACCATCGGGGCGGCGAAGTGGGGCTGGCTGCGGCTTGCCACCAGTGCGGCAGCGATCCGTTCGCGCACCGGTTCGCTCGCCAGGTCGACGCCGGCGGCGTTGAGCCTGCAGGCGCCGTAAAGCTCGGCCGGCAGCGGAATGCGGGGGTGAGGGGCGCCGCCAAGGCGCTCCGCCTCTTCGACCGGATCTGCGATCAGTTCCTCGATCGGCACGTTCTCGTCCACGATGCGATTGACGAAGCTGGTGTTGGCGCCGTTTTCGAGCAGCCGGCGGACGAGGTAGGCGAGCAGGGTCTCGTGGCTGCCGACCGGGGCGTAGATGCGCACCAGGCGACGGCGATCCGGGTTGCCGACGATCTGGTCGTACAGCGGCTCACCCATGCCGTGCAGGCACTGGAACTCGTAGTTGCCGGTCTGGTAGTCGGGCCCGGCAAGGTTGAAGATCGCCGCCAGCGTGTGTGCGTTGTGGGTGGCGAACTGCGGGTAGATCACATCGCGGGCGCCAAGCAGGCGTTTGGCGCAGGCGAGGTAGGCGACGTCGGTGTAGACCTTGCGGGTGTAGACCGGATAGCCATCCATGCCGTCGATCTGGGCGCGCTTGATCTCGGCATCCCAGTAGGCGCCCTTGACCAGGCGCACCATCATGCGCCGACCGCTGCGACGGGCAAGTTCGATGATCCAGTCGAGCACGAAGGGCGCGCGCTTCTGGTAGGCCTGCACGACAAAGCCGAGCCCCTGCCAGTCACCCAGCTCGGGGTCCAGGGCCAGGGCTTCGAGCAGGTCGAGCGACAGGTCGAGGCGGTCGGCTTCCTCTGCATCGATGTTGAGACCGATGTCGTACTTGCACGCCAGCATGCACAGCGACTTCAGCCGCGGCAGCAACTCGGCCAGCGTGCGCTCGCGCTGCGACCAGACGTAGCGCGGATGCAGCGCCGAGAGCTTGACCGAGATGCCGTTGCCGTCGACCACGCCGCGTCCTGCGGCGGCCTTGCCGATGGCGTGAATGGCGGTTTCGTACGCGATGAGGTAGCGATGTGCGTCGTCTGCCGTCATCGCCGCTTCGCCCAGCATGTCGAAGGAGTAGCGGTAGCCGCGCTTTTCGGTCGCGCGGCCGCGCTCCAGCGCCTCTTCGATGTCGCGCCCGGTGACGAACTGCTCGCCCAGCATGCGCATCGCCAGGTCCATGCCCTTGCGGATCAGCGGTTCGCCGCCGCGGCTGAGCATGCGGTTGAGCGCGGTAGACAGGTTCTTCTCGCTGCTCGTCGACACCAGTCTGCCAGTGATGAGCAGGCCCCAGGTCGCGGCATTGACGAACAGGGAGGGGCTGTTGCCGATGTGGGCGCGCCAGTTGCCTTTCGCCAGCTTGTCGCGAATCAGGCGGTCGGCGGTGGCCTTGTCCGGCACCCGCAGCAGGGCTTCGGCGAGACACATCAATGCCACGCCTTCCTGGCTCGACAGCGAGAATTCCTTCATCAGCGCGTCGACGCCGCTCGAGCGGCTGCGCTTGTTGCGCAGGCCGGCCACGAGTTGATGTGCCATGTCGTGGGTACGTGTCTGCAACCCCGCTTCCATCCGTGCCTCGGAGATCCGCTCCGGCATGCACTCGGGTTCCGGCGTGCGCCATGCGGTGTCGATGCGCTTGCGCAGGGCGGAGCGCGGCTCGACTGGCAAGGCTGCGGTTTCAGGCTGGAACTCGGGCTGGGTCACGACGCGTACTCCTGGTATCACGGTTCAAGGTTGTCGCTGCTACGAAGGGACATTTGCGTTTGCATGTCCGAAGTCGAATTGTTCTTGATTCAGAATAGTTAATGGCTCCAAAGATGCAGTTAATACAGGCAAAATGACTTCTTTTCATTTTGTCGGCAGTCGAAAAGTCTGCTGCGGTGCAATGGATCGAATCGATTTGAAGATTCTGGGTGAATTGCAGGCCGATGCCCGCATCTCGATGGTGGAGCTCTCCCGGCGTGTGGGCCTGAGCAAGACGCCGTGCGCCGAACGCCTGCGGCGGCTTGAGAAGCAGGGGGTGATCCGTGGCTATCACGCGGCGCTCGACCCCGAGGCCGTGGGCGCGGCGCACATCGTCGTGGTGCAGGTGCTGCTGTCGAGCACCACGGCGCATGATCTGAAGCGATTCAACGAGGGTGTCAAGACCATTCCCGAGATCGAGTCCTGTCACATGATCGCGGGTGACTTCGACTACCTGCTGAAGGTCCGGACGCGCGATATCGCTGAGTACCGCAAGGTGATGGGGGAGCGCATTTCCGAGCTGCCCTGTGTCAAGCAGACCCACACCTATGTGGTGATGGAGGTGGTGAAGGATGAGCGCTGCCTGCCGTTGAGCCGGGTGGACGCCTGAGCGTGGGGGCGACTGGCCGTTCGGGCCTGTTACGGGCGCCGCGCAGGGCGGGTAGGGGCGGGCCCTTGGTGTAACATTCCGGCTGGCCCGTCCGGCCGCCTCGGGGCGCTGTCCGGATGGGGTGATGTTCCGTCTCCATGTTGGCGGCGAGCGCAGTGTGCGCCCGGTGGGGCGGACATCATCGATGAATCCCCGTGATGCAAACCGCCCGCTCTAGGAACCCTGATAATGACCCGTCCGCTCAAGCTTGCCTTCATTCTGGATCCGATCGAAGGGCTCAAGCCGTACAAGGACTCCAGCGTGGCGATGATGCGCGCAGCCTCCGCGCGCGGGCACGAGGTGTGGGCGATCCGGCGTGAAGCCCTGACCTGGCGCGAGGGCGTGGTGGTGGCCAGCAGCGTGCCGCTCACGGTGCGCACCGACAATTACGACTGGTACACCGCCGGCGAGGCGCTGGCAATGCCGCTGTCTGCCTTCGATGCGGTGCTGATGCGTCAGGACCCGCCCTTCGATTTCGAGTACGTGACCGCCACCTGGCTGCTCGAGCGTGCCGCGCAGGCCGGCGTGCGGGTCTTCAACGACCCGCGCTCGATTCGCGACCACTCCGAGAAGATCGCAATCACCGAGTTCGCTCAATTCACCGCCACCACGATGGTGGCCCGCGACCCGGCGGATGTGCATGCCTTCATCGACGAGCTCGGTGACGTCATCCTCAAACCGCTCGACGGCATGGGCGGCAGCCAGATCTTCCGTGTGCGTGCCGACGACCCCAACCGCAACGTGATCGTCGAAACCCTGACCCATGAAGGCAGCCGCACCATCATGGCGCAGCGCTACCTGGCCGAGATCGCCGAAGGTGACAAGCGCGTGCTGATCATCGGCGGCAAGGTCGTGCCGTATTCGCTGGCGCGCATTCCGAAGCAGGGCGAAACGCGCGGCAACCTTGCTGCGGGTGGGCGTGGCGTGGCCATGGAACTGACCGCGCGCGAGCGCGAGATTGCCGAGTACCTGGCGCCCATCCTGTGGGCACGCGGACTGCTGATCGTGGGGCTCGACGTGATCGGCGGTCACCTGACCGAGATCAACGTCACCAGCCCGACCTGCATGGTCGAGATCGCGGATCAGCAGGGCTTTGACGTGGCAGGGCTGGTGATCGACACGCTGGAAGAGGCCTGCGCCGGATGAGTCTTGCCGCAGGTTTCGGCCGCCTGCGGGCGGCCCTGTTCGTGCTCGTGTGCGCGCTGCTGCTGGGCGGCTGCGCGCGGCCGCAGGTCTTTCATCAGGAATCCTACGTCTTCGGTACCCGCGTCGATGTCGCGGTGTACGGGGACGACAAGGCCCAAGCCGACGCCGCAGGTGCGCTGGTGCTGCGCGAGTTCGACCGCCTTCACCGTGCCTATCATGCCTGGGAGCCCTCCGAACTTACCGCGCTGAACGAGGCGATCGCGCGCGGCGAGTCGCTGGAGGTGTCGGAAGAGCTGGCAACGATGCTGCGCGACGCACAGCGCATGGCCGCAGCGGGTGACGAACTCTTCGATCCGGCGCTTGGCAGCCTGATCGCACTGTGGGGCTTTCACACGGATACCTTTGTGCCCGTGCGCCCCGACCCGGAGAAGCTCGCCGCACTGGTCGCAGCGCGGCCCCGGATGAGCGACCTCGACATCGACGGCCGCCGTGTCAGCAGCCGCAATCCGGCGGTGCAGCTTGATCTGGGTGGTTATGCCAAAGGCTATGCGCTGGACCGTGCGGCGACCCTGCTGCGCGAACAGGGCATCACCAACGCGCTGATCAATATCGGTGGCAATGTGATGGCGCTCGGGAAGAAGGGCGATCAGCCCTGGCGCATCGGCATCCAGCATCCGCGCGCCCCGGCGCCGCTCGCAACCATGCCGCTGTACGACGGCGAGGCGGTCGGCACTTCGGGCGACTACCAGCGCTATTTCGAACTCGACGGCGAGCGCTATGCGCACCTGCTCGACCCGCGCACCGGACAGCCTGCCCATGGCACGCAGTCGCTCACCGTGCTGATCACGCCGCGTGAGGCCGCCGGCACGCTGTCGGATGCGGCAAGCAAGCCCGCTTATCTGGCCAATGAAGGCTGGCGCGAGCAGACGCGTCATTTCGGTATCGATCATGCCTTGCGCGTCGATGCGGCGGGCAATGTCGAGGTCACCCGTGCCTTGCGCGCACGACTGCAGTTTCCGGCGCCGGTGGATGCCGTGGTGGTCGACTAGGCGCGCCTCGAAAGCGCGCTGCTGGCGCGAACCTTGAGCGCGCCATGCGCTCTCAGACTTCATGTCCGTTCGTCTGCGACTCCTCGTCCTGACAATTTGCGCCTTGCTGCTGGGCGGCTGCGGGCTGCGCTTCGCCTATTCGCAGCTCGACTGGCTGCTGCCCTGGTACGTGGGTGATTACGTCAGTCTGGACCGGACGCAGAAGCGGCTCCTCGATGCCCGCCTCGAAGCGCGCCTGGCCTGGCATTGCAGCAGTCAGCTGACCGCCTACTCGGGCCTGCTGCGCGAGGTCGAGCGCGATCTGGGCGGCAACGAGGTCGTGGGTGCGCCGATCCTGGACGCCTATCTGCAGCGTGGCGAGGCCTTCTGGCGGGTACTGATGAAGGAGATCACCCCGGACGCCGGCGTCCTGCTCGCCGCCTTGAGCGATGCTCAGGTGAAGGAACTCGGCGAGGCGTTTGCGCGACGGAACGACGAGACCCGCGAAGAATTCCTCGAGGGCACGCCGGATGCCCTGCGCGCGCGCCAGATCGAGCGCATGGAAAAGCGTCTGCGTACCTGGTTCGGCCCGCTCAGTGCGGCACAGCGCAGCCGGGTCGCGTCCTGGAGCGCCGGGCTGGCGCCCACGACCGAAGCCTGGCTGCACCACCGTGCGCGCTGGCAGGGGGCCCTGATCGAGGTGCTGGCACAGCGGCAGGCGCCTGATTTCGAGTCCCGCGTGGGCGCGCTGCTGCTTGAGCCGGACTCGCTGTGGGCGGCAGACTACCGGGCGGATGTCGCCCGCAACCGCAAACAGACGCTCGACCTGCTGGCTGACATCTTCAACATGGCGAGCCCGGCGCAGCGCACCCATCTGGTCAACGAGATCGCGGGCTGGGCGGCGCAGTTCGAGCAGCTTGCCTGCACCGATACGCCGCTGCGAACCGCATCGATCGGGGGCCGCTGACACGTGCCTGCGGTAATGCGGCGCGTGAAGCCGCTGCCGGGCCTGTGCATCGCGAGCTTCGCCCCAGTCTGGTGCATTTTTTTCGGGCGCTGCGTTTGTCATGTCCGTAACCCCTATACTTGCGGGCCCGGACAAGCGCACAGATTTGCAGACAAGGCATGCCACCCAAGATCCAGTTAGACCGTTTCGCCATTGTCCTGATGGTGATTTTCTGCACCGTGTGGGGTAGCCAGCAAGTGGTGATCAAGTATGCCAACGCCGGTATCTCGCCGGTGTGGCAGGCGGGGCTGCGTTCGATCGGGGCGGTTGTGCTGGTGATGCTGTGGTCCGTGCTGCGCGGGGTGCGTCTGTTTGAGCGTGATCGCACCCTGTTGCCCGGCCTGCTCGCCGGACTGCTGTTCTCGCTCGAGTTCGGGCTGCTCTACTGGGCGCTGGAATACACCACGGCATCGCGTGGCGTGATCTTTCTGTATACCGCGCCTTTCATGGTTGCGATGGGCGCGGTCTGGCTGCTGCCGCAGGAACACATGCGGCCGGCGCAGTGGGCCGGCATGATGATGGCTTTCGTCGGCGTGCTGGCCCTGTTCGGCGAGAGCCTGCTGCTGCCCGCGGAGAGCACCTGGGTGGGTGATCTGATGATGTTCGCTGCCGCCGTGTTCTGGGCCGGGACCACGCTGACGATCAAGGTGTCGACGCTGGCGCGTGCAGCGCCGGAAAAGATGCTGCTCTACCAGTTGGCGGTCTCGGCCGTCGTGCTGCCGATTCTGGCGCTCGCTTTTGGCGAAGCGGGCGTCTTCGCGCCGTCGCCGATGGTTTGGGCGAGTCTCGCCTTTCAGATCCTGGTGGTCGCAACCGCGAGCTACATCGGCTGGTTCTGGCTCATTCGCAACTACCCGATCACCCGCCTGTCCTCGTTTTCCTTCCTCACCCCCGTGATGGGCGTGGTGGCCGGCAGCGTCCTGCTTGGCGAAACGCCAACGCCGGCCGTCTTCATGGCACTGGGGATGGTTGCACTCGGAATCTGGGTTGCCAACCGCCCGGCGCGGACCGCCTGAGGCTGCCCGCGTGGCAGGGGGTCAGCGCCCGGAGGCGTCGCGCGCCTTCTTCTCTTCGTATTCGCGAATGCGCTCGTCGTAGCGCTCACGTTCGCGGGCGGCCTGCTCCGCACGCTGCGCGGCAGCCTCCTGCGCCTTGCTGCGCTCGGCAGCACGTTCGGCGTCCTGGGTGGCACGCGCCTTTACCGCTTCGCGCTCCGCCTCTGCGGCCGCCTTGCTGCGTTCGCTGCGCATGCGCTCGGCTTCGGGCGTTGCACGAATCGTAGGGTCGGCCGCGGGCGAGGTGGCCGGTGCCTGCTGGGGCGCGCCAGGATTGTTGCGCATGGCTTCGTCGGCTGCGCGCTGACGCGCGGCAAGCTCCAGCTTGCGTGCTTCGGATTCGAGCGCGCGGGCACGGCGGATGTCGTCGAGTCGTGCCTGCTTGGCGGCGTCGATGCAGCGATTGACCAGGAAGCGCTCATAACACTGCGGTTCGGTGGCCTGATAGGTGGCTTCGGCCTGGTCGCGCAGTTGTGCGGCCTCATCCTTCAGGCGGCTGGCGCGCTCGTCGTCCGCTGCGCTCGAGTCGGCGGCCTGCGAGAGCGGGGTGAGGAGGCACAGCAGCAGCGTGCTGGCGGCAATACGGAAAGTCGGGCTGATGGGCATGCGAGAACAGGGTCGCGTGACGGGATGCGTAGGATAGCGCCTTTATCCCCGTTGGCGCGTTTCCAAACGTGATCGTGCTGTCAGGCAGGCTGCCATTGTGCGGGGTCGATCTTCCAGTCTTCGAAGGATTCGTGCGCGACGATGCGGTCCTGGGAGTGGCGCAGGTCGACGAGTTCCGGGGTCAGGTAGTGGCCCTTGGTATGGAACATTACCTTCACTGACGGCTGCATCAGCTTGTCGGTGTGCTGTTCCTGCACCACCGCGAGGCGACCGCTCTCGAGCCGCACCAGCGAGCCCGAGGGGTAAATGCCGATGGTGCGGATGAAGGCCTGCACGAGTTCGGGCTTGAAGTGGAACTTGCTCCACTCGAGCAGCTTGCGCAGCGCCTCGGTGGGCGGCCGGCCCTTGTGGTAGCAGCGGTTGGAGGTCAGCGCGTCGTAGACGTCGACGATTGCGCCCATCTGGCCGTAGAGGCTGATCTGTTCGCCCTTCAGCTTGTTCGGGTAGCCCGTGCCGTCGAAGCGCTCGTGGTGCTGTGCCGCGACATCGAGGGCGATTTCGCTGATGCCGGGCGTGCCCATGAGGATGAGCTTGCTCTGCACCACGTGCGACTTCATCTTGTCAAACTCGGCGTCGGTCAGCTTGGCCGGTTTGTTGAGAATCTCGTCCGGCACCTTTGCCTTGCCCACGTCATGCAGGAGGGCACCGATCGCGATCTCGTGGATGATCTCGCGCGGCAGTTCGAGCGCGCGGGCGAAGGAGGTCATCAGCGTGCACACCGATACCGAGTGCTGGAAGGTGTATTCGTCATGACTCTTGAGCAGGGACAGAGGAAGCAGGGCGTCCTGCTGGCGGAAGATCGAGTCCACGATCTGGCTCACCAGAGGTTCGATCTTTTCGAGCTCGATCTGCTTGCCCAGGCGGATGTCACCCATCATGTTGCGCACGATGACGTTGGCCTCGCGATGAAGCGTCTTCGCGCGGCGCACTTCGTCGGCAAGCGAGACCGGTTCGATGGGCATCACGGCGCTGGTGGCGATGGCCTCGATCTGCTCATCGACCTGGTGTGCCGCTTCTTCCAGCGTGGGGGCGTCGACGACATCCAGCCCGCGGCCGGTGTCGATGTAGATTTCGTGCGTGCCCAGTGCCAGCACCTTCTCCACCGTCTTCGAGTCATCGACCGCGAAGCTGTTACGTACGAAGTTATGTTCCATCCAGCCGCAGTTGAGGTCGTGGATGAACATGCCGGGTTGGAGCTTTTCGACCGGGATGAGTTTGATCATTGGGCTGGCATATGAACTTTTTCGCATAGTATGTGCCGAGCACCGGTTTGCTTCCAGTGGATTAATCGTGCCGCTGCGCATTTCTCCTCGCTGTGGTCAAGAGAAGTCGGGAGCGTGTCGATGATAGAATCCGCCTTCCGTCAAATTCTGCCTACAGGAGCGCCCGGTGCGAATCGTCTGTCTAGACCTAGAAGGTGTGCTGGTTCCGGAAATCTGGATCGAATTCGCCGAGCGGACCGGCATCCCCGAGTTGCGGCGTACCACGCGCGACGAGCCGAATTACGACACCCTGATGAAGTACCGCCTCGATATCCTGGCCAGGCACAATCTCGGCCTGCCCGATATTCAGGCGGTGATCGCCAGCATGGGGCCGATGGCCGGGGCGCGCGAGTTTCTGGACGCGCTGCGCGAGACCTACCAGGTCATCATCCTGTCCGACACCTTCTACGAGTTCGCCAAGCCGCTGATGCAGCAGCTCGGTCTGCCGACGCTGTTCTGTCACAGCCTCGAAGCCAATGCTGAAGGCATTCTGGTCAACTACCATCTGCGCATGCCCGACCAGAAGCGTGAGGCAGTGCAGCGTTTCAAGGAGCTCAACTTCAAGGTGGTGGCCGCGGGCGACTCGTACAACGACACCGCCATGCTGGGCGAGGCCCACGGCGGCATCCTGTTCCACCCGCCGGAAAACGTCATCCGCGAGTTTCCGCAATATCCGGTTGTGCGCGATTACGCCGGCCTGCGCGCTGAAATCGACAAGGCTTTTGCCCGTACCGCCTGAACCCCCAGACCCGAGCTGCCATGCATCGCGAACGCTTCTTCACCCTGTCAGCCTCCTGTCCCGACCGTGTCGGCATCGTCGCCCGGGTATCGGGCTTCATCGCCGAACACCAGGGATGGATTCTCGAAACCTCGCTGCATGCGGAGCCGCCGCGTGATGGCGAGGACATCGGGCGCTATTTCATGCGCATCGAGATTCGTGCGGACTCGCTGCCGTTTCACCTCAGCGAGTTGCGCGAGCGTTTCCGGCCGCTGGCCGAAGAACTGGAGATGGAGTGGAAGATCACCGACTCCGCAGTGAAGAAGCGGGTGGTCATGCTGGTGAGCAAGCAGGAGCACTGCCTGTACGATCTGCTGGCGCGATGGAAGTCGAGGGAACTCGATATCGAGATCCCGTGCGTGATTTCCAATCACGATACGCTGCGCGGCTTCGTCGAGTGGCACGGCATTCCCTTCCACCACGTGCCGGTCACGCCCGACAACAAGTCGAGCGCGTATGCCGAGGTGGGGCGCCTGTTCGAAGAGGTGCGCGGCGACACCATGGTGCTGGCCCGCTACATGCAGATCCTGTCTCCAACGCTGTGCGCCACCTACCCGGGGCGCATCATCAACATTCACCACAGCTTCCTGCCCAGTTTCGTTGGCGCGCGCCCCTATCATCAGGCCTACGCCAAGGGCGTGAAGCTGATCGGCGCGACCTGCCACTATGTGACCGCCGATCTGGACCAGGGGCCGATCATCGAGCAGGACGTGATTCGTATCGATCACTCCGATGCGGCCGAAGACATGGTGCGTTACGGCAAGGACATCGAGAAAACCGTGCTGGCACGCGGTCTGCGCTATCACCTTGAAGACCGGGTGCTGGTGCATGGAAACAAGACCGTGGTGTTCCGCTAGGCCGGAAGGCTGCGGTGCTGCCGTTATCAAGGCGCCTTTCGGGGCGCCTTTCTTACGTCCGTCGTCGGCGCGTGAACAAAAAAGGGCGCCCCGCAGGGCGCCCAGAATGGGAAGAACCGGAGGAGGTCGGTTCGACCCTTTTTGATGCTTAGTAGTGGTAAGCGGTTTCGCCGTGGGACGTGATGTCCAGGCCTTCGCGCTCTTCTTCTTCCGGGACCCGCAGACCGACGAACATGTCGGCGATCTTGAAGGCGACGAAAGCAACCACTGCCGACCATACGATGGTGATGATTACCGAGTAGGTCTGGATCCACACCTGGCTGGCGATCGAGAAGTCGTCGCCGCCCGTGCCGCCCAGGGACGGTGCGGTGAATACACCGGTCAGGATGGCACCGACGATGCCGCCGAGACCATGCACGCCGAACACGTCGAGCGAGTCGTCCGCGCCGAGCATGCGCTTGAGGCCATTCACGCCCCACAGGCAGATGAAGCCAGCCAGCAGGCCGATCACGATGGCGCCCATCGGGCCAACCGAGCCGCAGGCCGGGGTGATGGCCACGAGACCGGCAACCGCACCGGATGCAGCACCCAGCATGGAGGGCTTGCCCTTGAACATGGCTTCACCGACGCACCAGGCCAGCACTGCAGCGGCAGTGGCGAACAGGGTGTTGATGAAGGCCAGCGCTGCGCCCGAAGTGGCTTCCAGGTTGGAACCGGCGTTGAAGCCGAACCAGCCCACCCACAGCATCGAGGCACCGACCATGGTCAGTGTCAGCGAGTGCGGGGCCATGGATTCACGACCGTAGCCGATACGCTTGCCAACCATGTAGGCACCAACCAGACCGGCAACACCGGCGTTGATGTGCACCACGGTACCGCCAGCGAAGTCGAGTGCGCCGTCGCCCAGCAGGTAGCCGCCCGGGCCCCAGACCATGTGGCAGATCGGCAGGTAGCAGAAGGTGAACCAGATCACCGAGAACAGCAGCACTGCGGAGAACTTCATGCGCTCGGCGAAGGCGCCGACGATGAGTGCGCAGGTGATGCCGGCGAAGGTGGCCTGGAAGGCGATGAACGCGTACTCAGGCAGCTTGGCTTCGTCGGTGAAGGTGTCTGCGAGGGTGTCGATGCTCACACCGGACAGGAACAGCTTGTCGAGCGAGCCGATGAAGGGGCTGGCCTCGGTGAACGCCAGGCTGTAGCCGTAGAAGGCCCACAGCACGGAGATCAGCGAGAACACCACCATCACCTGCATTAGCACCGACAGCATGTTCTTGGAGCGGACGAGGCCGCCGTAGAACAGCGCCAGGCCGGGAAGGGCCATGAACAGAACGAGGAGGGTGGCAGTCATGATCCAGGCGACGTCGCCCTTGTTGACCGTGGGTTCTGCGGCCATTTCGGCCGGTGCTTCAGCCACGGCTGCGGCTGCTTCAACAACTGCTTCGACAACGGGTGCCGTCGATTCCTGGGCGTAAACGCCGCCAGCAAAGCCGACGGTCACAGCCGCCAGCAGGATTGCAAATAGTTTTTTCATTTCTCAATCTCCCTTACAGGGCATCGGATCCGGTTTCACCGGTGCGAATGCGGATAGCCTGTTCCAGTTCGAAGACGAAGATCTTGCCGTCACCGATCTTGCCGGTGGACGCAGACTTCTCGATGGCCTCGATGGCCTGATCAAGGATGTCAGCGCGGATGGCCGCTTCGATCTTCACCTTGGGCAGAAAGTCGACGACGTATTCCGCGCCGCGGTAAAGCTCGGTGTGGCCCTTCTGACGACCGAAGCCTTTGACCTCGGTCACCGTGATGCCCTGAACGCCGATCGCCGACAGTGCTTCACGCACTTCGTCGAGCTTGAACGGCTTGATGATGGCACTGATGAATTTCATGATTGCTCCACCTTTATTGCTGAGATCTCATTCATCCGGGCCCCTGTCTCTCGGGGCCCGAACACCCGAATCGCGCTCAGAATTCCTTGCTGAACGATGCGTAGAAACGGTCACCCGCTGCGTTCTTGCCGTTCGAACCGAAACAGTAGGGCTCGCCCTTGGAGCAGCTGCCATCCGCGTCGGAACCGGCGTAGTTGACCGCGAACGTGCCGAAGCCTACGTCCTTGCTCACACCGACGCCCCAGTCCATGTAGGAGGCGGCGCCGTTGTTCTTGATGATCTGGCGACCGACGTGAGCCGATGCGGCCCAGCCTTCGGCGAACTCGTACTCTGCGTTGAGCTCGAGGTAGTTGCTGTTGCGGGTGCTGGTGGTGTTGGTGCCATTCCAGCCGAACAGCGTCTTCGACACGCCGTGCGAGTACTTGAGCTCGAGGATGTTCCAGCCCAGCGACAGATAGACTTCGGTCGTGTCCGGCGAGGACACGCCGCTGATCCCGCTGCCCGGGTAGAAGTAGCGCACAGCGCCTACGTCGTAGGAGAGCTGACCGACTTCATTGGCGAAACCGAAATACAGGTCCCATTCCATGCTGTTCTGCGACTTGGCGACATCGTCGACCCAGCCGACGTTCGACGCCCAGGTGCCGACATAGAAGCCACTGGAGTGCGCGTAGTCGAAACCGCCCTGCAGGGCCGGGTTGCCCTGAGTTTGGCTGATGCCGCGGAAGACGTAATCCGTTGTCAGCGAGATGTTGCCGCTGAACGGGCTGTCTTCTTCGGCGTGCACGGCACCGACGAAGGTGAGGGAAGCCAGAACGGCGGTTGCAATGAGGCTCTTGCGCATGGTTCGCTCCTGAAGGAGTAGGGTTGTGTTTTGGTGAGCCAACCAATGCACACACCGTGCCAGTTTGCTGAATCCCTTTCTCTTGTTGGGCTTTGGAGCGTTTCTGCAGACGGTATTCGTTACGACTCAGTGGAGTAATGTGCACAAATGAGGCATGGAGTCACTTTATGCACCACATTGGTGCGTTGTGACAAGTCATCGTGCGCCACTTTCGCGCATCGGCTGCAAAAGCACCGTCCGGCGTGCGTGCTAGACTGATACTCTGTTCGTAATAAAGGCGGTGATCTCCATGGCAAATCCACGCATCTTCGATGAAATCGGGTCCAAAATCTCCGAACTCGCAGCTAACAGTCCGGCGCGCGATATCGAGAAGAATCTGAAGGCGGTGCTCTCCGGTGCTTTCGGCAAGCTCGATCTCGTGACGCGTGAGGAGTTCGAAGTCCAGCGCGAGATGCTTGCTCACGCGCGCCAGCGTCTGGCAGAACTCGAGGCGCGGGTTGCCGTGCTCGAAGCGGACGCAGTCGAGCGGGACAGCACGCCGGACTGATCAGCCGAAACGGCAGCTGTTTATTTAATTCTATTGTCATTATCCGGATCTCCGCTAGACTGACGCCCGGTCAGTTTTGGAGGTCCGGATGTCGATCGCGCTCGTGCGCACCCGCGCCGTTGACGGGCTCAATGCGCCCGAAGTCACGGTCGAAGTGCACCTTTCGAATGGATTGCCCGCGTTTACACTTGTCGGCCTGGCCGACACCGAAGTGCGCGAGGCCCGCGACAGGGTGCGTGCGGCCATCATCACCTCCCAGTTCGAGTTCCCACAGCGACGGATCACGGTAAACCTCGCGCCGGCCGACCTTCCAAAGGAGGGCGGACGTTTCGATCTGCCGATTGCGCTCGGCATTCTGGTCGCGTCGGGGCAGGTCAAGGGCGCCGGACTGGATGCGCACGAATTCTGTGGCGAGCTCTCGCTCGATGGCAGTCTGCGCGGAATTCGCGGGGCGCTTGCAGCCGCGCTGGCGGCCGGACGCCACCAGCGCGCGCTGGTGCTGCCGCTCGAGAATGCCGACGAGGCGGCGCTGGCGCGCGGTGTCAATGTGCTGCCCGCCACATCCCTGCTGGCCGTGTGCGCGCATCTGAACGGGCTCGCGTCCTTGTCTGCCCATCCGCCCCCTGCCGTGGGCGACGGTTTCGCGCTTGCGCCCGATCTGGCTGATGTCAGGGGGCAGTTCCAGGCTCGCAGGGTGTTGGAAGTCGCTGCTGCCGGCGGGCATTCGCTGCTCATGTATGGTTCGCCCGGTACCGGCAAGTCGATGCTGGCACAGCGCCTGCCCGGGTTGATGCCGCCACTGACCGAAGCCGAGGCGCTCGAGAGTGCAGCCGTGCATTCACTCACCGGCCGGTTCGACGCCGCCAACTGGGGGCGGCGCACCTTTCGCGCCCCGCACCACTCGGCGTCGGCTGCGGCACTGGTGGGCGGCGGTGCGATCCCGCAACCGGGCGAGGTGTCCCTGGCCCATCACGGTGTGCTGTTTCTCGACGAACTGCCCGAGTTCGACCGCAGGGTGCTGGAGTCGCTGCGCGAGCCGCTTGAAACCGGTCATGTCACGGTCTCGCGCGCGCGCCGGCGGGCCGAGTTTCCCGCACGCTTCCAGCTCGTCGCAGCAATGAACCCCTGCCCCTGCGGCTATTCGGGTCATCCGACCCGGGCGTGCACGTGCACGCCGACGCAGATCTCCCGCTACCGTGCGCGCCTTTCCGGTCCGCTGCTCGATCGTATCGATCTGGTGGTCGAGGTGCCGGCGGTGTCCTACGAGGACCTTGCCGAGGCCTCCCGCGGCGAGTCGAGTGCAGCTGTCCGCGCCCGGGTGCTTCGGGCGCGAGCGTTGCAGGTCGAGCGTCAGGGCATGCCGAACGCCGCGCTCGCGCCGGCGCAGGTGGACGCCTGCTGCGTGCCTGACGCGGCGGGGGCGGCCTTGCTGGCACAGGCCATGAGCCGCCTCAATCTGTCGGCGCGCGCCTATCACCGGGTGCTGCGGGTTGCGCGCACGCTCGCCGACCTGAATGAAGTCGCACAGCCCGGCGCCGCGCACATGGCAGAAGCCATTCAGTACCGGCGGGGGCTGGCTTCGCACTGAGCGTACGGAGTGTCCGTCGGGGCTCAGGCCCCGGCGTCTATCGGTTCTCCAGATAACGGCGCCAGCTGCCGAAATGGCTGATGTCGGTTGCGCCCTCGATACCGCTCGGCTCACAGATGAAGCCGGTTTCCTGGCGGCCATCGGCGAGCGTGACCTTGCCCAGTCCGAGCGGGGCGGGGATGCCCGCCAGGAAGGTGCCCAGTTCGGCAGCAGGCAGTTCCCAGACTTCGACTTCGATGGCGGCGCCCCCTTGCGAAACCCGCACCATGCCGGGCCGGAACGGTAGGCCGCCGGCGAGTGCATAGAGCTTGTAATGCGGACTGCTGACGGTGCGCTCGATCAACTGGGCGCCACGCGAGGTGAGCTGGTGGTTGAGCGGAAGTCCTTTCAGGTGGGCGCCGCAGACGACGACGCGCAGGCGGTCGTGCTGCGCGACCGAAGCCAGCGCCGGCAAGGCGCTCTCGTGTCCGCCAGCCAGCGGCAGAGCATGATTGCGCTGTACCGCGTCGGCGAGGCTGAGCAGGTACTGATCGGTGAAGGCGCGGCCGAAGAGGGTTACGCCCCAGGGCAGGCCGTTGCGCATGAAGCCGGTCGGTACGGCAACCGCCGCATAGTCGAGCAGGTTCATGAAATTCGTGTAATAGCCGAGCTCGCTGTTGCGCAGCACCGGTTCGGCTTCGAGTTCGGCGAGGGTGACCGGACGCCCGATGGTGGGCGTCAGCACGCAGTCGAGGCCCGCCAGCACGCTGTCGCACACGGCCTTGAGATCCTGCAGCCTGTACTGTGCGGTGAAGGCGTCGACCGCGGTCGCGTCGGGCGCCTTTGCCAGTACATCGCGGATCACTTTCAGGACGGCATCGGGATCGCGCTCGATCAGCGCGCCGGCGACCGCATAGCGCTCGGCGACCCACGGCCCTTCGTAGAGCAGACGGGCTGCCTCCAGAAAGGGCGAAAAGTCCATCTCGACCCGTTCGCCGCCGATGGCTTCAAGCTGCGCGATCGCATCCGCGAAGAGTGCGGGCCCTTCCGTGCACCCGAAAAAGACCAGGTCCTCGTCACGGGGCACGCCAAACCGGAACGGCCGCGGGCTGCCGAACGCGCTGCCATGGTTCCACGACGGGTTGCTGCGGCTGTAGCTGTCCCGCGCATCGGGCACTGCAGTCAGCGCCATCAGCAGCGAGGCCTCGCGGGCCGTCGCGGTGAAGTAGGTGACGCAGTCCAGCGTGCGGCAGGCCGGCACCACGCCCGCCGTCGACAGCAGGCCGCGGGTGGGCTTGGTGCCGACCAGATTGTTGAGCGCCGCCGGCACCCGGCCCGAACCGGCGGTATCGGTGCCAAGCGAAAAGCTGGCGACACCCAGCGCCACCGCCAGCGACGATCCGGCACTCGATCCGCCCGACGGATAGCCGGGCAGCACCGAGTTGCGGCACGCACCGTATGGTGAGCGCGTGCCGTTGAGTCCGGTGGCGAACTGGTCGAGGTTGGTTTTGCCGAGCGGGATTGCACCGAGCGCGATCAGGCGTTCGACCAGCGTCGCCGAGCGTGACGGCGTGCAGGCGAAGGCCGGGCAGGCCGCGGTGGTGGGGACGCCGGCGAGGTCGATGTTGTCCTTGATCGCGAAGGGAATGCCGTACAGCGGCAGGTCCGCCGGTGAGTGCTCATCGAGCGCGGCGAGGTAAGGTTCGAGCTCGGACTCGTCGAGCAGGTGGATGAAGAGCCTGTATTCCGGGTTCAGCTCGGCCGAGCGTGCACGGAGTGCTCCGATGAGGTCGCGTGGCCTGAGGCTGCCGCTGCGGTAGGCGGCCTGCAGCGTATCGATGCGCAGGTCATGCGGATGCTTGGGCAACAGGGTGTTCATGCTTCCTCCAGGATCAGGACGCGCTGGCCGGCGCGCACCGGTGAGCCGGGCTGCACCCGGACCTCCTTGACGATGCCGTCGCGCGGCGCGGTGAGCGGGATTTCCATCTTCATCGATTCGAGAATGACCAGGGTGTCGCCCTCGGACACGCGTGCGCCGGCCTCGACCTTGACCTGCCACAGGTTGCCGGCGATATGGCTTTCGATCGCATGTTCGCCTTCGCCCAGCGGCGCGTCTTCGCCGATGTCGGGGGCGACTTCCTCTGCGTCGAAATGCGCCTGGCCGGTCGCGATCCAGCGTTCGCGCTCGGCATCGAAGGCGGCGCGCTGCTGGGTACGGAAGTCGGCGATGGCCTCGGCTTCGCGGGCGAGGAAGTCCTGATAGTCGGCCAGCTTCAGCGTGGTGTGCTCGATCTGCAGCGGGTAGCGCCCGAGCGGGAAGTCGCGGCGGATGCGCAGCAACTGGTCGGCGGCGACCGGGAAGAACCGCACCTGATCGAAGAAACGCAGCAGCCAGGGCTTGCCGCCAAAGGCGTCGACCGCGCGGTAGCGATTCCACATCTGCAGCGTGCGGCCGACGAACTGGTAGCCGCCGGGGCCTTCCATGCCGTAGATGCACATGTAGGCGCCGCCGATGCCGACCGAGTTCTCCGCGGTCCAGGTGCGGGCCGGGTTGTACTTGGTGGTGACCAGGCGATGGCGCGGGTCGAGCGGTGTCGCCACCGGCGCGCCGAGATACACGTCGCCCAGCCCCATCACCAGGTAGCTGGCCTCAAACACGGTGCGCTGCACGGCCTCCAGGTTGGGCAGATCGTTGATGCGGCGGATGAATTCGAGGTTGCTCGGGCACCATGGCGCGTCCTTGCGTACCGTGGTCATGTACTTCTCGATTGCCAGCTGGCAGGCGGGGTCGTCCCACGACAGCGGCAGATGCACGACGCGCGACGGCACTTCGAGATCGTCGCGCTCGCACACTGCGGTCCACAATGCCGCCACGCGCTTGAGCAGGGTGGCCAGCGGCAGGGTCTCCGGACGGTAGTGCAGCTGCAGCGAGCGGATGCCCGGGGTCAGGTCGATGAGGCCGTCGAGCGCCAGTGCCTCGATGGCCTGCATCAGTGCATGGGCACGGAAGCGCAGCACCAGGTCGAGTTCGGGCGGGCCGACTTCGAGCAGCACATGCGTGTCGCCCGAGACGCGCGCGACCAGCCGGGTGTCGTCGTGACCGATGTCGAGCACGATGGGCGAGGCCAGCGCGATCGCGTCCGAGCTGGCCGGGCAGGCCTGCGTCAGGCCCGCGGCTTCGGTGCTGCGAGCCTGCGCCAGTGCGCGCGCCGTTTCCAGACTGACCGGGATGAAGCGCACCTTGTCGCCGGCTTTCAGCTGACCGAGTTGCCACAGGTCGGCTTCGATGACCGTCACCGGGCACACGAAGCCGCCCAGGCTGGGGCCATCCGGGCCGAGGATGACCGGCATGTCGCCGGTGAAGTCCACCGCACCGATCGCATACGGGTTGTCGTGAATGTTGGACGGATGCAGGCCGGCTTCGCCGCCGCTGTCGCGTGCCCAGTCCGGCTTGGGGCCGATCAGGCGCACACCGGTGCGGCTGGAGTTGAAGTGTACTTCCCAGTCGGTGGCGAAGAAGCGTTCGATGTAGTCCTGGCGGAAATACTCCGGTGCGCCGTGAGGGCCGTAGATGACGCGCAGCTCGCGCGCGGGCTGCAGCGGTGGCGTGAGCGCAGCAGGCAGGCTGGCGCCGGCGGCAGTGTCCGCAAGCGGGAACAGGTGCAGCACGTCGCCACCGCGCAGCGCGCGTCCGCCATGGCCGCCGAACTGGCCGAGGGTGAAGGTGCTCTTGCTGCCGAGGTAATCGGGAACATCGACGCCGCCGCGCACGCACAGATAGCTGCGCGCACCCGCGCCGGCGATGGTGCCGAACACCAGCCGGCCGCCCGCGGGCACGAAGATCGCGGTGTTCATCGGTTGCGGCACGTCGTCGAGGCTGAGCGGGATGTCTGCGCCGGTGACGGCCACGACCGCATCGCAGTTGAAGCGGATGATGGGGCCGCTCATGGTGATCTCGAGCGCGGCTGCACCCTGGTCGTTGCCCAGCAGGCGGTTGCCCAGGCGCAGCGCACGGTCGTCCATCGGTCCCGAAGGCGGCACGCCGACCGCCCAGTAACCGAGGCGGGCGGGCCAGTCCTGCACCGTGGTCTGCGTGCCGGCGGTGATGAACTCCATGCTGTGGCTGCGGTAGCGCAGGCCCTCGAGGCAGCGCGTCCAGGGCTGGCCGCTGGCGAAAGGCGTGTCCGCCAGAATCTGGCGCAGGTAGTCGCGGTTGGTTTCCACGCCGTAGAGCCGGCTCTGTGCCAGGGCCGCATCGAGACCGGCAATCGCCGCGTCGCGGTCGGAGGCATGGGCGATCACCTTGGCGATCATCGGGTCGAAATAGGGCGGAATCTCGCAGCCGGCCTCGACCCAGGTGTCGATGCGCAGCGCGCGCCCGTCTGCCGCCGGAAAGCTCACCGAGGTCAGCAGGCCGGGGCAGGGCTGAAAGTCGCGGCCGGGGTCTTCCGCGTAGAGCCGGGCCTGGATGGCGTGGCCCTGAGGCTTGAGCGTGGCGGCGAGCGCGGCGAGCGGCGGCATGTCGCCCGCGGCCAGTTGCACCATCCAGGCGACCAGGTCTACGCCCCACACCTGTTCGGTGACGCCATGCTCGACCTGCAGCCGGGTATTCACTTCGAGGAAATAGAAGGCGCCTGCCTCACTGTCATAGACGAACTCGACCGTGCCGGCGGAGCGGTAATTCACCGCGCGGCCGAGGCGGACCGCCGCCTCGCACAGCGCGTCGGCCATGCCCGCGGGCAGGTTCGGCGCCGGGGTCTCCTCGAGCACCTTCTGGTTGCGCCGCTGCACCGAGCAGTCGCGCACGCCGAGCGCGATGACTTCGCCCGCACCGTCGCCAAAGATCTGCACTTCCAGGTGGCGTGCGCGCTGGATGTACTTCTCGATGAATACGCCCGAGTCGGAGAAGTTGTTTTCGCCCAATCGGCGCACGGCCTCGAACTGCTGTGCCAGTTCGTCGGCGCTGCGGCACACGCGCATGCCGATGCCGCCGCCGCCGGCAGTGCTCTTGAGCATCACCGGGTAGCCTACGGTGTCGGCGGCGGCGAGGGCGTCATCCACCGAGTCGAGCAGTTCGGTGCCTTCGAGCATCGGCACGCCGTGCGCTTTGGCCAGCGCGCGTGCGGTGTGCTTGAGGCCGAATACGCGCAGCTGCTCCGGCGTGGGGCCGATGAAGGCGATGCCGGCGGCTTCGCAGCGTTCGGCGAAGGCGGCGTTCTCGGACAGGAAGCCGTAGCCGGGGTGAATGGCGCCGGCACCGGTATCGCGGGCGATGGCGAGGATCTTGTCCACTGCCAGATAGGTGCCGGCGGCGGCGCCTTCACCCAGGCTGCAGGCTTCGTCGGCTTCGATGAGGTGACGGCTGGCGGCGTCCGCTTCCGAGTACACCGCCACGCCGCCGGTGCCCAGTTGGCGCAGCGTGCGCAGGATGCGGCAGGCGATGGCGCCGCGGTTGGCGATCAGGACTTTGTCGAACATGGTCTCACCCGATTCTTGTCGAGCTGTGGCGGGTCGTCCCGCCGGAGATCGGAACCGCGGAGGTCGTCCTCCGGGTGATTCGTTGGCTCAGTCCCAGATCAGCACTTCGGCCGGGGTCGGGTTGTAGCCATTGCAGGGGTTGTTCAGTTGCGGGCAGTTGGAGATCAGCACGATCACATCCATCTCGGCGCGCAGTTCCACGTACTTGCCCGCACCGGAGATGCCGTCCTCGAAGGTCAGGCCACCCTCGGGGGTGACCGGCACGTTCATGAAGAAGTTGATGTTGGCACCGATGTCGCCCTTGGCCAGGCGGCCATCGTGCAGGCAGCCGCACAGAAAGTTGTCGCGGCAGGCGTGCATGTGCAGCTTGTCGAGCGCATAGCGCACGGTGTTGCTCTCCTGCGCGCAGGCGCCGCCCAGGGTGTCGTGGCGACCGCAGGTGTCGGCCAAGATGGTGAGCATCGGGCGTCCGAGATTGGAGTACAGCACGCTGCCGGTGGTCAGATACACGTTGGCCTGGCGGCGCAGGGTGCGCTGCGGGTCGTAGCGCTCCTTGGGGTTGGCGACGCCATAGAACAGCGTGTCGACCGCCTGGTTGCCTTCGAGGTCGAGCAGGCGGACGGTCTGGCCGGCCTTGACTTCGCCCACCCAGGGTTCGCCTGCCGGGATGATGTGGCGGGCGACGGCAGCTTCGGGATTCAGTGTGCTGGAGGTCAGGGTGCTCATGTCGGGTTGCCTCACAGATACAGGTTTTCGGTGTTGATGAAGCCGCGCTCGTTTTCCGGGCGGGAGCTGCGGCAGTGCTCGGCGACGCCGGCTTCGGCCTGCATCCAGGTCAGCTGCACAGGCTTGGGTGCATACGCGGGCGACGGGTCCATCGGATGCTGCAGGGCGGTCATCACCACCAGGGTGTCCATCGGCGCATAGAGCTCGATATAGTCGCCGGCCTTGCTGTTGCCGGGCACGAAGTGCATGCCGCCCGTGGCGTCGACGGTGACCCTGGAGAACAGGTTGAGCACCATCAGCAGGTCTTCCACGCCCATGCCCCATTTGCCGAGCTCGATCAGCAGGTTGTCGGTGCCATTGCGGTAGCAGGCATTACGCAGGGTCTGGTAGGGGCCTTCGCCGTATTTCTCCTTCACCTCGGCGGCATCGAGCACGCCACCCAGGCTGTCGCTCCAGCCGGCGGTGTCTTCGGTGATGGCGGCGAGCACCCGGCCCATGTCCGAGTACAGGCAGTGGCCGCGGCTGAGCTTGGCGGTGTGCTGGCATTTGAGCGCGTCGGGCAGATTGAGGCGCTCGGTTTTCTCGTGGGCGTTGAACAGCAGCAGGCTGACGTTGGCGCCGCCTTCGATATCGGTGAGTCGCAGCAGGCGGCCGCGACGCAGCACGAAGGAGCGGTGACCGCCGCCGGGCAGCAGCTCTGCGGCGAGCGCGGGGTAAGGCAGGGGGGAGGCGTGTGTGGTCATGATGTCCTCTTCATGCAGTCTTGAGCGCGCCGGTGACATGCTCCGGCAGCGCGGCGACGGCCTCGCGGGTGGCGTGGCGGTCAAGATTCAGGGGAATGTCGTAGGTGATGCGGGCGCCGTAGGCGCCGGGTTCGTGCGGGTCGTGGCGGACCTTGTCGAACACCAGCAGTCGCGTGCCCAGGGTGAAGCCCTCGGACAGGTCGTGGGTCACCATCAGCACGGTGAGCCGGGTTTCCTGCCACAGCTCAAGCAGCAGGGCGTGCATGTCCTTGCGGATGCCGGGGTCGAGCGCGCCGAAGGGCTCGTCGAGCAGCAGCATGCGCGGCTTCATGATCAGCGCCTGTGCAATCGCGAGGCGCTGCTGCATGCCGCCGGAAAGCTGGCTCGGATACTTGTCCAGCGAATGGCCCAGTCCGACCCGCTTGAGCAGGGTTGCGGCCTGCTCGCGGGCTTCGACCTTGGCGCGGCCGAACAGGCGCCCGAGGAAGGGCGCACGCGGCAGCTCCAGCCCAAGCGCGACGTTGTCGAGCACGCTCAGGTGCGGCAGCACCGAATAGCGCTGGAACACGATGCCGCGGCTGGCGTCGGGCTCGGTGGCCAGTGGCTTGCCGTCGAGCAGGATCGTGCCGCGACTGGGCGCTTCCTGGCCGAGCAGCATGCGCAGGAAGGTCGATTTGCCGCAGCCCGATGCACCCACCAGCGCGCAGAACTCGCCCTCTTCGATGTCCACCCGCAGGTTTTCCAGCACCACCTGATCGCCGTAGGTCTGCCACAGATTGCGTACCTGGATGTAGCTCATGCCCGACCTCCTTCGTACCAGGGGAAGGCGGCGCGGGTGAGGCGCTTCAGGCCGAAATCCATCAGCCAGGCGAGCAGCGTGATCCAGGCCACGTAGGGCAGGATCACGTCCATGGCCAGGTAGCGCCGGACGAGGAAGATGCGATAGCCCAGTCCATCGGTCGAGGCGATGGCTTCGGCCGCGATCAGGAACAGCCAGGCCGAGCCGAGCACCAGTTGCAGTGCGATCAGCAGGCGCGGCAGCAACTGCGGCAGGACCACGCGCAGGATCAGCGTCCAGGTGTTGGCGCCCAGGGTCTGCGCCTTGATCAGCAGTTCGACCGGAATCTCGCGGGCGCGCTGTTCGATGTCGCGGGCAATGACCGGGGTGATGCCGATCACGATGAGCATCACCTTGGAGAACTCATCGAGGCCGAAGACGATGAACAGCACCGGCAGGATGGCAAGTGGTGGAATCATCGACAGCACCGTGAGCAGCGGTGACAGCGAGATGCCGAACATTGGCAGCGTGCCCGACAGCACGCCGAGGCAGAGCCCGAGCGTTGCGGCAATCGCCAGGCCCATGCCCAGGCGCTTGAGGCTGGAGGCGGTGTCGTCCCACAACAGGTAGCGGCCTGTGCGCACGTCTTCGGTCAGGGCCATGCGGTCCACTGCGGCGGCCATCTGCACTACGCTGGGCAAGAGCTTGTCCTGCGGATTCTCCGCCAGTCGGGTGGCCGAGCCGGCGAGATAGGCGATCAACAGCAGTGCGAATGGCAGGATCGCCAGACTCACTCGCCAGCTGCGACCGGGGCGTCGATTGATGAGGCGCATCTTGAGGGTTCCGGATAGGGCTGGGTGCCGGCGTTCGCACCCACGGCGGTGGCCGTGCGGGCGCGAACGCGAGGCAGGGCGTCGGCTGTGCTCAGTTCAGCTTGCCGTCGGCGGCCATCTTCATGAAGCTGGGGTCGAAGCGCAGTTTCACGTTCTTCGCGTCGCCGGTCGTACCGGTGGCGAAACTCATGCCGATGGCGTCTGCGCTGCGTGCGCCTTCGCCGAGCAAACCATGCTGGAAGCTGAACTGTGCAACCTTGGTCATGGTGGTCGGCAGGGACTTGCTGGTGGCAAAGGCGACGGCTTCCGGCGCGGTATAGAACATCTTGGTCGCCGCCAGTTGGGCTTCGTAACCCGCGAGGTCGGTACCCGATGCGGCCGCCATCTTCTGCCGTGCTGCCTTGCCTGCCGGCGTGTCTGCACTCATCACCGACATCACCTCGTACCAGGCACCGGTCAGTGCCTTGCCGAGCGCGGGGTTCTCGGCCAGTGTCTTGCTGTTGACCACCATCAGGTCGATGATTTCGCCGGGAATCTTGCTTGAGTCGAACACCTTGGTAACGTTCGGCGTGGCAGCCACTTCAGCGAGCAGCGGGTTCCAGGTGACGACTGCATCCACGCCGGAGGTGGCGAAGGCGGCGACGAGGTCGGCATCCGAGGTGTTGACCACCTTGGTGTCGCGCTCGCTCATGCCCGCCGTTTCCAGGGCGCGTGCCAGCAGGTAATGGGATACGGAGAGTTCGACCAGATTGACCGGCTTGCCCTTGAGGCTGGCAACGGTCTTGCCCTTGCCCTTGATGACAATGCCGTCGTTCCCGTTGGAAAAGTCGCCGATGATCAGTGCGGTCGTATCGACGCCGCCTGCTGCGGGGATCGTCAGCGCATCCATGTTGGTCATGGCGCAGCCGTCGAAACTGCCTGCGGTGTATTGGTTGATCGACTCGATGTAGTCATTGACCTGCACGACATCGACCTTGATGTCGTACTTCTTCGCCCACTTTTCCATGATGCCGGACGACGCGGCGTACTCCCATGGCATCCAGCCGGCATAGATGGTCCAGCACACCTTGAAGTCTTTCTTGGGCGCAGCCTGGACCGGGGCGGAGACCGCCATCGTGAGGGAGAGCAGGGCTGCTGCAGCAGCAGAGAAAAGGCGGGACTTGCGCATGAAAACCTCCTGTTCGGTTAACGGTTCGGGCGGGAGCGGCGCATCACGAGATGCTTCGTTCTCCCGGGCTTTTGTCCCGCCGTGTAACCTCGAAAGAGGTCGACAACTCTCGGACCAGACACCTGCTCGCGCAGGCCGGAACCCTAGTCATCTATTTCAAATTGTGGCGCGTGAAGTTCGGTGAATCGAACCGCTCCTGCACAAAGACAATAAAGCCAGAACCGTGCCACCCGCAGATGGCGCGATCTCAATGGACATTGAAGGCGTTCCGGTTCAATGAGATCAGTTCTGCGCACCAGCTTTGGGATGCATGCACGGAAATGGTGCGGATCTGAGTGGCGCGAAGAGGGTAGTCCCCGCGTATCATGACGCCTTCCCGTACGGTGCCCCCGTGTGCTGAAAGGGCGTTGCGCAGGCGTTCCGTTCTGCCTGCCCTGGGCCCTGCGATCGGCCGATCATCGAATAACGACAACCTTCATGCCTTCAAGCTCTCCCTGGCTGGCCTGGGTACTGGCCGCGCTTGCCGCGATCGGCCCGTTTGCCATCGACACCTACCTTCCGGCGTTTCCGCAGATGGAGGCGTCGCTCGGCGCGACTCAGGTCGCAGTGCAGCAGACGCTGACCGCCTACATGGCGACCTTTGCCTTCATGGTGTTGTGGCACGGTGCGCTCGCGGACCGCTTCGGGCGGCGGCGGGTGCTGATCTGGGCGACGGCCCTGTTTGCGGTCGCGTCGATGCTGTGCGCCGTGGCGCCGAGCATCGAATGGCTGTGGGTGGGACGTGCGGTGCAGGGCCTGTGCGGTGGTGCCGGGATGGTCGTGGGGCGGGCGGTGATTCGCGATGTTCACGAAGGCCCACAGGCACAGCGGCTGATGTCGCGGGTGATGATGATCTTTGGCATCGCGCCCGCAATCGCACCATTGATTGGCGGTCTCCTGCTCGCGGTGGCCGACTGGCGTGCCATCTTCGTCTTCCTCGGCTTCTTCGGCGTGGCCCTGAGTGCGCTGACCTGGCGCTACCTGCCCGAGACCCTGTCCGAGGAGGCGCGCCAGCCGCTTCATCCGGCTTCGCTCGTTCGCGCCTATCGTGGCGTACTGAGCAACCCTGAGTTCCTGCTGCTCGTGTTTTCGGTGGCGCTGATGTTCAACGGTTTCTTCATCTACGTGCTGTCGGCGCCAGTGTTCGTGATGACGCACCTTGGGCTCGGGCCGCAGGATTTCGCCTGGCTCTTCGTGCCCGTGGTGGCCGGGATGATGTTCGGTTCCGGCCTGTCCGGCCGGGTGGCCGGGTACTGGTCTCCCACGCGCGCGATTGCGGTCGGTTTTGCCATCATGCTCGGTGCGGCTGCGGGCAGCGTGCTGCTTGCCGCGAGCGAGCCTACGCAGCGCCTGCTGCTGGTTCTTCCCATTTCGATCTATGGCGTGGGCATGGCGCTGGCGATGCCCAGCATGAGCATTCTTGCGCTCGACCTCTTTCCGCAACGCCGGGGTATGGCCTCCAGTTGCCAGAGCTTCGTGCAGGTGGGCATGAATGCGTGCACCGCAGGGGTGATTGGGCCGCTGCTGTGGAAGTCGCCGGTCACTCTTGCCGCCGGCATGTGCATGTTTGCGGCGCTGGCCCTGATCGGCTTTCTGACCTGGCGCCGCCGGGCACTGCCGGTGTGACTGTTATCTCCCTGTAATACGTCGTGGCGATACTCGCAGGCTGACTGCGAGTGCGGTGACTGAAACGACTGGGAGATTCAAATGCGTACAACAATCCGTGCCGCGCTGCTGTGCGCCG
Organism: Parazoarcus communis; assembly: GCF_003111645.1. Taxonomy (NCBI): domain Bacteria; kingdom Pseudomonadati; phylum Pseudomonadota; class Betaproteobacteria; order Rhodocyclales; family Zoogloeaceae; genus Parazoarcus; species Parazoarcus communis. Next base: position 3,782,780 of record NZ_CP022187.1, read on the forward strand.
GCCTCGTGTCCATGCCCGCGCTGGCTGCGCCGGCGGTGCTGTGGGAAAAGGTCTGGTCCTACGATCATGCGGCTGGCAATGCCGCAGGGCAGAAAGCCGAGATTCCTGCCTACGACCCGCTCAACGATACCTTGTGGGTGGCGGGTGTGAGCGGCGTCGATGTACTCAATGCCCGCACTGGCGCGCTGATTCGCCACATCGACCTGTCCGCGCTGGGCGACGTCAATAGCGTCGCGATCAGAAATGGCGTGGCTGCGGTCGCGATTGCCGCACCGGATCACACCCAGCCCGGCGTTGTGCAGCTCTTCAACAGCAACACCTTTGCCGCGGCCGAGCGTATCCAGGTCGGCGCGCTGCCCGACATGGTGACCTTCACGCCCGACGGTTCGCGTCTGCTTGTCGCCAACGAAGGCGAGCGCGCGGTGATGACGGATCCGAGCTCGACAGATCCGGCCGGCAGCGTGAGCGTCATCGACATGAGCAGCCGCACGGTCGTCGCCACTGCGGGCTTCGCGGGTGTGGCTGGCAGCGACAGCGTGCGGCTGTTTCCAGGCAAGGCGGCCGCTGTCGATCTCGAGCCCGAATACATCGCGGTTTCGCCCGATGGCAGCAAGGCCTATGTGAGCCTGCAGGAAGCCAACGCGGTGGGCATTCTCGATCTCGCAACGAACACCTTCACCGAGGTCAAGAGCCTCGGCACCAAGGATTACAGCCTGCCGGGCCAGGGGATCGACCCTTCCGACAAGGACGGCAGCGTCGCCGTGCGCACCGTGCCGGTCAAGGGCATGTACATGCCCGACACCATTGCGACCTATGTGGCGGGCGGGCAGACCTATCTGGTTACGGCGAACGAAGGCGACACGCGTGACGAGGACGTGCGCATCAAGGACAAGAGCGTGAGGCTCGATCCCAGCATCTTCCCGGATGCGGCCGAGCTGAAGAAGGATGAGAACCTCGGCCGTCTCACCATCTCGCCGTTCGACGGACTCAACGCCAGCGGCGAGCATGAAGCGCTGTACTCATACGGCAGTCGCTCGTTCTCGATCCGCGACGCCAATGGTGATCTGGTGTTCGACAGTGGTGACGATTTCGAGCGGCTGCTCGGCGAGCGTTTTCCGGACATCTTCGACGACGGTCGCAGCGACAACAAGGGGCCGGAGCCCGAGGGCCTGGCCCTGATGGATGTGGGCGGGCGGATGCTGGCCTTCATCGGCTTCGAACGTACGCTGGAAAAGCTGGCAACCGCAGTGATTGCGATCTACGACATCACCGACCCGCTGCAGTCCAGCTTTCTCGACTTCATCGTCAGTCCGGGTGACCTGGCGCCGGAAGGTCTGGTCGCCTTCAGCCGCGATGGCGGCTATTTCCTGGCGGTGTCGAGTGAAGGCTCGGATACCACCTCGCTGTTCCGCATCAACCTGGTGCCGGAGCCGGGCGGCGTCGCGCTGGTGCTGACTGCGCTGGGCCTTCTCGGGGTGATTCGGCGCAAGCGCTGAAGCCTGCGCGCTGCAAGGAGGGGGTGCGTCCCCCTCAGCACTGCTGCCAGGGCAGGCCGTCGAAACGCCAGCCGTTCACCGCGTTGCGGTGATGGCTGTCGTCTAGTTCGCCCTCAAAGCCGTGGCTGACATTGAATACATTGGAAAAACCGGCCTCGATCAGCGCGTTGCCTGCCGCCTCCGAGCGGTTTCCGCTGCGGCAGATCAGCACGACCGGGCGTTCTCCGCCATGTCCGGCAAGCTTCTTGACCTCGCCGACGAAGTGCGGGTTGATCTCCCAGTCGGGGCCGTCATTCCACGAGACATGGATGGCACCCACCGGATGACCGACGAAGAGGAATTCGATCTCGCTGCGCACATCGATCAGCAGCGCTTGCGGGTCGGCCTGCAGCAGGGCGAAGGCTTCTTTGGGGCTGAGGTGTTTCATTCGAATCTGTCTCCTTTAGCGGAGAATTATATTCGGTTGTTCGAATGAAGCGGGTGGCGAACGGGACGTGTCCTGCACGTCCCGCTGCGTCCGTCAGGCGGCTTCGCCGAGATAGGCTGCGCGCACCTTGGGGTCGGCCAGCAGTTCGTCACCGCTGCCGGTAAGGGTGATCTTGCCCGATTCCATCACGTATCCGCGCTGTGAAAACTCGAGCGCCAGGTTGGCGTTCTGCTCCACCAGCAGGATGGTGACGCCTTCCTTGGCGACCGACTGCACGACTTCGAAGATCTTTTCCACCACCAGCGGCGCGAGACCCATCGAGGGTTCGTCGAGCAGCAGCAGTTTTGGGCGCGACAGCAGGGCGCGGCCAATGGCCACCATCTGCTGCTCGCCACCGGACAGCGTGCCCGCGACCTGCTCCAGGCGCTCCTTGACCCGCGGCAGCATGGTGTAGACCTTTTCCAGGTCGGCCTCGATGCCGTCGTTGTCCTTGCGACTGTAGGCGCCCATGCGCAGGTTTTCTTCCACCGTCAGGCGGGTGAAGATGCCACGGCCCTCGGGCACCAGCGCGATGCCCTGGCGCAGGCGCTTGTGCGCAGGCAGGGAATTGATTGACGCGTCGTTGTACAGGATGTCGCCGCCTTCAAGCGGGAGCAGACCGGCAATTGCGTTCAGGGTGGTGGTCTTGCCGGCGCCGTTGGCACCGATCAGGCACACCAGTTCGCCCTTGGCCAGTTCGAGATCGATGCCTTTTACCGCGTGGATTCCGCCGTAGGCAATCTGCAGGTTCTTCAGCTGGAGCAGGGGTGAGGAGGGCTTATGCTGCATGCTTGCCACCCCCAGGTAGGCGTTGATCACGGCTTCGTTCCTTTGCACTTCGGCAGGCACGTCTTCGGCGATCTTGCGCCCGAAGTCGAGCACCGCGACACGGTCGCACAGCCCCATCACCAGCTTCACGTCGTGTTCGATCAGCATCACGGTAACCCCGTCATGGCGGATCTGCTCGATCAGCACCTTGAGCTGGGCGGTCTCGGTGGCGTTCATGCCTGCAGCGGGTTCGTCCAGCGCCAGCAGTTGCGGCTCGGTGGCCAGGGCGCGGGCAATCTCGAGTCGGCGCTGGTCGCCGTAGGAGAGGTTCTTTGACACGGTTTGCGAAAAGCGCTCGATGCCGACGTACTTGAGCATCTCGTAGGCACGCTCGGTGGTGAGGCGCTCCTCCTCGCGGGTGAAGCGGTTCTGCGTCAGGATGCCCCACACGCCCGCCTTGGTGCGGATGTGGTGGCCAGCCATGACGTTCTCGAGTGCGGTGAGATCGCGGAACAGGCGAATGTTCTGAAAGGTGCGGGCAATGCCTCGGCCGACGATCTTGTGCGGCTTGCCCGAAGGCAGTTCGCTGCCGTTGAACACGAATTCGCCACCATCGGGAATGTAGGAGCCGGTCAGCACGTTGAAGAAGGTGGTCTTGCCCGCACCGTTGGGGCCGATCAGGCCGTAGACCTCACCCTTGCGGATGGTCAGCGAAACATCGGTGAGCGCCTGCAGACCGCCAAAGCGCTTGCCCACATTGCGGGCGTCTAGCAGCGTAATCATTGGGTGTCCCGGTGCAGGTTTTCGGGGTGGGCGTAACGTGCGCGGGCCGGAATCAGACCGGACGGGCGCAGCAGCATCATCAGGATCATGGCAAGGGAAAGCAGCAGCATGCGAAGGACTTCAGGGTCGAGCAGGACGTGGCCGAACAGCGTCTGCTGCAGCGGCACGGCGACGTCACGCAGGATCTCGGGCAGCAGGGCAAGCGCGAAGGCGCCGACGATGGCGCCGGCAATGTTGCCCATGCCGCCGAACACCACCATGGTCAGTACCGCGATGGATTCCATCAGCGAGAAGGACTCCGGTGACACGAAGCCCTGGAAGGCGCCGAACAGGCAGCCGGCCACGCCGCCGAAGGTGGCGCCAAGCGAGAAGGCGAGCAGCTTCATGTTGCGGGTGTTGATGCCGATGGCCTTGGCCGCGAGTTCGTCATCGCGCATCGCAGCCCAGGCGCGACCCACGCGCGAGATCTGCAGGCGCTGGACAAAGATGATCGAGCCCACCACGCAGGCGAGGAAGAAGTAGTAGTAGAGGTAGAGCGAGTGGATGGAAATGTCTTCGGTGACCTGCAGGTTGCGGGCCAGATCCCAGCCGAACAGGTTGATCGAATCAAGGCCGTTGATGCCTTGCGGCCCGTTGGTGATGTTGATCGGGTAGTTCAGGTTGTTCATGAAGATGCGGATGATCTCGCCGAAGCCGAGCGTGACGATGGCGAGATAGTCCCCTCGTAATCGCAACACCGGAAAGCCCAGCATGATGCCCGCCATCCCCGCAAAGGCCGCGCCCAGCGGCAGCACGATCCAGAACGGCAGGTGCAGGTCGAAGTGCGGCGAGGCGAGGAAGGCAAAGGTGTAGGCGCCGACCGCATAGAACGCGATGTAGCCCAGGTCGAGCAGGCCCGCAAAACCCACCACCAGGTTGAGGCCGAGCGCCAGCATCATGTAGAGCAGGGCGAAGTCGAGGATGCGCACCCAGCTGCGGCCGAACTGCATGGCGATGATGGGCGCGGCGATGGCGATGATGATGATGAGCCAGCGTGCGGCCATCGGGTTGCGTTTGCCCAGCCAGGGCACCGCGGAGACGAGTTCGTTCATGTTTGCATGCCTCCCTTATGCCCGGTCCGACACGCGTTCGCCGAGCAGGCCGGTGGGCTTGAAGATCAGCACCAGGCCCAGAATGATGAAGGCGAAGATGTCCTGGTAGGACGAGTTGAGGAAGCCGAAGGTCAGGTGCTCGATGTAGCCCGCGCCGAGCGACTCGACCAGACCCAGCACGATGCCGCCGAGCATGGCGCCGCCGAGGTTGCCGATGCCGCCGAGTACAGCTGCGGTAAAGGCCTTGAGGCCGGGCATGAAGCCCATGCCGTAGTGGGCAATGCCGTAGTTGCTGGCGAACATCACGCCGGCCACTGCAGCCAGTGCGGCACCGATGACGAAGGTGAAGGCGATCACGGTGTTGGTGTCGACACCCATCAGGCTGGCGACGCGGTGGTTCTCCGCGGTGGCGCGCATGGCGCGGCCGATGCGCGTCTTATTCACCAGCAGGCTGAGGCCGATCATGATCAGCGCGGACGAGATGATGATGAAGATCTGCACCGGGGTCACAAACACGCCTTCGATGGGCTGCATCGGGGTGGTCGAGATCAGCTGCGGGAAGGTGTGGTAGTTGCGGCCCCAGATGATCATGGCCAGGGTCTGCAGCAGGAAGGACATGCCGATGGCGGTGATCAGCGGTGCCAGGCGGGGGGCGTTGCGCAATCGTCGATAGGCCAGACGTTCCATGGCGTAGCCGATCATCATGCACACCGGTATCGCCACCATCAGCGAGATCGTCAGCATGGTGATCGGAGACATGCCCGGGGCCATGCCCATCAGGAACATCATGGTCTGCAGGGCAGTCAGGGCGCCAACCATGAGCACGTCGCCGTGGGCAAAGTTGATCAGGCCGAGAATGCCGTAAACCATCGTGTAGCCAAGCGCGATCAGTGCGTAGACGCTTCCGATCACCAGGCCATTCAGAACTTGCTGGATGAGAGTTTCCATCGTGGTCTTTTGGAAGGGTGAGACAAGAGAAGGGGTAAGGGCTGAAAGGCCAGGGCGGCTGTGAACGCTGGCAGCGCGGCTCTGCAGGCCTTACACCTCGAAAACCGGGGGCTTTCGCCCCCGGAACGGGATTACATCGCGACCCAGTTGCCGTCCTTGAACTGATACAGGGTGATGGCGCCTTCCTTGATGTCGCCCTTCTCGTCGAACGCGACATTGCCGGTTACGCCCGGAACCGCCGAGGTCTTGAGCGCGGCCAGGTACTTGCTCGGCTCGACCGAATCGGCCTTCTGCATGGCCGTGATCATGGCAGTTGCCGCATCGTAGGCATACGGCGAGTAGATCTGCACATCGGTGCCGAAGCGCTTCTTGAAGCGATCGCGGAACTCGGCGCCGCCAGGCATCTTGTCGAGCGGCAGGCCCGCCATCGAACAATAGGCCGAGCTGCCGATGGCCTCACCCGCAAGCTTGATCATCTCCGGGCTGCAGCCACCGTCGCCGGTGACGAACTTGGCCGTTACACCGAGCTGCTTGAGCTGGCGCAGCATCGGGCCGCCCTGCGCATCCATGCCGCCGAAGAAGATCACGTCCGGGTTGGTTGCGCGGATCTTGGTCAGGATGGCATTGAAGTCGGTGGCCTTGTCGGTGGTGAACTCGCGCGCAACGATCTGGGCGCCACCGGCCTTCGCCGCCTTCTCGGTCTCGTCGGCCAGACCCTGGCCATAAGCGGTGCGGTCATCGATGATCGCGATCTTCTTCGCACCCAGGGGGCCGACCATGAACTTGCCCAGCGCCGAGCCCTGCTGCACATCGTTGGCGATGGTGCGGAAGATGCCCTTGTAGCCTTGCTGGGTGAGCTTGGGGTTGGTTGCAGACGGCGAAATCATCGGGATGCCGCCCTGGTCGTAAATGCGCGAGGCCGGAATCGTGGTGCCCGAGTTCAGGTGACCCACGACGCCCTTCACTCCGGCATCGACCAGGCGCTGTGCAACCGTGGTGCCGGTGCGCGGGTCGGCCTGGTCGTCTTCGCCGATGAGCTCGAACTTGACCTTCTTGCCACCGATCGTGATGCCCTTGGCGTTGGCGTCTTCAACCGCCAGACGGGCACCGTTTTCGTTGTCCTTGCCGAGGTGGGAAATGGTGCCGGTCAGCGGTGCGACGCTGCCGAGTTTCACAACCATTTCCTGGGCGTGGGCGCCCGTGATGCCGAGGCCCATTACCGCGAGTGCAACGATGGTCTTCTTCATTCTTGATCCTCCAGCGAAAGCAATGGTTTACGAGACATTGTCCGATCGGTGTGCTGCGCTCCGGGTCTCATCTCGGGGCTTGCGTGCGACGCCGCACCTGCACTGCCAACGGTACCGGAAAAGACTGGTATTACCTTTGGCAGCCCCAGGCTGTGCGTATTCTGCACAAAAATACGCATCTGGCGTCTTTGCGCTGTTGCCCTGTTGATGCATTTTGCGTCTTGCGCTGCAGCATTGCCGGATTTCTGGCGGTTCATAAGCCAGGATGACCGATGGCGAATGGCTGTTTAGCGTGGTTCTGGGGCGTAGCGGAGCCGATCTGGTGCTGGTGCGTCGCACAATTCATGCCATATTGTGGATAACCCTCATGCCGCGCTGGAGTGATGTCTGCACTTTGAAGATATATGGGTGACGGAGACACAACGGGACGCCTGTGCGCCCCGTTGTGTCTCCGTCATGTGCGCCCGATGCACCGGAAAGGTGCACCGGGTTTCGCCTGCTTACTTGAGCGCTTCCCACTTCCCGCCCTGGAAGCGGTACATGCTGACACCGCCGTCCTTGATGTCGCCGTTCTTGTCGAAGGCGATGTCGCCGGTTACACCCTTGAATGCGGTCTTCTGCAGTGCGGGAAGGTACTTTGCGGGGTCGCTCGAACCGGCCGTCTTCATGGCTTCGATCATGGCCATCGCCGCGTCGTAGCTGTACGGCGCGTAAAGCTGGACGTCGGTGTTGAAGCGGGCCTTGAAGCGCTTCAGGAAGTCGGCGCCACCGGGCATCTGCTCCAGCGGAATACCGGCCTGGCTGCAATACACGTTGTCGGCCATGGCATCGCCGGCGAGCTTGAGCATCTCGCTGGTGCACACACCGTCGCCACCGAGGTACCTGGCTTCCATGCCGAGCTGGCGCATCTGGCGCAGCATCGGTGCGCCCTGGGCGTCCATGCCGCCATAGAACACGGCGTCAGGCGTCTTGCCCTTGATCTTGGTAAGAATGGCCATGAAGTCGGTGGACTTGTCCGTGGTGAACTCGCGCCCGACTACCTCGATGCCGTACTTCTTGAGGCTTTCGGTGAAGGCGTCGGCCAGGCCCTGACCATAGGCGGTGCGGTCATCGATGATCGCGACCTTCTTCGCCTTGAGGATCTCGGATGCGTAGCGGGCCATTGCGGCGCCCTGCTGCAGGTCGTTGGCGATCACGCGGAAGGTGACCTTGTAGCCTTGCTGGGTCAGCTTCGGGCTGGTCGACGAAGGCGTGATCACCGGCACGCCGGCCTGCTCATAGACGCGGGAAGCCGGAATCGAGGCGCCGGAGGTAACATGGCCAACCACGCCCTTGACGTCATTGTCGGTCAGGCGTTGCGCCACGGTGGTGGCAGTACGGGGGTCGGCCTGGTCATCTTCACTGACCAGTTCGAACGTGACCTTCTTGCCGCCAATCATGATGCCCTTGGCGTTGGCATCTTCCACGGCAAGGCGCGCACCAAACTCGCCATCCTTGCCGATGTGAGCGATCGGGCCGGTCAGCGGCCCGGCGTGACCGATCTTGACCACTGTCTGTGCTTGCGCGGCACCCATGCCGAGGCCGGCCAGCGCGAGGACGAGAAGGGTATGCTTCATATTGGTATTCTCCGAAGTGTTGCAAATCGACACTGTCCGGGCGTTGCAAAACGCACCGGGAACATTGATTCTAGCCCATGCCCAAACTTGGGGCACGATCGGGGAGGACGGATGAAGCGCTTTTTGTCGATGCTGTGTGCGTTGCTGGCAAGTCTCGGTATTACTGCCTGTGACTATCTGAACGTGCGCGAACTCAAGCCCGGTGTTTCCACCGCGGCCGAGGTGCGCGAGCGCTTTGGCCCGCCGCAGCAGGAGTGGCATAACGACGATGGTTCGGTGACCTGGGAGTACTCGCGTCAGCCGGAAGGGGCGGAGTGCTACATGATCACCATCGGCACCGACAGCATCCTGCGTGAGATCGATCAGCGCATCAACGAGCAGACCTTTGCCCGCATCGAGCGTGGCATGACTGGCGACGACGTTCGACGGATGCTGGGCAGGCCGGCATCCAGCCAGTTCTTCCAGCTGAAACAGCACACCGTCTGGGAGTGGCTCATGGAGCGCAGCACCACCGTCAATGAAGCGGCCTATTTCACCGTTTCCTTCAATAACGAAGGCCGGGTCGTCGAGACCGGGCGCTATTCCAAACCCAAGCGCTGACGCCATGGACTCCGGGCTGTCCTCCATCGTGCGCAAAGCGGTTCGTGCCCTGCTGCTGGTCGGCATGGTGTTTCTGGCGGGCTGCGCGGCGTTCGAGCCGCCACGTCCGTTCACGACCGAGGCGGAGGCGCTGGCGGCGCGCGGCGAGCCGAGCCGGCGCTGGCAGAACGACGACACCACAACCACGCTGGAATACGCCACCCAGCCCTATGGGTACAGTTGTTTGATGATTCAGGTGGATCCGGGCGGCATCGTGTTGCGCCAATGGGATGCGCTGAGCGACGACAACCTGGCGCGTGTGCGCAAGGGCATGAGTCCGGACGAGGTTTCGCGCCTGCTCGGTCAGCATCGCTCGGAGCAGACCTTCCCGCTGTCGGGCGAAACCGTCTGGGACTGGAACATCCGCAACTACGGCCCGGGCATCGCCACGCTGTTCAATGTGCATTTCATGGATGGCAAGGTGTTGCGCACCAGCCAGTCCTATGTGTATCCACCCGAGTACGGTGTATTCGCCCCGTGGGGCGTGCGGCCCTTCGGCTATCCCTTCGCCGACCCGTTCTATCGCGGCTTTCCGCCACCGCGCCGGCGCCTCCCGCCCCCCCTGCCGCCACTCAAGCGCTGACCGCCCGCCGCACCGCCTGATTCTGCCGCCGCATACAACCGGCAGACGCACGTCTGCATATATGCAAAATGGGTTTGCCGGCCGCTTCGCCTTTGTTACAATCGGCTCGAACGAATGCCATCGGTAGTTTTCGGCCATGACCTCCTCGCTGTCGGGTGTGCTTGCTGCGCTGTTTCCCTATTCGGATCACGCACGCCTGCTTTCCCTGCAACTCGATGACGGCGACCCGGCCGGCGACCAGCTTGTCGTGCAGCGTCTGCGCGGCCGCGAGGCGCTCTCCGAATGTCCTGCATTTGATCTGGACTGTCTGGCCCTGAATGCGAACATCGAGGCCAAGGCGCTGCTGGGGCGCCGGGCCAGCGTGCGCCTGAGCGAGGGCGTGGGCTTTGGCGCAGCACGCTGGTTCAACGGCATCGTGACCGCGGTCGCACCGGGTGACGCCGATGGCGGGCGGCGCCGTTATCGCCTCACCTTGCGCCCCGCATTTGCCTTGCTTGATGTCGCGCGTACCGCGTGGATTCACCTCGAACGCAGCGTGCCCGACATCATCGACGCCGAGCTTTCGCGCTGGCAGGCCGGTATTGCCGATCTCCAGTGGCGTTTCGATCTGCTCAATACCTATCCCGCTCGCAGTTACACCGCACTGTATGCCGAGTCTCCGCTTGCGTTCATCGAACGGCTCTGTGCCGAGGAAGGCATCGGCTACCGCTTCGAGCATCCATCGCCTGAAGACATGCCCGTCGGTACTACGATCCTCGTCTTTTTCGACGACTCGTCGTCCTTGCCGATGAACCCACAGGCGCTCACCCGCTTTCATGCGGCCGATACCATGGGCGAAGAGGGGGCGATCGATCGCTGGACGAGCGCGCGCGCCATCGTCCCGGGTGCCACCGCGATGACGAGCTGGGAGTACAAGGACACACGGGTGCTCGCAGCAACTGTGCCGACCACCCACCAGCACGGTGCCGCAAGCGCAGTGGCCTCCACGCTTGAGGATTTCGCACCGCAATCGCAGTACTACGGCGCGGGGGCAGCCGATCTCGAGCGTTATGCGCGATTGCGTATCGAGGCGTTCGAAGCGCAGGCGAAGGTCTTCGACGGGGCCGGCTCGGTCAGGTCTTTTGCCCCAGGTACGGCAACCGAGCTGGACGGCCATTTCGACGATGCCGATGCCGGGTCGAAGGATGCGCGCTGCTATCTGCTGCTGTCGGTCGATCACGACGCCTGCAACAACCTTCCGTCCGATTTCGCCGGCGAGCCTGCCGTGCGCGGGCTCGAACCGGGTTACCGCAACCGCTTTACCGCGATGCGTCAGTCGGTCGTGTGGCGCCCCGCGTTCGACAGCACACATCACGCGAAACCCGTCGCGCGCGGATTGCAGACAGCCCAGGTAGTCGGCGCCGAGGGGCGCGAGATCGACGTCGACGAGTATGGCCGGGTACTGGTGCAGTTTCACTGGGATCGCGAGCAGCGCAACACCTGCCGCCTGCGGGTCGCCAACGCGCTGTCCGGCAGCGGCTGGGGCATGCAGACCCTGCCACGGGTGGGGCAGGAGGTGCTGGTCGACTTCATCGAAGGTGACATCGACCGTCCCATGGTCATCGGTGCCGTCCATAACGGGCGCCACATGCCACCTCGCTTCTCCGGTGAAGGCAGCCTGCCCGCCAATCACGCCTTGTCGGGCATCCAGACACGGGAGTTCGGCGGCGGGCGCGGGTATGGCGAACTGCTGTTTGACGATACGGGCGGACAACTCCGCACCAAGCTCTCGTCCGAACACGCGAGCACGCAACTCAACCAGGGCTGGCTGTGCACGCCGCGCGCCGAGGGCCAGGCCGAACCGCGTGGCGAAGGCTTCGAACTTCGCTCCGACGCCGCGGGTTCAGTGCGAGGTGCCAAGGGGCTGTTGCTCACGGCGTTTGGCCGCCTGCGTGCGAGCGGTGCCCAGCTCTCGCGCGAAGAAACCGCAAGCCTGATGGACGAATGCCTGCAGCTGTTCCGTCAGCTTGGCGACTATGCGCAACGTCACGAGGCCGGGGCAAGCGAGCCCGGCCCGCACGCAAAGCTGAACGACGACTTCAAGCAGTGGGAAAACGGCTCCAATACCGCGACCGGCGGCACGGGGGGCGGTTCGCCACTGATCGCGGTCACGGCGCCGGCGGGTGTGCATGTCAGTTCGCCCCGCAGCGTTATCACCCATGCAGGCAGCACCGTCGACACCGTCGCGCTCCAGCACCTGCAGTTCGCCAGCGGCGAGCGCACCACGCTCAACGCAGGGCAGGGCATGTCGCTGTTCGCGCAGTCGGGCGGCATCAAGCTTATTGCGCACCAGGGCAAACTGCAGTTGCAGTCGCAGCACGACGACACCCGGATCAGCGCAGCGAAGGATCTCAAGCTCGCAGCCAGCGGCGGTCAGCTGCACGGCATGGCGGCAGACGAAATCCTGTTTTCTGTGGCGGGTGGTGCCTACATCAGGCTCGCCGGCGGAAATGTCGAGATCGGCGCGCCCGGCACCGTGCGCGTGCGTGCCGCCAGTCACGACTGGTCCGGCCCGGCGTCGATGTCCAGTGATCTCCCACGCTTCGGCGCCGAAGACCTTGGCCGCACCCCCGTCCTGGTCCGCCCAACCGACGGCGCGCCGGTGGAGGGGCAGCACTTCGAGATCGAGCGACCGGATGGCTCGATCCTCAAAGGCACAACCGACAGCCAGGGGCGCACCGCCACCGTCAATGGCAGCAGCTTCGAACGCCTGGTCACCCGCTTTTTCCCTTCCGATCCGAGTTGAGCGCCGGCGCTCATGAGTTTCCATCCACCCACATCAGTCCTGTCCGATACCCGCTTCCCGCTTTGCATTGGTGAGTGCATCACACTGCCTGACCAATCGGTCCGTGAGTTTCTGACGCAGTTGCCGCTGCCGGGTGTTGTCATCTTCGTTCACGGTGTGAACTCCGATGGCGAGTGGTTTGACGCTGCGGAAGAGGGGCTGTGCAAGGGGCTTAACAACCGTCTTGCGCGAAACAGCGCGCAGATGAAATACGACGGGGTTGAGGCTGGGGAACTCACGCCGGTGCGCTACGCCGAGGAACTCATGCCCGATGGTTTCCTGGATCCCGAAGTGAATGACAAGACATTCATCGCTCCCGAACCACACTACTCCCCGGTCATCCGTTTCCGGTGGGGCTACAAGGCCGACATGGAATCGGTCAAGGAATGGGGCGACAAGGTCTGGCTCAACGAGCATGACTACTGGGGCGGCGGGCCGTTTGCCAACGGCTGCACTTCGCTCGCCGACCTGTGGAGCGAGGGGCTGTACGACCGGCTTTTCTTCTGGATCACGGCGCAACACCTCAATCCGGTGCCGGGGCGCGATGCCTATAGCTGTCCGCATCGTGCCTACTACGTGCATGCAGCATTGCGTCTGACCAAGCTCATCGCCTCGATCCGCAGAAAGCAACCGGATTGCCCGGTCACGGTGGTCTGCCACAGCCAGGGCAACATGATCGGCATGGCGGCGGCGTTTCTGGGTGAATCGACGGGGGCGGTGGCTGACACCTACGTGCTGGCCAACCCTCCTTACAGTCTCGAAGCATTCAACGGGCTCGACGACTGGAGTCAGCGCTACACTCGCAACGCCAAGGGGGAGTCCGGACGCCAGACCGGCAACGCACGCGTCCAGACACTCAAGTCCTTCTTCGATATCATCCGCAGCCGTCAGACCTGCAAGCAGTCACCCGAGACCATCGATCGGTCCATGGCCAACGAGACACCTCAGGACGGTAGCGCGGGCTTCACCGCCGAGACGGACCTCGCCTGCTATGGGCTGAACGGCAATACCTACGGTCGGGTTACCCTCTACTGCAACCCCCACGACCAGGTCATCTCGGCGAGTACCGTCAAAGGCATCGGCTGGCTGGGGTTGAGCAGTGAACAGATTGCGCAGACCGGCGGAGCCGGCGTGTTCAGCCAGCGGGTGTTTGCACAGGGTTGGCAGGTGGGTGAGCTGGGCACCTACGACTATTGGGGACATCGAAAGGAGCTCAACGCCGAACGCAACGCGTCCGGTGCCGGGTTCTGGTTTCCCGCCTCCAAGACCGCCCGCTACTCCGTTGAATCCGGGCTTAGATCAAGCCAGAGCGTGGCCGGCAAAGTCGGCACCGTGGCGGGTGCCCCACTGGCATGGCTTGTAACCAGCATGGCAGACGCGCCCATCAATGCCGATCCACCCCGTCCATGGACAATCCCCGTAGAAGCGCCCCCGCTGCCGGAACCATTCATCCCACAATCGCGGCGTTACGGTGAGGACTCGGATGCCTTTGACGAAGAACACGATCCCGAAGCTGCTGCACGCAATTCATCCAAGGCGCCCCTCAGTCCGGACGACCCTTACGATCGCTTCTCTGCGCCTCTCGACGAAAACGGACAGGCGAAGGTAGTGCCCCGTGGGTCCGAGCAGACCGAAGCCGAGTTGCGCTACGCGCACCGTGCCCGACTGCGCATGGACGCCAGGCGAGAGGGCCAGGCTAGATCCGATGGCTACGTGCCCGGTGAGGCCAATCCCGCCGCTGGCCAATCGAATGAGGTGTCAGACGACTATCGCAAGTGGCGCTCCGAAAAGATCAGTCAGTTCCTGACGGAAACAATTGATCAGAACGCCACCGATCACTCCACCACCATGACTCACCCGATGCATGCGGAGAAGGCGCTGGCCTATGACTTGGCGGTGGGGGTGTGTCGGCTGGTCAACAATGACTGGATGGAGCTTCGTATTGAGGCCGACTGGCGCTACGCGTCAACGCTGAAGCGCGGTCATGCGAGTTACGAACTATCTGAGTATTTTCTCGATGGCAGTATGAACGGAGACTCGATTGAGCGATGGGCAGAGCAGGGTGAGGCCCGGAGATCTGAAAAGATTATCGATGAACGTGCTCACTCGAGATATGACCCATTGGAGTCACGCAGATGATGGGCATGAAGCTGGCTCAGCCGATGAAAAGGATCGCGCTGAGTCTTATAGTTTTCATTTCTTGCCTTGTTCTAGTCACTTGGGGCGCGCAACACATTGAGCTCAATTACGGAACGGTTTCTTTCTCTCAATATTCTGCATTGGAGATTCTTGTGCGCCTGCTTACGATTCCTGTACTCGTTGCAACCACGTTCTTTTACCTGGCCGGCTGTTCGACCAATGGGCCGACGGCGCCGGCGGCCATGCATGAGAGCGCTGAAGCGGCAGTGCAACCATTTCGCGCTCAGGTCGTAGGCGTTCAATGGATGAACCCTCTGGTTCGCCGTGACTATCCCACCGAATGGCAGTTGCTCTGGACTTTAAGTTTGGCGTCACCGAACAAGGGTGACTACAAGATCCAAACCAAGCCCCAGAAATTCACCTCTGTTCAACCCGTCGCTTCAATCGTGTCAAACATCTTTAAGGATAAGACTATTGAAGATTTCTTTTTCTCCTATATAGACGGGATCTTTCGCCCGTTCAGAAATCGATATGCGAGTAATCCAAATTACTTTTATACCGTCCAGCCAAAGTCACAGAAGCTGTGGAGAGAGTTGGCGGGCATTCATGTCGAAATTGCCTTGCCAGACCGGCCCGACCTGAACGCTGAGGCAGCAAAGGAGATTGTTCAGAAGGCCATCATTTCCCAGTTCGGAATCGGCGGGCGACCCACGATATCCAGTCGAAGTACGCCTCCCGATGTTCGGATCACGGCAGGAAACGCAAACGCGGGTTTCACGTCCCTCTCTGCTGCGCTCGACTATCTTGAGTCGCATCCGACCGAGTCGGTGTGGGCAATGAACTGGGATGCGCCCGAATTCCCGCTCGACGAGCGCATGAGCGAGAACTTCACGCTACTGATCCTCGCCGGCCCGAACTTCGACACCGAGCGCGAGCCTCTCGCCTGGATCGGCCGCCCCGCAACACGCAACGCGAAGGACTTCGAAGTCCAGTCCGGTCAGCCCCGACTGGTACAGGCGTGGCGGGCAGCAATCGACGAGGCCGCCTACAACGCCGGCCGGCCACTGACCGATGTCGGCTACCTGATCCACGATGCAGGCATGGCGAGCGACGCCGCCGGCAAGCGGCTCGCAACCCTGGGTCAGGCGCTGGGCGAGCCGCTGCCCGAATTCGACATCCTCAAACAAGGCTTCAACAACACTGCGCTGATGGGAAATACCGGTGCCGGCACGGCTCTGACCAATGTCGCGCTGGCCATCGCCTACGCACATCACAAGGGCACGCCGGTGCTGGTGGCCGGCACTGCCGAGCCAGATACGGCTGCGGCTGTCGTTGTAACGCCCCCCGCCCGCGCCCGTGTGTTCGACCCCTCCAAAGACTGGTTCCGTGCGCGGGGTGAGCGCAACGCCTATCTGCCGTGGTGGGGGCTGAGGCGGGATGTGGACTGGTCGCTCTATATGCAGGGGTTTTCGGAATGACTGTGAGAGAGGCCATCCATCAAGCGGCAGGTGAAGTTGTCCGGGGCCGCGACCTGGTGAGGCGATGGGGGCTTTCGTTTGTGTTGACCGGCGTAACGTCTCTGTTAGTCACGGGGTGTTCGTTCGGCGGACCGAAACCGGTTGCCGCGGCGACTGCAGGCTCTTCGGTGCCTGACCACCCCTTTCGTGCCCAGGTTGTGGGCGTTCAGTGGATGAATCCGCTTGTGTGGAACGATTACTCAACACATTGGAACTTGCTTTGGACCTTAGGCTTGGCATCATCAAATATCGGTGACGTTCAAGTGAAAGCAAACCCACAGAAATATCGGACAGTTCAACCTGTCGTTTCGATTGTCTCAAATATTGGTGGCAGGAAGAGCTTCCGCAGTGTCTTTCTGCAATATACCGAGGAGATTGTTCGTCCCTTTCGCAACCGGTACGCCAGTAACGCGACCTATTTCTATACGGTTCAGCCCGAGTCCCCGAAGAAATGGCGGGAGTTGGCGGGCATTCATGTCGAGCTAGGTCTGCCAGACCGTCAAGACCTCAAGCCGAAGGACGCGGAGGGGGTCGTGCGGGACGTCATTATTTCTCTCTTCAGTATTGGTGGCGCGCCGTCCGTTTCCAGTCGCAACACTCCGCCCGAAGTCCGCGTTTCATCAGGCGGGCCTAATGTGGGTTTCACTACGCTTGACGCAGCGCTCACCTACCTTGCGTCTCATCCCAATGAGAGCGTTTGGGCGATGAACTGGGATGTCCCCGAACTCCCGCTCGACGAGCGCATGAGCGAGAACTTCGCACTATTGATCCTCGCCGGCCCGAACTACGACACCGAGCGCGAGCCCCTTGCCTGGATCGGCCGCCCCGCAACACGCAACGCGAAGGACTTCGAAGTCCAGTCCGGTCAGCCCCGACTGGTACAGGCGTGGCGGGCAGCAATCGACGAGGCCGCCAGCAACGCCGGTCGGCCACTCACCGATGTCGGCTACCTGATCCACGATGCAGGCAAGGCGAGCGACGCCGCCGGCAAGCGAATCGCAACCCTGGGTCAGGCGCTGGGCGAACCGTTGCCCGAATTCGACATCCTCAAACAAGGCTTCAACAACACCGCGTTGATGGGAGATACCGGTGCTGGCACCGCACTGACCAATGTCGCGCTGGCCATCGCCTACGCACACCACAAGGGCACGTCGGTGCTGGTGGCCGGGACGGCGGAGGCAGATACCGCTGCGGCTGTTGTCGTCACGCCACCCGCCCGCGCTCGCGTGTTCGACCCCGCCAAAGACTGGTTCCGTGCGCGCGGTGAGCGCAATGCCTATCTGCCGTGGTGGGGGTTGAGGCGGGATGTAGATTGGTCGCGCTACAGGCAGGGGTATTCGGAATGAGTGCCGTCGCCAGAATTCATCGAACGGCGTTCGCACCCTCGGTATTGCGGGGTCGTGTGATACAGCGATTGGGAATGCTTGCGACCATCTGCGTTGCGCTTCTTAGTCTCGCCGCCTGCTCTACGAACGCTACGAAGGCCTCGGGAAGCACTCTTGAAAGTGTTGATGCGGCAACGCAACCATTTCGCGCTCAGGTCGTCGGTGTTCAGTGGATGAATCCGCTGGTGTGGAACGACTACCCAACGCAGTGGAATTTGCTTTGGACCCTAGGCGTGGCGTCATCAAATAAAAATGATGTTCAGGTGAAGGCAAACCCAGAGAAATATCGGACGGTTCAACCCGTCGCTTCAATTGTGTCAAACATCTTTAAGGATAAGACTATTGAAGATTTCTTTTTCTCCTATACAGACGGGATCTTTCGCCCGTTCAGAAATCGATATGCGAGTAATCCAAATTACTTTTACACCGTCCAGCCAAAGTCACAGAAGCAGTGGAGGGAGTTGGCGGGAATTCATGTCGAAATTGCCTTGCCAGACCGGCCCGACCTGAACGCTGAGGCAGCAAAGGAAATTGTTCAGAAGGCCATCATTTCCCAGTTCGGAATCGGCGGGCGACCCTCCATCTCCAGCCGCAGTACTCCGCCCGATGTTCGTGTCTCGGCAGGCAACTCAAACATTGGTTTTACTTCCCTTTCTGCCGCGCTCGACTATCTCCAGTCTCACCCAAGTGAAACCGTCTGGGCTATGACCTGGGATGCGCCAGAGCACCCCCGCGACGAACGCATGAGCGAAAACATTGCGATTTTGATCCTCGCAGGCCAGAACTTCGACACCGAGCGCGAGCCCCTTGCCTGGATCGGCCGCCCCGCAACGCGCAACGCGACGGACTTCGAGGTCCAGTCCGGTCAGCCCCGACTGGTACAGGCGTGGCGGGCAGCAATCGACGAGGCCGCCAGCAACGCCGGTCGGCCACTCACCGATGTCGGCTACCTGATCCACGATGCAGGCAAGGCGAGCGACGCCGCGGGCAAGCGAATCGCAACCCTGGGGCAGGCGCTGGGCGAACCGTTGCCCGAATTCGACATCCTCAAACAAGGCTTCAACAACACCGCGCTGATGGGCGACACGGGTGCCGGCACGGCGCTGACCAATGTCGCACTGGCCATCGCGTACGCACACCACAAGGGCACGCCGGTGCTGGTGGCGGGGACGACGGAGGCAGATACCGCTGCGGCTGTTGTCGTCACGCCACCCGCCCGCGCCCGCGTGTTCGATCCCGCCAAGGACTGGTTCCGCGCGCGGGGTGAGCGCAACGCCTATCTGCCGTGGTGGGGGCTGAGGCGTGATGTGGACTGGTCGCAACTTATGCAGGGGTTTTCGGAATGAGTACTGTCGAGAGGATTCGTCGGACGGTGGTCGCGCCCGCGGTGATGCGGGGGCTGGTGACGCAGCGGATGGGAATGCTTGGGGCGATCTGCGCCGTGTTTCTCGGTCTTGCCGGATGTTCGATGAACGGGCCGAAGCCCTCGGGTCTCGTGCTCGAGCGCGCTGATGCGGCAATCCAGCCCTTTCGCGCACAGGTTGTGGGCGTTCAATGGCTGAACCCACTGGTTCGTCGTGACTACCCCATCGAATGGCAGTTGCTCTGGACCTTGGGTCTGGCTTCACCGAACAAGGATGACGATATGGTGAGGACCGAGCCTGAGTCATTCACGACGGTACAACCCATTTCCTCCATTGTTTCAAATATTGGGGGCAGAAAAAGCTTCGAGCGTGTTTTTCTGCAGTATAGCCAGAGGCTTGTTCGTCCTTTTGGTGAGCGATACGTCTGGAACTCCAAGTATTTCTACACGGTCGAGCCCGAATCCTCACGTAACTGGCGGGAGTTGGCGGGCGTCCATGTTGAACTAGGTGTCCCCGATCGTCCTGACCTAGGGCTGGACGATGCCGCGGGCGTCCTGCGGTATGTGATCACAGCCTTCTTCGAGATTGGCGGATCAGCGTCACGCTCCAGTCGCAGCACCCCGCCCGATGTTCGCGTCTCGGCAGGCCACTCGAACGTAGGCTTCACATCGCTTTCCGCTGCGCTCGACTACCTTGAGTCGCATCCAGGTGAATCCGTCTGGGCAATGAACTGGGATGTGCCTGAGTACCCCGCTGCCGGGAGGATGAGCGAGAACTATGTACTACTGATTCTCGCTGGCCCGAACTTCGACACCGAACGCGAACCCCTGGCCTGGATCGGCCGTCCAGTCACGCGAAACGCGGAAGACTTCGAGATCCAAGCCGGTCAGCCCCGGTTGGTTCAAGCATGGCGGTCCGCGATGAAAGCGGCGGCGAGCAACGCCGGTCGTCCTCTCACCGAGATCGGATACCTCATTCACGATGCAGGCAAGGCGAGCGATGTTGCGGGCAAGCGGCTCGCGGCAGTGGGCCAGGCTCTGGGCGAGCCCTTGCCCGAATTCGACATCCTCAAACAAGGCTTCAACAACACCGCGCTGATGGGTGACACCGGTGCCGGCACGGCGCTAACCAACGTCGCCCTGGCCATTGCCTACGCACATCACAAAGGTACCCCGGTGCTGGTGGCGGGCACGGCGGAGAAGGACACGGCGGCAGCCGTTATCGTGACGCCACCGGCTCGCGCCCGCGCGTTCGACCCCAGCAAAGACTGGTTCCGCGCGCGGGATGAGGTCAACACCGGCCTGCCGTGGTGGGGGATGAGGCGGGATGTGGATTGGTCTCAATATATTCAGGGGTTTTCGGAATGAGTACTGTCGATAGCGTTCGTCGGACGGCGTTTGCACCCTCGGTTGTGCGGGATCTGGTGATAGAGCGGATGGGAATGCTTGCGATGATCTTCGTTGTGCTTCTCCATCTTGCCGGCTGCTCGACGCATGGGCCAAACTCTTTGCGAATGGTGCTTGAAGGTGTTCAAGCTCCTAGTCAGCCCTTCCGCGCTCAGGTTGTAGGTGTTCAATGGCTAAATCCACTGGTTTGGATGGACTACCCAATGCAGTGGAACTTGCTGTGGACGCTAGGGCTGGCGTCATCAAATGAAAATGATCTTGACGCGAAAGAAGAGCCGGAGAGGTATCAAACCGTACAGCCCATTGCGTCCATCTGGGCAGGTACTGGGGGTGAAAAAAACTTCGGGCGTCTCTTTCGGAAGTATAGCGAGAAGCTTGTTTCCACTTTTAGCTATCGGTATCTCACCAATCCCACGTATTTCTACACGATCAAGCCCGAATCCCCGCAGAACTGGCGGGAACTGGCGGGTATCCATGTTGAACTCGGTGTTCCTGATCGCCCAGACTTGGAACCGACTCCTGTCGTGAGCATCCTGCGCGAGGTCATCAAGTTGAACTTCGAGCTCGGCGGGCATTCTTCAATCTCCATGCGTAATAACCCGGCGGATGTTCGAGTTTCAGCAGGCCGCTCGAACGTAGGCTTTACATCGCTTTCCGCTGCGCTGGACTACCTCGAGTCGCATCCAGGTGAATCCGTCTGGGCGATGAACTGGGATGTGCCCGAGTTTCCGCTTGACAAGCAGATGAGCGAGAATTTCGCGCTGCTGATCCTGGCTGGCCCGAACTTCGACACCGAACGCGAGCCCCTTGCCTGGATCGGCCGTCCGGTCACGCGACGCGCGGAAGACTTCGAGATCCAGCCCGGTCAGCCCCGGTTGGTGCAAGCATGGCGGTCTGCGATGGAGGCGGCGGCCAGCAACGCCGGTCGTCCGCTCACCGAGATCGGTTACCTCATTCACGATGCAGGCAAGGCGAGCGATGTTGCGGGCAAGCGGCTCGCAACCCTGGGCCAGGCCCTGGGCGAACCCTTGCCCGAATTCGACATCCTCAAACAGGGCTTCAACAACACCGCGCTGATGGGCGACACCGGTGCCGGCACGGCGCTAACCAACGTCGCCCTGGCCATTGCCTACGCACATCACAAAGGCACGCCGGTGCTGGTGGCAGGCACGGCGGAGAAAGACACGGCGGCGGCCGTCGTCGTGACACCACCCGCCCGCGCCCGTGAGATCGACCCATCCAAAGACTGGTTCCGTGCCCGCGGTGTGGAAAACACCTATCTGCCGTGGTGGGGGCTGCGGCGTGATGTGGACTGGGGGCGATACATGCAGGGGTTCTCTGAATGAGTGGAGGTAGGCGCACATGAGAGGGGTCATCCGTTTGGGAGACCCGACCACTCACGGCGGCCGGGTGGTGAGTACTGGCGCGAGATCGGTGGTCATGGGGCGCACGGTGGCGGTGCTTGGCGACCGCTGTGTGTGTCCGCGCAAGGGGCATGGCAACTGCGTGATTGCCGAGGGAGATCCGGACGTGTTGCTGGACGGAAGGCCGGTGGCTTTTGACGGGCACCGCACAAGTTGCGGTGCGCAGTTGATGTCGACGGTGCCGGTCAGTGGGCGAGGGGACTGATTTGCGGCTCGACAGCAGCGGCAAAATCCCCGTAAAATCCGCGTCTTGCCAAGGAGCGTTGCGACCCGGAATCTAGCCGGGCCAGGCTTGGCAACTGAACAACGGCGCTCGCAAACCAATCAGCCGGGTTTGCCGCGCCGTTTATTTTTGGCCGTGCTACCCGCTGTGCATTAACCGCAGATCGAGGTAGAACCATGCAAGCCGACCGCTCCGACGAAATTCGCCAGCAACTCGCCCAACGCATCCTGATTCTGGATGGCGCCATGGGCACCATGATCCAGCAATACAAGCTGGGCGAGGCGGATTACCGCGGCACGCGCTTCCTCGACCATCCGCGCGACCTCAAGGGCAACAACGACCTGCTGGTGCTCACCCGCCCGGACGTGGTCAGCGAAATCCACCGCGCCTATCTCGATGCCGGCGCCGACATCATCGAGACCTGCTCCTTCAACGCCACCAAGGTGTCGCAGGCGGAATACGGCCTTGCCGACCTGGCCTACGAGATCAACGTCGCCAGCGCCCGCCTGGTGCGCGAACTGTGCGATGAATTTACCGCGAAGAACCCGGCCAAGCCGCGTTACTGTGCCGGCGTGCTGGGGCCGACCTCGCGCACGCTGTCAATCTCGCCCGACGTCAACGACCCCGGCTACCGCAACATCAGCTTCGACGCGCTGGTCGACGACTACTACGACGCGGCCAAAGGGCAGATGGAAGGCGGCGCCGACCTGCTGCTGATCGAGACCATCTTCGACACGCTCAACGCCAAGGCCGCGGTCTTCGCCATCGAAAAACTGTTCGACGACCTCGGCCGCCGTCTGCCGGTGATGATCTCCGGCACCATTACCGACGCCTCCGGCCGCACCCTGTCGGGCCAGACCGCCGAGGCTTTCTGGAACTCGCTCGCCCATGCGCGGCCGATTTCCTTCGGGCTGAACTGTGCGCTCGGCGCCAAGGAGTTGCGCGCCTACGTCGATGAGCTGTCCACGGTGTGCGACACCTTCGTCTCCGCCCACCCCAACGCCGGCCTGCCCAACCCGCTCGCGCCCACCGGTTACGACGAAACCCCCGAGCAGCTCGCCACCGCGGTGGTCGAGTGGGCACAGTCGGGGCTGGTGAACATCCTCGGCGGCTGCTGCGGCACCACGCCTGCGCACATCGCTGCCATTGCGCAGGCCGTGGCCAAGCTGCCGCCGCGCGTCGTGCCCGAAATCGAGAAGAAGATGCGGCTGTCGGGCCTCGAGCCCTTCAACGTCAGCGCCGACAGCCTGTTCGTGAACGTCGGCGAGCGCACCAACGTGACTGGCTCCAAGGCCTTCGCCCGCATGATCCTCGAAGGCCGCTTCGACGACGCGCTCGCGGTTGCACGCCAGCAGGTGGAGAACGGCGCCCAGATCATCGACATCAACATGGACGAAGCCATGCTCGATTCGATGGCCGCCATGGAGCGCTTCCTCAAGCTCATCGCCACCGAGCCGGACATCTCGCGCGTGCCCATCATGCTCGACTCGTCCAAGTGGGACGTGATCGAAGCTGGCCTGAAGTGCATCCAGGGCAAGGGCGTGGTCAACTCCATCTCGATGAAGGAGGGCGAGGAGAGCTTCCTGCGCCAGGCCAAGCTGGCGCGCCGTTACGGCGCCGCCGTGATCGTGATGGCCTTCGACGAGAAGGGCCAGGCCGACACCTACGCGCGCAAGATCGAGATCTGCGAACGCGCCTACAAGCTGCTCACGGGCATCGGCTTCCCGCCGGAAGACATCGTCTTCGACCCCAACATCTTCGCCATCGCCACCGGTATCGAAGAGCACGACAACTACGCGGTCGACTTCATCCAGAGCGTGGCCTGGATCAAGCAGAACCTGCCGCACGCCAAGACCTCGGGCGGCGTCTCCAACGTGTCCTTCTCCTTCCGCGGCAACGACCCGGTGCGGGAGGCCATTCACACTGTCTTCCTTTACCACGCGGTCAAAGCCGGTCTGACGATGGGCATCGTCAATGCCGGCATGCTCGGTGTGTACGACGATCTCGACCCCGCCCTGCGCGAAACGGTCGAGGACGTTGTGCTCAACCGCAAGCCCGGTGCCGGCGAGGCGCTGGTCGAGATCGCGCAGTCGGTCAAAGGTCAGATCAAGGACAAGGGGCCGGATCTCGCCTGGCGCGAGTGGGATGTCGAAAAGCGCCTGTCGCACGCGCTGGTCAAGGGCATCACCGAATTCGTCGTGGCCGACACTGAAGAAGTGCGCGCCAAGCTCGAAGCCGCCGGCAAGCCGCCGCTGGCCGTGATCGAAGGCCCGCTGATGGCCGGCATGGACGTGGTTGGCGACCTCTTCGGCGCGGGCAAGATGTTCCTGCCGCAGGTGGTGAAATCCGCCCGCGTCATGAAGCAGGCCGTCGCCCACCTCATCCCCTACATCGAAGCGGAAAAGCTGCGCACCGGCTCCACAAGCAAGGGCCGTATCGTCATCGCCACGGTGAAGGGCGATGTGCACGACATCGGCAAGAACATCGTCGGCGTGGTGCTCGGCTGCAATGGCTATGAAGTAATCGACCTCGGCGTCATGGTGCCGACCGAGAAGATCCTCAACGCCGCGCGCGAACACGGCGCGCAGGCCATCGGCCTGTCCGGCCTCATCACCCCGTCGCTGGAAGAGATGAGCCACGTCGCTGCCGAAATGCAGCGTCAAGGCTTCGACGTGCCGCTGCTCATCGGTGGCGCCACCACCAGCCGCGCCCACACTGCCATCAAGATTGCGCCGCACTATAAGCAGCCGGTGGTCTATGTGCCCGACGCCTCGCGCGCGGTCGGCGTGGTCACCGCGCTGCTGTCCGAAGGCGGTGCGGCCGAATTCAAGTCTCAGCTCGCCGCCGACTACGACAAGCTGCGCGCCCAGCACGCCAACAAGAAGGGTGTGCAACTGGTCAGCCTCGAGGCAGCGCGCGCCAACGCCTTCAACCCGCTGGCCGACGCCGCCTATGTGCCGGCCGAGCCCAACACGCTGGGCGTGGTGGCGCTCGACGTCGATCTGGCCGAACTGCGCGACTACATCGACTGGGCGCCCTTCTTCCAGACCTGGGATCTGGCGGGCAGCTTCCCGAAGATTCTCGATGACGAGATCGTGGGCGAAACCGCGCGCGAAGTGTTTGCCGACGGCCAGGCCATGCTGGAAGACATCATCGCCGGGCAGTGGGTGCAGGCGCGGGCCGTGTTCGGCCTTTTCCCCGCCAACAGCGTGGGCGACGACATCGAACTCTATGCCGACGAATCCCGCGACGCAGCAATGATGACCTGGTTCGGCCTGCGCCAGCAGCACGAACGTCCCGCCGGCAAGCCGCACTGGTGTCTGGCCGACTTTGTCGCCCCCAAGGCCAGCGGCGTGCGCGACTGGTGCGGCGCCTTCGCGGTCACGGCCGGTCTGGGGATCGAGCACAAGCTAGCCGAATTCGAGGCCGCCCACGACGACTACCGCGCCATCATGCTCAAGAGCCTGGCCGACCGTCTCGCCGAGGCCACTGCCGAATGGCTGCACGAACGTGTGCGCAAGGAATACTGGGGCTACGCCCCGGACGAAGCGCTGGACAACACCGCGCTCGTCAAGGAGCAATACCGCGGCATCCGCCCCGCGCCCGGCTACCCCGCGTGTCCGGATCACACCGTCAAGGCGGCCGTGTTCCAGCTGCTCGACGTGCCTGCCAACACCGGCATGGGGCTCACCGAGTCCATGGCCATGACCCCCGCGGCAGCCGTATCCGGCTTCTACTTCGCCCACCCCGAAAGCCACTACTTCGCGATCAGCAAGATCGGCTCCGACCAGGTCGCCGACTGGGCAAAGCGCACCGGCATGAGCCTGACGGAAGCGGAGCGCTGGCTGGCGCCGCTGCTTTGAGGTGCGAGGCCGCATCCTTGAATGGGTGCGGCCGCCGATGGCGACAAGACCGCGCGTAGCATGCCTAAGGTCTTCGGGAAGTATCCGCGAGCTTATAGTCAGCACCATACGCCAAGACAGGGTGTGACCAAGGTAGCACCCGAATGCGTGCAGGCAGCCGACTCTCCGCCGCTGCGTAGGTCGTCAGAGTTGGTCCAGCGGACTCGTCACCCCACGGCCGCCCTTGTTCAGCACATGGGTGTAGATCATCGTGGTCGAAACATCGGCGTGGCCGAGCAGTTCCTGCACCGTTCGAATGTCGTAGCCGCCTTCGAGCAAGTGTGTGGCAAATGAGTGCCTCAGGGTGTGCACGCTCACGTGGCGGGCAATGCCGGCCAAACTCACCGCTTTGCGCAAAGCGAGTTGCAGCCGCTCTTCGTAAAGATGGTGCCGCCTGCGAAGCCCCGAGCGCGGATCGACCGATAGCGTCGGCGATGGCCACACCCAGAACCACGGGCAGGATTCTGCCGCGTGCGGGTACTTCCTCGCCAGTGATTCGGACATCTCCACACCCGGTATGCCGTCCGCTCGATCCTGAGCCCATAGCAGATGCGCTCTGCGCAACTGTTCGTGCAAGGCCGCACTGCAGCGGTCGGGCAGCATCACCCCCCGATCCTTGTTTCCCTTCCCTTCACGCACGACGATCATCCTGCGTTGGAAGTCGACATCCTTTACCCGCAGGCGAAGCGCCTCCATTAAACGCATTCCGGTGCCGTACACCAAGCGGGCAAGGTCGGCGATTGGCCCTTCCATCGCCGACAGCACCAGACTCATCTCCTCGCGCGACAAAACAGTAGGCAGGCGCACTGGTGTCTTGGGTCGTTCGAACTCGGCAAGCCAGGGCAGATCGACGTTCAGTACCTGACGGTAGAGGAAGATCAGTGCAGATAAAGCCTGCTTGTGCGTCGAAACCGCAACCTTGCGCTCTACCGCCAGCCAACTCAGGAAGCGCTCCACCTCAGGCGCTCCCATCTCGCGCGGGTGGCGCAGACCGTGAAAGCGAACAAAAAAACGAACCCAATAAACATATTGCTGTTCGGTTCGATAGCTGTAATGCTTATACCGAATGCTTTCGCGAACCTGATCAAGCAAGCGAACTGCCTGTAGCGGTGGAGCCGGTGCCTCGCTTCGACTGGAGCGGGGTTTTCCTGGTTGTTTATAGCTGTTCATAAATACAGTATAGCCATGAAACGTCAATGTCATCGAACGCTTCCAGCTGCGAGGTCGGACTGGGTATACCGCAACTCACCAGATGAGTCCGCAGATCTGCGGTCTACAACACGTTAGCTAAAGCCATGAATTCGCCCGAGAAGACACCCAAGCCGGATATGACGCCTTGCCCAAAGTGCGGGGAACTTGTTGCAAAACACAATCTCGCCCGCCATTTTGCTCGCGCGCACAGCCCGGAAAAGGAATTACGATCTACGGCGAACGAAAACTTCAAGGTCGTGAACGACGCCCGGCGCATCTTCATGTCCACGTTGGTCAAGTGCACGAAATGCAAGCGCAACATTAAGCTTGTCGAAATCAAAAGCCACTTCGCCACGGCGCATCAATCTCCTGTACCTCCCGACATGCTCGCTCTTGTTGGACTTTCCGAGCCGACGAATCTCTTTAAGTCAGATCGAGAGCGAGAGGCATACTGGCGCGAAAAGTCGGGCTTCGAATCCTGTCGCGGTGAAGATTTGTTTGACCGTTCTTGTGTAATCACCGGCGGTGCCTATGGTCTCGGAAAAAACAGAAAGCACTAGCGTGCCACCGGCTAACAAATCAATGCACCGGATCGTCAAAAGCTGCGCTTTTGCCGTCCGGTGATTTCCACGTTAGCCCTCACAAAAAGGACGTCATGCCTACCTCCAAGTCGGTTCCGAAGAAGAAAGTGCCCGTCAAGGGGCCCAGCGCGGTTCCTGTGCTTCCGGAGAAGCGTACCTATCTGAAGCAGTCGGATGTCCCGGGTGCCTCACTTGACGACGCGCTAAGAATTCCTCGAGCGATCGTCGACCACTATGCGGGCAAGGCCACAGCGCCACTTTATGTAGCAAAGGCGCTAAACATCGATCCGAAGGGGCGCCAGTTAAAGCTGCTCTCGGGGGCATCAAGCGCATTCGGACTCATCGAAGGTGGCGCACAAGCGGCGAATATCTCTATCACTGAGCTAGCTCGGCGCGTTCTCCGACCCAAGGCGGAAGGTGTTGACCTTGCCGCCAAGAGAGAGGCGGTCCTCTTACCACGTGTATTTGGTGAGTTTCTTCGCAACTACGATGGGCACGCATTTCCCCGCGAAGACATCGCCTTGAACGTCCTGGAGGACCTCGGCGTCCCTCGCGACAAGGCACAGGAGGTGCTGGAGCGCATAGACAGTAGCGCGCGTATGGTCGGCTTCATTGAATCGATCAACGGAAAGTCATACGTCAGTTTGAGCGGCAACGGAGCGATCGAATCTGCACCTGCGGACGAGGCGGAAGTTGAAGACGAACCTGAGTTGCCTCCGGCCCAGCAGCCATCTCGCGAACGCAAGCCCGAACCGCTCCGGCCGACATCGATCGAACAACCGCCCGCGGTTGCGGCGACGCTGTCGCGATCAAGCGCCATGGCTTCGGCAATTGCGGAAGATGAGCGGCGCCGCAAGGTGTTCATCACTCATGGTAAGAGCCGCGAACTCGTGGATCCAATCAAACGTCTCCTGGAGTTCGGAGAGTTGGTCCCGGTCGTATCTGTAGAGCGCCAGTCAGTCTCTAAGCCCGTTCCAGAGAAAGTCATGGACGACATGCGCGCCTGTGGCGCCGCAATCATCCACGTCGACGCGGATCGCACCGTAACCGATCAAGACGGGACTGAGCACGTGCTTTTGAATCCCAACGTGCTAATCGAGATCGGTGCAGCAATGGCGTTCTACGGGCGTCGGTTCATCCTACTGGTTCGAGATGGAGTCAAGCTTCCGTCTAACCTTCAAGGTCTATACGAGGTTCGATACACCAACGACACGCTGGATGCGCACGCGACGATTCGACTGCTTGAAGCTATAAAGGACATCAAGAACTATTCCCTTCCCACGGAACAGAGCGCCAGTGAGGGCTAACCCCTCGCTCAACCGGACCCATTGCGGCTTGCGGCCAAGGGCCCACCATTTCATTCTGGGCCTTTAGCCGCATACCGCAACGGCCCGGTTAGCTCAAACGTTATGTTTTATAAAGGTACCGAGGGCCATGTTTGAAAAATTCAGGAAAATGAACATTGCTCATCGCAAAACTGATGAAGCTTTGTATTCCATGGTCGCTCAAGAGATGGATAGCGGCGTAAGGAACAATGGGCTATGGCTCAAAGCATTAGAGAAGGCAGGTGGAAATAAAGAAAAGCAGCTCGCCGAGTACATAAAGCTTAGGATCCAGTCGTTAAAGGATGACGTGAGTATCCTTTCTGAGTTGTCTGAGGCAGCAAAGCAAATTTCACATAACCTTGATATTGAAGAATTCGTTACGCTTTTGGGTAATGGCTCCCCACTTGAAAATATTAAAGCATATTTATCCGGATTGAATACACAAGAAATATCGGATTTCATCAATCAACCAGATGCCTGCGAGGATTATCCAATTCATATTTCTGTAAAGAAAAATCGGGCAGATATAGCAAGGTGGCTGCTGAGTGCAGGAGCAAATCCTAATCTGAAGAATTACTGGGGCAGCACGGCATTAGAAATTGCCGAAAAGAGAGAAGGTCACGAGGCTATTGCCGTGCTCAAGCAATATTCAACATAACAATGGGCTCCAAGGGACGCTCCGCTTCGCTGCGCGCCCCTGAGCCCAAGCGTTAGTTTTCTTGAGAGCTATGGCAACCGAACTATCCCTACGATCGATTCTGCTTGAACGATTGAATCGCATCCTGAATCCAGCCTTCGAATGGAAGTTCACGTGGACTCTCCTCATCGCTGGTTTTGGATTGATCGGGTACCAGCGCCTAGTTCAACTTGCTGGCAGTATCGAGATCATTCGGCCGGAAGCTCGCATCAAACTAGAACTTTCATCTGGGGCAGATGCAGCGCTTAGTGCACTTGGAATCGCGCTAGTGCTTCTGTCATGTTTATTTTTCTATAAGCTGAAATTTTTGCCGCCGCTTGGTAAAAAGACCTACAAGAATTTGGCCGCCGCAGCCTCGGATATTCGAAAAATCATGGAAGAGAACCGGCGAATTTTCCTGTCTTTCGGACCAAATTCATCGGCTGGAGCAACCGGTGAAATTAGGAATGATCCAAGCTCTTGGCAACAACTACGGCAAGAGACAATCTGCCCGAATAACGAACAAATTCGTAACATACTAAAGACCGTCAAGCGCCTCAGCGCTGTAGAGCAGCCCATAGTTGAGAAGATGCTTTCTCATATAGAAGCTTTCGCACACCATTGTGAAAATCCAAACTATGACTATCGCGATAATCAGTTCCCGCGAGAGTTTTCAAACCTGATTCTAGGCTACTGCGCCAAAGTTAACAGGAGTGCTATTAAGGTTCCGACATACGGCCAATGGCTAAATGAAACGGCTAAGCAACTTGGCTTGAGAATCGACGAAGCTTACATCTTTGGCAGTGCGCTATTTGGGGAAGAAACTTCAGATGTGGACCTGCTCGTCAAGTCACCCGCAAGCTCCATTTCAGAGGTGAAAGACCAAGCCGCTCTTTGGGAAGAGGTTTCCACCGAATTTTCTGCAAAGTTTAGTTTGCGACTGCACATGGTCGTTTTTTCAAACTTGGAAGCCGATGCCTACGTCGGATTCATTTCGAAAGTTGGACACATGGAAAGAGTGATCTAGCGATGGGACGTGATCTTTATTACACCATTCCGCAGTTCTTCGAAAATTCACTAGACAATCACGCTATGGTTTTGTCCTGGCGCAGGGTTGATGACCCTAATGATGACAAAGACTTCTTGTATCAAATCTGTCGGGCGAATGGGCTAAGCGACATCATCGTCCATGCATCGGATACATACAGCTATACGCTGACGGACTACTATCAAAAGCCCCGCCAACTGGTGCAGGGATCGTTCATCTATATCGCAAGGCCGGAGGCCCGTTACGACTGGGGGATCGTTGAGATTGCCCAACAAGATCGAATTAGCATCGGGAAGTTCGGCGCAATCATGGGAGCGTTGTATGTACCTCAACATTGGAATTACGTTCCTAGAGAACGTAGAGACGAAAACTAACCCGGCAGTCGAGCGGGCCTGCGCGAAAAGCCGCGCAGGCCGCTCACTTCTACGTTAGCCAGCGAAGCCATGTCCTCCCTTTCCGAAGTCCCCGAGCATCAAAACCACGAACGCGAAGCCGTCTTGTTTGCTGCGGCGGCTCGTGCTCTTGGGGCGTATGGCTATTCGTTGCTTGAGTTTGATGTCGGTGGAAAGAAAGCGCGCCGACGCTATGTGAATTGCGTTTCACCAAACGGTGAAACGTGCTCCATCTGGATCAAGAGCGCCACGCACTGGCCCCAAATGGCCGAAGCTGTTCGGTTCCCCTGGAAAAAACTCGCCGTTTCTCCTGATGGGGTGGGCGCTGTTACTGTGGCTTGTGAAGCCGCTGCGGAGCGCGGCGCTACACATCTCCTAGCAATCGCAGGTGACGAAAATTCTGGTGTGCTATCTGTCGCCCGTCTCTATACGTTGCCAGATGTACCGCCGCTCGTCGCAACTCAGTCAGCGGCCATCAATAGCGTGTTCTATCGCGCACACAGTGCAGCGCTGGTACTGCAAGCTATTGCCCCGGAATTCGCAGAAGCAGTTGCCGCAGCTAACGCTGCCGGCATCGATATTCTTTCCCGACCTCGGCTGGGCTCCACTGCCATCGTAGAAAAGACTGTCACTCGCGTTCGCTCTGGCAATGTGTATCGACGTGACCCAAAGGTTCGCGCAAAGGTTCTCCAAATCGCTGGCGGCCGCTGCGAATGCTGCGGCGACCTTGGGTTTCTAACTGAAGCCGGCGAAAGGTATCTCGAAACGCATCACGTTGTCGGCGTATCCGAACGTGGCCCTGATTCGAGCGGCAATATCGTTGCTGTGTGCCCTCTGTGTCATCGCAAGGCGCACTACGCCGCCGACCGTATACAGATCGAACGCAAAATGTTGGAAGCAATTCGTCGGCGGGGGCGATCCAATTGAAATCGCTGGCTAACCCGGCGGTCGACCCCGTTCGCTTCGCTCTCTGGACGTTGCGCGATGAAGCCGCGCAGCGCCGGTCACCTCTACGTTGGGGCGCACAGGGGGAGAACATCGCTTGAGCTACTTTGATTGTTACCTCGCTCCGGTTCCGAAAGAAAATCGTTTCGCCTATGAGGAACTTGCCCGCATCTCGGAGCGCGTTGCGCTGGAGTGTGGGGCGATTCGTGTCGTCGAGTGCTGGTTGGACGAATGCGGCCCCGACGTAACCACCTACCACGCCCGAGAAGCAAGGCTTGAATCAAAACAATACGGTTCGTTTGCTCAGGTCGCAGGTGCTCTTAAGGGCGAGACAGTCGTCATGTCATTCGTCGAGTGGCCAGACAAACAAACCCGAGACATCGGCATGGAGAAACTCGTAAGTGATCCAAGAATGCAATTCGAATGTCAGCCGCCAGCATTTGACGGAAAGCGCCTCATTGCAGCTGGCTTCATTCCAATGCTGTAAAAGCCAACCGATCCCCAACCCGGCAGTTCACACGGGCGCTGCGCGATAAAGTCGCGCAGCGCCCGTGACTTCCACGTTGGATAACGCGAAAGACCTCTGCTCAAAGCACCCATTGAGGGCGACAGCCTATGAAAGCAGTCGTGTATGAGCGATATGGGCCACCCGAGGTTCTTGAATTCAAGGAAGTCGAAAAGCCCGCGCCCAAGAACAACGAAGTCCTGATAAAGATTCATGCGACCACGGTCACATCAGCCGACTGGAGGGTGCGAAGCCTCAATGTGCCTGCCGGCTTCGGGCTCATCACGCGTTTGGTGTTTGGTGTGTCGAAACCCAGACAGCCCATACTTGGGTCGGAGTTGGCCGGGATCGTTGAGTCGGTCGGCAAGGACGTCAGGAATTTCAAGATCGGCGACGAGGTGTTTGCGTTCAGCGATGCCGCCATGGGGTGTCATGCCGAGTACAAATGCATGCCGGAAGACGGCGCTGTGGTACTCAAGCCGCCCAGCTTGTCCTACGACGAAGCCGCCGCGCTTTCTTTTGGCGGAACGACGGCGTTGGATTTCTTGCGCAGAGGCGAACTTCAAAGCGGGGAAAAAATACTGGTCAATGGTGCTTCCGGAGGTGTGGGCACCGCTGTGGTACAACTTGCCAGGCACTTCGGCGCAGAGGTGACCGGGGTGTGCAGCACCGCGAACATGGCGTTGGTCAGATCGCTGGGCGCCAGCCATGTTATTGACTACACCAAGGAGGATTTCACGAAGAATGGTGAGACCTATGATGTCATTGTCGATACCGTCGGCACGGCGCCATTCTCCCGCAGCAAGGCTTCGTTGAAAGAAGGAGGACGCCTTCTCTTGGTATTGGCTGGGCTGCCCGAAATGCTTCGAGCTCCATGGGTGTCGATGACGAGCAGCAAGAAGGTCATTGCCGGCCCAGTCTCTGTGCGTACGGAAGATTTGCGTTTTCTCGCGAGGTTGGCTCAGGCGGGAGAATTCAAACCGGTTATTGATCGGCGCTATCCTTTCGAGCAGATAGCCGAGGCCCACCGCTACGTGGACACCGGACGCAAGAAGGGAAATGTCGTCATCACGGTGGCGCATCGCATGAATCGCGAGGACGCGTTTGAGGCGTAGCCGGGCGCAATCGCTGCGCACGGGTCGATGGCTTCTTAATCACGTTCAGATCAGTCCTGCCGCGCCGGCAAGAATATATCCGCTCAGGCAGGAGGTGCCCACGCCGAGCAGGCCGGGAATGATGAAGCTGTGGTTGATGACATATTTGCCGATGCGCGTCGTGCCGGAGCGGTCAAACTGGATGGCGGCAAGATCGCTGGGGTAGGTGGGCAAAATGTAGTAGCCATAGGACGCAGCGGCAAAGGCAACGATATAGCCGGGGGGCAGGCCGATGGCCAGACCGACGGGGACCATGGCAGAAATGGCAGCCGCTTGCGAGTTCACCAGCTTGGAGACCAGCAGCAGGACGATTGCGTAAGACCAGGGTTGCGTCTTGACCAGCTCACCCAGCGAGGTTTTGAGGGCATCCAGGTGGGCGGCGAACACGGTGTCGGCCATCCAGGCGATACCGAATACGGCGACCACGGCGATCATGCCGGCGCGAAAAACCTCGGTCTTGCCGATGGTGGCAGGGTCGGTCTTTGTGAGCATGATCATCAGCGAGCCCGCCAGCAGCATGAACATCTGGATCGTCAGTACCATTGACATGGGCTTGCCGCCAAACTCCGGGCGCAAGGCGGGAACCGCGCCGAGAAGGGCCACGATGGCGATCGCGCCCAAGAATATCCACATCGCCACCCATTGATCTTTGCTGAGCGTCTTGCCCATCAGCGTGGCGCTGCTTCCGTAAACGCTTTCACGCCTTGCTGGGTCGGCAATCAGGGCCTGGAAATCCTTGTCGTCGGCGAGTTCCTTGCCACGGAACCAGCTGAAAATGCCGATCACGAACACACCGAACAGCGTCGACGGAATGGTGATCGAGAGCACCTGGACGAAGTCGATCACGTGGCCGTCCACCGGTACCTTGGCCAGAAAGGCGACCAGCGCCACCACCGCCACTGAGACCGGGCTTGCAAGAATCCCCATCTGGGCCGACACCGACGATGCGGCCATGGGGCGCTCAGGGCGTATGTTGTTCTTGATGGCGATGTCGTAGATGATGGGCAGCATGGTGTAGACCACGTGGCCCGTGCCACACAGGATGGTCAGAAAGCAGGTGGTGAATGGCGCCAGTATCGAGATGTACTTGGGATTGCGGCGCAGCAGCTTTTCGGCGCCCTTGAGCATCACGTCGAGACCACCGGATGCCTGCAGCGTGGCGGAGGCTGCGACTACAGCAATGATGGTCAGCATGACGTCCACCGGCGGTTTGCCCGGCGCCAGCTTGAACACGTAGGTCATGATGACGACGCCCAGACCGCCAAGCAGGCCCAGTGCGACCCCACCTTTGCGGGCGCCATAGAAAAGGCAGACCAGAATGACCGCTACCTGCAACAAGATATCCATGACAGATCTCCCTTGTGATGCCCCGATTCTATGAGCATTTCACGGTCTGATGCTTGATTGTCCGGCCATTTTGAAGAGCAGCAGACGCGGCAGCGCCTCAGCCTGCCTGGCCGAATCAGCTATCAGCAGACGAATCAGGTTGCAGGCCCGCAGGCATACCAGCGTTTTGTCCCGTTCATTGCGGGCGTCTTGCAGTGGAGCCGTTCCAGCACCTTGTTGTGGCCCGTGAGCTCGCGCACCGCCGGCGTCTCAGGAAAGGCATCGAACAGCTCACGGGGCAGCCAGTACGGACAGTGCTTGGGTTTTGCCCACGCCCCCACATGATCCCGCGGGCTCAAGCGCTGACCTTTCCGGAAATCAGTCCTGCGCACCTGGTGTTGCTGAAGCAGGGCATCTGCGCCGCGCATCTGGAGCAAGGCGATCACTGAGTACGTGCCGTAGAAGCGGTCAGTCAGAATCGGATTGCCAGCGGTGATGCGTCCCAGTAGGTCGCGAAACACGTCGTGCCCGGTGCGTCTTGCGACCATTTGTACGGTTTTCCGTCTATACAGGAGCATCGGGCACGATGCGTCACTCAACCTTGACCGGAGTCTCAAATGAAACGCTTTCACGTACACCTTGCGGTCGACGATCTCGCGACAAGCATCGCCTTCTACAGCAGGCTTTTCGGGCAAAGTCCGTCGAAGCAGCAGCAGGACTACGCGAAGTGGATGCTCGATGATCCACGCCTGAACTTTGCCATCTCTGCGCGGGGGCACGCGACCGGCCTTAACCACTTTGGCATGCAAACCGATTCCCCCGAAGAACTGGCGGACCTCAAGGCGCTGGCGGACGATGCCTCTGGCGGCATGACGCTGGATCAGGGTGAGGCGAACTGCTGCTACGCCAGGAGCGAGAAGCACTGGACGGTCGACCCTCAGGGGGTGGCGTGGGAGCACTTTTTCACGATGGGTGATATCGCGACCTATGGTGAAGACGCTGCAGTGCAAGTGGGCGCGTGCTGTGCCCCGTCGGATGCGCCGGATGCCGCCGCAACGCAAGCGTCTGCTGCCTGCTGCGTGCCGGGTGTGGCGGGGCGGAATCAGGATTCGTGTTGCCGCTGAGACCGCAGATCCATGCAAGCGGCAGATGACGACCTCGGCGCGGCTTTTGCCCGCTTGCGGCAAAGCCTGCGCAGCTATCTGCGCCGGCGTGTTTCTGATCCCGCGCAGGCAGAGGACTTGCTGCAGGATGTTTTCGTGAAGGCACTCGCGTCACAGCAGGCCGGACGTCACATCGACAACCTGACGGGATGGCTCTATGCCGCCGCTCGAACGGCGGTTGCAGACCACTACCGCAGCGCAGGCGTTTCGATGGAGGCGCTCGACGACGAGATGCCCTGTGCCGAACTCGACGACATGCGAATGCATCAGGCACTTTCGGCCTGCCTGCGCCCTTTCGTGGATCAGCTTGCGCCGCGCTACCGGGAGGCGCTGATCGCGACCGACTTCGAGGGTGAAACGATGCGCTCGGTCGCCGAGAAGCAGGGCGTGTCGGTGTCGGCGATCAAGAGCCGGGTTGTGCGTGCGCGTGCGATGCTCAAGGACAAGGTGCTGGCATGCTGTCATGTCGAGATCACCGACGCCACGGTCAGTGACTACCATCGTATTTCGTCGTCGAGTTGCGGCGGGAAATGCACGTGAGCACGGGGCCGGCCCTTCGCGTGCCTGCGCTGAATGGGGGCTCAAGGAGATGTGAGATCAAACGACTCTGACCCCTTTGAAAACATATTTCAGTTGCACCGACTGTGCCGTGGAGGCCGGGCGCGTGGAGAAGGCGGGCGGGCAGACCCGGAAGCCCAAGATGTCCATCGGTCAGAACGGGTTCATTGCGCTTGCCATCGATACCGAAGGCAACATGATCGGACTGCATTCGCTGAAGTAAGCAGCGTATCGGCATGAGCCGTGCCCGGAGATCGTGTTGAGGTGATGCGCTCGATGCGGGGTGGCGGGCGAGCGGGGCGGGATGCTCAGCCCGTTTCGAGCCATGCCATAAGGCCGATGCCGCCGAACAGCACGATCAGGAAGCCGACGCTGATGGCAAGCGCCTTCCACGGGATGGGCGGTGCCGACCACGGGGCGCCGAGTTGCTCGAATAGCGGCCGCAGTGCGAACTGGTAGACCGGCAGCATGGGTTTGCGCAGGTTGCCGCGCAACAGCAGCGCCGGGTTGCCGAGGCGGGTGAAATGCGCCTGGCCGTCGGTGTCGAAGTGGAGCAGGTATTCGGATGGGGCCAGGGACAGACGTCGGGGTGGCGGCAGACTGACGGGGCGCGGCAGCCAGGGGTGAGCGCGGTTCAGGAAGGCGGTGAAATCCCGGCTCGATCCGCAGAACAGCAGGCGCTCGGGTGTCACACGATGCAGGGCTTGTTCGACCTCCCACCACAGACCGCTGCCCGTGCCGATCATGAAGGCCACCAAGCGGGCCTGGCCCATGAGTCCGATTACCCGGGCCTGCCATTCCGCATCATCGACATAGAGTCGCCGCGCGCCCAGGGGCGGAAGGACTTCGCCGGGGCGACCGATGGCGATGACGGGGCCGATGCCTTGCAGAGCCTCGACGAAGTTCTCTTCACGGGTCGAGATTACGAACGGATTGATCTGCGCAAGTTGTGGCGGTGAGGCGAGCTTGGCGTCGTCACCGAAGGCGCGCAGGTATAGCACCGGGGGACGCGTGTCCTCGGGTGCGGAGACGGATTCGAGCGCTGCGCGTAGCTGGCGGCCCTTGTTGATAAGGCGAATGCCGCCAACCAGCAGTGGCGAGCCGACGGCAGCGAATACGCCCCATGCGAGCGCACTTGATGGCACCGCCTCGGGCCAGAGGGATTCGGCCAGGATCGCCAGCACCGCCGTTGCGGCACCGCTGAGCGGTAGGGCGGCGACGATGAGCGCGATACCGAGCGCGCGCCAGAAGTTGGGGCGATCCGATAGCGCAGTTGAGGTGCGTTCCGGGGAGGGCGTCTGCTGTTGGCGCATTTTCGTGGCGCTCGGCGATGGGCGCTCAGTCAACGCCCTTGAGCGAGAAAGGCGTCGATGTCGATGTCGTCGATCTGCTCGCTGTGCATGTAGCGCCGAGCGTATTCGAGATGTACGCCGGCGCGCAGGAAGAGTTCGAACAGCTCGCCATCGATATGGTTTTCTGCTGCCATGCGCGCCATGATCGTGAGCGATTCGGTAAGGGTCTTGCCGCGCTTGTAGGGGCGATCAATCGCGGTCAGGGCCTCGAAGATGTCTGCAATCGCCATCATCCTTGCGAGCGGACTCATCTGCTCACCGGTGAGCCGCTTCGGATAGCCGGTGCCGTCCATCTTTTCGTGATGTTGAGCGGCAATCTCGGGGACGTTGCTCAGATGACGCGGATAAACCAGTTGCTGCAGCATGATCTCGGTCTGCACGATGTGCTCGTTGATCTTGTAGCGTTCCTCTTTGGTCAGCGTTCCGCGCGATACCGTCAGGTTGTGCAATTCGCCCCTGTCATATAGCCACTGAGGCACGTCCATGCGGAAGCCCCACGGATTGTCCTCATCGAAACGCTCGCTCTCACGGCGCTCGAACAGGTGCTCGGGCTTGTCCGCGAGCACCTGTTCGAGCGCCGGCAGCGCTGCCGCCGGCTCGCGGGACTTGCGCGCGAGCTCTTCGTGGGAGATGCCGATGCGGTCGTCCAGGGTGCGCGTCCAGGTGCGGGCGCCAATCCGGCGCAGACGCTCGATCGCTTCAGGCTGCATCTCTTCGCTGCCGATATTGCACTCGGCGACGAAGGCAAAGTCGGCGTCCAGTTCGGCCAGCTCACGCTGCATGCGTGCGTCGGCCGCGGCGCCGGGCTCGCCGGCAGCAATGGCGCGCAGGGTACGGATTTCCGCCTCGCGCTTGAGCACTTCAAAGCGCATGCGTACTTCGTGGATGCGGTCCTGAATGGTTTCGAGCTTGGTCGATTTGTCGATTACGAACTCCGGCGTCGTGACCTTGCCACAGTCGTGCAGCCATCCTGCGAGATGCAGGGCCTCCCGGTCTTGATCGTTGAGACTGAAGTTGCGGTAGGGCCCGTCGGTGGCGTCGCAGGCAGCTTGCGCGAGCATTTTCACCAGTTCGGGCACCCTGCTGCAGTGACCGCCGGTATAAGGGCTCTTGGCGTCGATCGCGCCTGCAATCACCTTTACGAAGGAGTCGAACAACTCGCGCTGCAGTTTGATCAGCTCCTGATTCTCCAGTGCAACCGCGGCGGCACTGGACAGGGCGTCGATGAAGCGTAGCTGTGCGTCCTCGATGCGGCTATTGCGCAGTAGTAGCATCGCTCCGATGAGTTGCCCCTCGCGGTTCCTCAATGGAACGGCGATCGCCCATTGCATGGGTGTCTGCGTTGTGGGCAGACCGAGGGCGGAGCGATCGGTTTCGCTGAGCAGAAAGGCACTCGCCCTGACCCCGCTCAGGGCGTGCTGGGCCGGGCAGTGGGGTGCTGCGAGATCGATGGCCGGTAGCCTGGTGTCGATGGGCTCGCCGTTCGCGCCCTGCGTTGCCATCGCGCTGATACGGGCGTCTTCGCAGAGGTAGACGACCCCGGAATCAGCCGACGCCGCGGACAGTGTTTCTGATAGCAATAACGGCAGCAGGCGATCGAAATCGTGCTCAGCGGCTAGTGCGGTGTTGATATCGAGAAAGCGCTGAATGGTGCGCTTCATGTCACCGATCGTCACCGTCAGCGCGCGCACCTCGGTGACGAAGGATCGAATCATGATTGGGGCGGAGAAGTTGAAATGCCGAATGGCCTCGACTTCGCCGACAAGTACGCGCAATGGTCCCGTCAGCGCGCGAGCGAGCGCCCAGGTCAAAGGGATGGACAGGAGCACGACAAGTGCTGTGATCCACGCCGATGCATTGCGGATGGTGAATGCTGCCGCAAGCAGTTCGCTTTCGGGGGCTGCAGTGACAAGGTAGAGCGTGGGGCCTGCGCTCGGGAGCCGCTGAATGCCCACGCGCCAGTTCTCGCTGTCGATCGACGTCCGCCGCACAAGCATGGTGTTGCCGACGACCTCCGACAGGGCGCTGGATACACTCTCCAGGGCGGGTACGCCGAAGCTTTCAACGCGAATCAGGCCCGGTTCGTCGTGTTCGGTGGAGATCTCGCCTGTCAGCTCCCTGTCGCCGCTGTAGGCGACGACGAAGCCTTCGCCATCGAGCAGGGCCAGCTCCGAGTTGGGTGTCACCTTCAGTTTGGCCAGATTGGAGCTCAAGGTGGCGAGCTGGATGTCGGCACCGATCACCGCGCCGTCGACAACGCGTGCCGGTGTGGCCAGTGTGGCACCTACCTTGCGATTGGAGTAGAACACGTAGGGCGCTGTCTGCACCGGGCCGCCACTTGCGAGGGCGTCGCTGAACCAGGGGCGCCGGCGGGGGTCGTACTGCGCTGCATAGTCGGGGCGGTCGTCGATTCGGAGCGGATTCAGAGCGGCATCGAGATAGCGATATTCGCCCTTGGACGGCGTGCCATGTTCGATGCTCTGGATGACGAATGCCGTGCCTTCGGGGGCGTCGAGGCTCACGCGCTCTGCCTCGTTGAGGATCCGCCGCATGAACAGGAAGTCGCCGTTCGGATAGCCGACGTAGAGCGATGACAGGGCGGTTGAATGCAGCAGCGCGGTGCGGATGAAATCGGCACTGGCGAGGCGGGCGTCGAGCGAGCTCGCGCTCAGCCCGGGTTCGCGTGCAAGCAGGCCAATGGCCATCCGTGCAGGGGCAAAGATCCCGTCGAGCGTGCCCAGGGTCTCTCTGGTGATGCGCTGGGCTAGGTCGTCTGCCACCGTTTCCAGCATGTTGTGGCTGAAGTGGTAGCCGAGACCGCCGATTACCCCGCCGAGAAGAACGATCAGGACGGCGAACAAGGTCGAGATATGGACGTGCAGTGGAAAGTTGCGGGTCATGATCCTGACGCTCATCACATGTCCACTTGATGATGGCACAGCAGACGGGCATCTGCGCGCCTGTGAGGCCGGTGGACCTGCCGATGGGGCGGCTTTGCAACGCGTGGGGCTAAAGAAATCTGCCCTGCGGCCGTTAATGGCATGGTCGGGTTCTGTCGTGAAGGTCATCGCCATGAAAATCGCCGCATTCAATGTTGAACTGCAGTCCTCTCGTCAATTTGCCGAGTCGTTCACGATGAGCGAGCGCCTCGATGTTTGGCGCGATGGACGCGCCGAGACGGGAACGGGGCGCGACAACGTGCGTATTTCCGATGCTGCCCGCTTTGCTCAATCGGCTGAGTCCGCTGCGGGGGAGTCTCAGGCTACCGCTGCAGCGAGTGAGAGCGACGCGATCAGCAAGGACCCGAAACTGGGCATGTTGATTCGGATGATCGAGTTCTTCACCGGACGACCGGTGCGCTTGCTCGATACGCGGGATCTGGGGACACCGCCGGAGTCCGGCGCACCCGATGGCGGTACCGGTGCCGCCGCTGCGAATACGCCCCGGCGCGCCGGCTTCGGCCTCGAATACGATTTCAGTGCGACGTACTCGGAGTCGGAAACGACCTCGTTCTCGGCCTCGGGCATGGTACGCACTGCCGATGGAGCCGAAATCCGCTTCGATCTTGGCCTCACGGTGTCGCGCAGTTACAGCGAATCGGTTTCGTTCAGCATGCGCGCGGGCGATCAGCGCGTGAAGGATCCGTTGATCCTGGATTTCGGCGGTCCGTCTGCGGCACTTTCCGGAATGCGTTTCGACTTCGATCTCGACGGGGACGGTACCAAGGAGTCGCTACCGATGGTTGGCGGCAGTGGCTTCCTCGCCTTTGATCGCGACGGCAATGGCCGCATCGACAACGGGCGCGAACTCTTCGGCCCCACCAGCGGCGACGGCTTCGCCGAACTTGCTGCTCTTGATGACGACGGCAACGGTTGGATCGATGAAGCGGATGCTGCATGGTCACGGTTGCGCGTGTGGCAACCCGATGCCGAGGGCAATGGACAGGCGCAGACGCTCAAGGATGCGGGCGTCGGTGCCTTCTATCTGGGGCAGGTCGATACCCGGTTCAGCATCAGGAATGCGGCCAATGAAACCCTGGGGCAGATGCGCACCAGCAGCATCTACCTGCGTGAGGACGGCAGTGCGGGGAGCGTCAGCCAGATCGATCTCGCTGTCTGAGATACCTCGCACGCCTTGCTCACTTACGCTGTCGCGGCATGCCGATCCTTGGTCTGGAGCGGTCCTGTCTGCTCATGCAGAGGTGACTTCATCAGCTTGATGGAGCCCATATGCACGACCGTTCGCGCTGCCGACCCGGGGGGCGTTCTCCGCGTCGCGGCTTCGTTCAACAAGGCACTCAAGCGCACCGCTTACG
Source organism: Parazoarcus communis (assembly GCF_003111645.1). NCBI lineage: Bacteria > Pseudomonadati > Pseudomonadota > Betaproteobacteria > Rhodocyclales > Zoogloeaceae > Parazoarcus > Parazoarcus communis. The sequence goes on from NZ_CP022187.1 coordinate 3,825,132, forward strand.
CTGCGCGCCAGCGCTTTGCTTCGGCCCGCGTTAGATCGTCGTAGAGGAGCGCTCATTGCCTTATCAGACCCTTGCGGATACGGTACTTCTCCTGCACTTCGGCGTCGTCCTGTTCGTGGTGCTGGGCTTGCCGGCCATCATCATCGGAAACAAGGTGGGGTGGTCGTGGGTAAACGGGTTCGGGGTACGCCTGGCGCACTTGCTCGCCATCGTGGTCGTCGCCCTGCAGGCCTGGCTCGGACAATACTGCCCGCTCACAATCCTTGAGTCATGGCTCCGCCGGCAAGGCGGCCAGTCTGTCTACGCAAGCACCTTCATCGAACACTGGGTTCAGCGCGTGCTGTACTACGAGGCGCCGCTGTGGGTCTTCGCCACGATTTACACCGGTTTCGGCCTTCTTGTAGTTTGGGCGTGGTGGCGTTACCCGCCTCAGGTGAGCAAGTGAGATCAAACGACTCTGACCCCTTTGAAAACAGGAGTGCATCGAATGCTGCAACTTCGTCCCAACTGTGAGTGCTGTGACAAGGATCTGCCGCCGGACTCCGCTGAGGCCCGGATCTGTTCGTTTGAGTGCACCTTCTGCGCGAGTTGCGCGGATGGCGTGTTGCATGGGGTGTGTCCGAATTGCGGTGGCGAACTGCTTGCCCGCCCGCGGCGCCCAGTGGCCAAACTCGAGAAGAATCCGGCCTCGACTGAGCGCGTCTTGAATCCGGCGGGCTGCGGCAAGGTGGCCTGAGGCTGCGGACTGGCTGAGAGTCCGCGCAGCAACTGGAAGGCAACGGGCCTGCTGGCGGGAGCGACGCACACCGGCCTGCGCACAGGCAGGAGGAGCGAACACATCCGGCCGGGCGCTTCGACGCCGGACGCCTGTGGGGACATCCTCAAGCGTTTTCGGAACCGCGGTAGTTCCTGCGCGCACGTGCGCCAACACATTCCCTTACGAAGCGATTACACGGGGACATCCGCCCGGCGCGGCGCGGGGGGACACTTGCTCCAGTGCCAGCGCAGTAATGGTGAGCGGTCCACAATGGCCGGTCATCGTGCGATCTGAGCGCTTGCGCTGTCGGAGACAGGTGCGTGCAGTTCCCGCAGAGACCTTCCCCGCAGCGACCTATTTCGGGGGAATTGTGATGTCGTTCAAATCTGGAACTCGATCGGGCGTTCGTCGCTCCGGCTTGCTTCTGCTGCTTGTGGCGGGTCTGGTCGGTGGTTGTGCCGCACCTCCGCCCGGGCATCGTATTGGCGGCGATGAGCCGCTGCCGCAGGTTGCACGCCGGCAGGCTACGGATCTGGTGATCTACCCCTTGCGGGGGCAGAGCCAGGGTCAGCAGCGGCGGGATCGCTATGAGTGCCATCAATGGGCGGTAGATCAGTCGGGCTTCGACCCGGCAACCATGAGTCAGACGCCGACAGAGGTGCCGCGGGTCGAGCCCTCGCCGCCTGCCGGTACGGGTGTTGTTCAGGGCACAGTGACCGGTGCGGTGCTGGGGGCGGTGGTTTCCGGGCCGCGTCATGGGGGCGAAGGTGCCGCCGTCGGCGCGGTTGTCGGCGCAATCGCCGGAGCCGCCAGCGATTCGGCTCGGCAGGCACAGGCGGAGCGCGTCCAGGATGCGTATGCGCGACGTGCCGCAGCGCGTGACGAGGTTTATACCGAAAAGGAAAGCCGCTATCGGCGCGCAATTGAAGCGTGTCTGGATGGCCGCGGCTACCAGGTCAGATAAATCGTTCAGGAAAAGGAGTGATCATGTCTTCCAGACTGACAGGTGTTTCGCGACTCATGGGTGCCGTGATCTGTGCCGGCCTGCTTTTTGGTGCCGGCATCGCGCAGGCCGAGCCTGCGCACCGGGGTGGAGACGGCGATCGTCGCGGGGGCTGGGTGGATCCCCGCTTTGCGCGCGGCGTCGTGGTGCCGAGACTGCCTCAGGGGCATCGCGTCGTTCGCCACCGCGATATCGATTTCTACTACGCGTCTGGCCATTGGTTCCGGCCGATGGGGGCACGCTTCGTCGTTGTCGCACCGCCCATCGGTCTCGTTGTGCCAGTGTTGCCGAATGGTTTCGTGAGCGTGACCATTGGCGGGCGCTCGCTTTACCGCTACGACGATACCTACTATGCGCGTCACGACCGTGGCTATGTCGTGGTCGAGCCGCCGCGGCAGGATGACGCGCGGCGTGCCTCGGGTGGGGAGGACCGGCTGTTCGTGTATCCGAAGATGAACCAGTCGGAGAAGGTGCAGGCGACAGACCGCTACGAATGCCACGAGTGGGGCAGTGTTCAGACTGGTTACGATCCGACGCTGAGCTATGGCGGTGTCGGGCCGGAACAGGCAGAAAGCCTGCGCGCCGACTACCTGCGGGCGATGACGGCCTGCCTGGAGGCGAGAGGCTATACGGTGCGCTAGCGACTGCGGACCGCAGCGGGCCTGATGTCTCCGGCGTTAGAATCAGCTGCGGGGGCGTTTCCATGTAACGTGGCCTGACGGGTTGGCCGGCTGCGGCCGGCCCGCACTGCACATTCATGTACAAAGATTCGGCGACGTCAGAAGTCAGCTGCTCGGCAAAGGAGTCCGTGGTGTCCGCAAAAGTCCTCATCCTGCCCGGTTACGGAAACTCGGGGGCGCTGCACTGGCAGTCGCGCTGGGAGCAGGCGAATCCCGCTTTTGTCCGTGTGCAGCAGCGCGACTGGGACGCGCCGGTTTGTGATGACTGGGTTGCAGCCATCGAAGACGCTGTGCGCAGCGCGGGGCCCGATGTGGTTCTGGTCGCCCACAGCCTCGGCTGCCTCGCGGTCGCGCACTGGGCCGCGACGCCGCATTCGCCGATCCGGGGCGCTTTGCTGGTTGCGGTGCCCGATCCGGAAGGCCCGGATTTTCCGGCACAGGCATCGGGCTTCGGCGAGCCGCCGGCAAGGCCGTTTGCCTTCAGCAGCACCGTGGTCATCAGCGACGATGACCCGTATGGCACGCCGGCCTATTCCGCACAGCTTGCAGAGGCATGGGGCAGCCGCGCGGTTCGCATCGGCAGTTGCGGTCACATCAACGCGGAAAGTGGCCTCGGTGACTGGGCGGCGGGCTTCGAACTGCTCCGCCAACTGCGCGACTAGGCCTGTTTTGGCTGGCGTTGCGGTGCAGGTCGGGCCGCGCACCCCAGCGATCGCTCCAACCTCTGGGAGATGTCATGACAATTGCAGATACACCAAGCCCGCCGTACTACGCAGTCATTTTCAGTTCCCTTCGGACCGACGGCGACAACGGCTATGGTGCGATGGCCGAGCGGATGCTCGATCTGGCGGCGGAGCAGGAAGGGTTTCTTGGCGCAGAGGGCGCGCGGGAAGGGCTCGGAATCACCGTCTCGTACTGGAGTAGCCTCGAAGCCATCCGCAAATGGAAGCAGAACGCCGAGCATCTCGACGCGCAGCGCCTCGGACGCGAGCACTGGTATTCGGCGTTCAAGGTTCGCGTGGCCAGGGTCGAGCGGGACTACGGCATCTGACCGGGCTGGGCCGTGAGGGAGCTGACAGTACACACCGATCATGCCTGCCATTCTTGCATTGCCGCACATCTGGAAGTATCTCGTCGCCTGGTTCGCGATGCTGCTCGTGTCCATTGCGAATGGCGTGGTTCGTGACCTCACCTATGGCACGCACATGAGCGCGCTCGCCGCGCATCAGGTCTCGACGGCGTGCGGCATGGTGCTGCTTGGTCTCGTGATCCGCGTCGTCGACCGCCTGGCGCCACCCTCCTGCGCTCGCGAGGCCGTTGCCATTGGCCTGTTCTGGGCAACGCTGACGATTGCGTTCGAGTTCATCTTCTTTCACTACGTCGGTGCGCATTCCTGGGCGGCGCTGCTCGCCAACTACAATGTCCTTGAAGGTCGGGTCTGGGTCTTTCTGCTGCTCTGGATCGCGGTGGCGCCCTATGTGTTTTTCCGCCTCCGCCGTCCGGTCTGAAGCATGCGTACCGGGCTTGTGCCACGCGCTCGCGAGCGCTGCCACGACATGACGTGTTCCGGCCACGCCTCACCGCGCACAGGAATCGCCTACCCGTTCGCAGACCGAGCACCTAAGATGAAACACCGAAAGCCCGCTTCCGGTTCGCCACAGGCGGTTTGCACTCGCGCCTGAGCGAACCCCGCCACCGTGGCCGCTGAAGCCGGGCTTCACGGCTCATACGGCACTGGAGGAGGGGCATGATGAACAACCCGGTTGGCTGGTTCGAGATCTACGTGGAAGACATGGGGCGCGCCAAGGCCTTTTACGAGGCGATGCTTGAAGTGGCGCTGTCGAAGCTGGAGAGTCCCGTCGAAGACGAGATCGAGATGTGGGCGTTTCCGATGGCGTTCGAGCAGTTCGGCGCATCCGGCGCGCTGGTGCGGATGCCGGGCTTCTCGTCCGGCGCCAATAGCGTGCTGATCTATTTCAGCTGTGCGGACTGTGCGGTGGAAGCGGCGCGCGCAGAGAAGGCGGGCGGGAAGATCTTCAAGCCCAAGATGTCCATCGGCGAGTATGGGCATATCGCGCTCGTGACCGACACCGAGGGCAACATGATCGGCCTGCATTCGATGCCGCGCGCCTGAGCTGCCTCCCGCTCACCAGAACGCAATGACCAGAAGCACGGTCATTGCGGTCAGCGCAACGGCGCCCCGCCGCACGATGCGCGGCGCTGGTTCCACGCGCGAGGCGTCTACCGATGCAAGCTGCCCGGCTGTAACCGTGCCGCCCAGGATGAGCTGCCACAGGGCGCATGCCACAAGGGTGACGACGAGCAGAACAAAGGCGACGATGGTGAAATGCACATCCAGCCAGCCCAGCTGGGTGGCAAGGAACCACACCGCACTCACGCCGTGTCCGCTGAGCAGGCCGGCCAGTGCGGCATTGGCCGAAAGTCGCGTGGACAGCATGCCAGCGGCAAAGACGGCGACGAGCGGCGGGGTGACGTAGGCAAAGGCCTGCTGAAGATAGGCGAACAGGCCGGGGAAGTTATCGATGGCCGGCGCCCACAGCGCGGCGATGATCATCAGGCCCAGGGTCGTGTAGCGGCCCAGACGCGCGAGCGCCTTGGTGTCGAGTCTGGGGCGGCGCGGTTGCACGAAGTCGCAGATCACCAGGGTCGAAGCCGAGTTGAGTGCCGAATCGACACTCGACATGATTGCCGCCAGCAGCCCCGCGAGCATCAGTCCAGCCAGCCCCGGTGGCGCAAACTCGGCGATCAGGCGCGGGAATACGGTGTCCGGGCGCTCAAGGTCCGCAAACAGCGCCACGGCCATGACGCCGGGCAACACCATGAGAAACAGTGGCAGCAGCTTGAGTGCGGCCGCGATCAGTGCGCCGCGACCGGCGACGCCAATGTCGCGCGCACCCAGCAGGCGCTGGCAAACGTACTGGTTCATGGTCCAGTAGTAGAAGCCCAGGATCGGCAGGCCCAGCAGTGTTCCAAGCCAGGGCAGGGCGGGGTCGTCCAGGGGGCGGATCAGGGAGAGCTTTTCTGCGGGAACGCGCGCGGTGACCTCGGCCCAGGAATAGTCGAACTCGGCGAAAACCAGCGCGAACAGGATCACCGAGCCGATCAGCAGCACCAGCGACTGCAGGACGTCCGTATATGCCACCGCACGCAGACCACCGGCGGCAGTATAGAGACCGGCAAATACAGCGAGGGCGGCGCAGGTGGGGCCGAGCGCCAGGCCGGGCACGAACAGCATCACCACCAGCGCCCCGGCGTAGAGGCTGCCCGCGGTATCGAGCAGCACACTCAGGATCAGGCTGGTGGCGGAAAGATAGCGGCGCAAGCGCGCGTCGAAGCGCTGTTCGAGAAGCTCGGGCACCGTTGTGATGCGGCGGCCGATAAGCACCGGCGCGACGAAGACCGCCGTAAACACGAGGACCAGCGCCGCCATCCATTCGTAATTGGCCACGGAGATGCCGGTCGACCATGCGGCACCCGGCAGGCCGATGAGTGTTGTTGACGAGATATTCGATGCGAACAGGGAAAGGCCGATGACGCCTGCGCCCAGCGTGCGCCCTGCAAGGAACAGTTCGTCCGCGTCAGGGTTCTTGCGCGTGACGCGCACGCAAACCGCGACGACTACCAGGAGGTAGACCGCCACGATCACGTAGTCAGTCGTATGAAGGACGTTCATCCGCGAATTCCGTTGTCGTGGTCGCCAGGGGTGACAGCCCTTTTTAGGAAACCATGAACGCGGACGGACGCGCAAGCCGGTGTGCTGACTTGCATTGATTCCACATGCCCGCTCAAGCCAAATGGCTGAGCGCCATGCAGGTCAGCCTGCGTCAGACGTGACCTGGACTGAATGCCGGGTGCGGGTCGCGCCGCGCTTTACGGAAATCTTGGACAGGAGACAGCTGCGATCAGGGCTGGCCGACCACGACCTCGCTGATCTGGAGGACGGGTGTCAGGTCGGTGTAGTTCGGGATGTCGGCCATGATCTGTTCGGCATGAGGACCAAAGCCGGCCTGAAAGGATTCGACCGAGTCGCAGTAGAGGTGGCACATCCCGATGTAGGTCGCGGGTTCGTCCGGCGCACCTCCTGCCAGTCCCCTGTCGATGGTGTAGAACCTGCACGCCTCGCCCATGAGGGACTTCACCAGCGGCAGGTGTTTGTCGCGATAGTAGCTGTGGTCGAAACGGGCGCCGGGCGTGTTCGGGTACATCACGCTTACCTTGATCATGTTCTTGTCTCCGTTCTGCTGGGCCGCGGGGGGGGGGGCGGCACTGATCGTGTACGATAAAGTTCGTGGCGTCCAATCGTGAGGCCGGTGCCCGTTTCAGCTTCCGGCATGGGCTGGAGATCATGCAATCCATTCTCGTGAGTGCCTGTCTGCTTGGCGAAGCGGTCCGCTACAACGGCGGAGACAACCGTTGCGACCATGCACTGCTGCAACGCTGGCTGGATGAAGGGCGTGTCGTGCCGGTATGTCCCGAGGTAGCCGGCGGTTTGCCGACGCCGCGCCCGCCCGCCGAGATTACGCGCAGCGGAGGCGGGCGGGCCGTGCTCGACGGTGAGGCGCGCGTTCTTGCGGTCGATGGACGCGACGTGACTGAGCAGTTTCTGCGCGGCGCGGAGCGGGCGCTTGCTCACGCCCAGGCAATGGGAATACGCGTGGCCGTGCTGAAGGAGGGGAGTCCCTCCTGCGGCACCGGCGCCATCTACGATGGCAGCTTCTCTGGCACAAAGGTGACGGGTGTCGGCGTGACCGCCGCGTGCCTGGCGCAGGCCGGCGTGCGGGTCTTCAGCGAACACCAGCTTGCGGACGCAGCACGGCTGCTCGAGCAGCTTGAGCGTGCGCCCGGTGAGAAGGCCGAACCCTGAGCCCAGGGGGCGGCCCAACCCGGTGTACCCGTGACATAATTGTTGCGGTGCAATCTGCACGGGCCCCGTTACCGCGGCGCCCGAATCGAAACACCAGGCTGCACTGGAAATGTGGACGACCTCATTTCCTTATCCAGTGATGGGGACGACCCCGGTACATGGCAGGTTTATGTGATGACGTGGTCGATTCTGATTCTGGCGGGATTGTTCGAAATTGGCTGGGCGATTGGCCTCAAGTATACCGAGGGCTTCACCCGCTTCTGGCCGACCGTGGGTACGCTGGTCGCGATCGGGCTGAGCCTGGGGATGCTTGGGATTGCGATGAAAACGCTGCCGATTGGCACCGCCTACGCGGTATGGGTGGGCGTGGGTGCGGTGGGTACGGCGATTTTCGGCATCGTGCTTTTCGGTGAGTCGGCAAGCGCCGGAAGGCTGATCAGCCTGGGGCTGATCATTGCCGGGGTCATCGGCTTGAAGCTGGCGACGCCGGCCTGAAGGCGAGTGCTCTGTCTTCAGGCCGGCGTCGCCTTGCGTTGCAATGCTGCGCTGAAGGCGCAGGTGCCGGGGTTCAGCACCTGCAGCCTGTCGTGGAGCCGGTGTCCCGAGCGACAGGGCGCGTCGTCGCGTTGAGCGCGGCGCGTACCAGTTGCTTCGGGCCTGCGGCAAGTGCTGCGAACAGACCTGTCATAAAGTCGTTGATCGCTTTACGGCGGAGCCGGTCTGCCTCAATGCGCACCTGCTCGTAGATGTGGACTTGATGTGTTGCATCCTGGTCCGGCCACAGCATTTCAATCGTGTCGTCAGCGTGGTTCATCGAAAGCACCTCCTTGTGGGATGAGTTGCACTTTATGGTGCTAACGGACGCACGGAAACCGCGTGATCTGCAGATTGGTATTGCAGTTTCTGCAAAGCCGGCCGCGCTGATGCATACTCCGCCTCATGCAACTCAACCTGAACGATGCCGCCCTCTTTGTCCGTGTCGCCGAGCTTGGCACGCTGTCAGCGGCTGCGCGCGAACGTAACGAACCGGTCAGTCAGGTCTCGCGCGCGATCGCCCGCATGGAGTCGGCGCTGTCCTTGCGCCTGCTGCGCCGCAGTACGCATGGTCTGTCGCTGACGGACGAAGGCGACACGGTTCTTGCCCATGCACGGCGCATGCTGGATATCGCGGCCGAAATGGAAAGCGAGCTGAGTGGGCGGCTGGCAGGCCCGAGCGGCCTGATCAGGATCAACGTCAGCCCGATTCTTGCCCAGATGGCCATCGTGCCCAGCCTGCCGGGGCTGTACGAACGCCATCCCGGTCTGCAGGTCGAGATCATGACCGATGACCGGGTTTCGGACCTCGTGCGCGACGGCGTCGATATCGCCATGCGCGCCGGCGTGGACAATGCCGAGAGTCTCGTCGTGCGGCAGATTGGCGAGCTCGGTCGCAATCTCTATGCAGCCCCTGCCTATCTGGAAAAGTTCGGCGTCCCGCGCACGCCGGCCGACCTGGCGGCGCATCGGCTGATTGCCAACAGTGCGAGCCAGTCGCTGAACCGCTGGCCGTTCAGGAAATCATCGCTGGCGTCGTCGGACTGGACCGGCACCGAGGCTGCCTGGCAGGGCAGCAGGAAGGGCTCGCGAGCTGCAGACCACAGCAAGGTCGATACCTTGCTGGTCAAGGGCCACACCCGGGCGGACAGTACGGCCATCGTGCTTTCGCTGGCGCTTCAGGGCATTGGCATTGCCCATCTGAACGAACTGCTGGTTTCGCCGCTGGTGCGGACCGGACAGCTTACGCAGGTGCTTGCCGATTACACCGAGCAGGAGCGCATCCCCTTCTATGCAGTGATGCTGCAGGAGCGCCACCGCCTGCCCAAGGTGCGCGCGTGCCTTGATTACTGGCAGGAGTGGTTTTCCGCAATGCGCTCGCACCGGGAGGGGGTGCCTGCGTAGATGGGCGCCGTTTTCGGGTTGGGGCAGATCGTCAGGTTCGTGTGGCTCGGGGCGTCATGCTGCGGAGCCGGGCGCAATAGATTCTGCCTACCGGCCATATAGGCAATTCCTTATGCGCCGTGCGTTTCACCCACCTGCGCATTGATGTACCCTGCCTGCCTGACTATAAGGAGCACGAGCATGAGCAGCGTCGAAATCACCGCCGACAACTTCAACGACACCATCGCCAACAACGGGATCGTGTTCCTCGATTTCTGGGCTGAGTGGTGTGGTCCGTGTCGCGGGTTTGCACCGGTGTACGAGAGCGCTGCCGCAGCCAATCCGGATATCGTGTTTGGCAAGATCGATACCGAAGCCCAGCAGGAGCTGGCTGCGACGTTTCAGATCCGCTCGATTCCGACCATCGCCGTGATTCGCGACAATGTCATGGTCTTCCGCGAGTCGGGCGCGCTGCCTGCAGCAGGCCTGCAGCAGGTCATCGACGGCGTGCGCGGGCTGGACATGGACAAGGTCCGGGCCGAAATCGCAGCCCAGCAGGACGCCGGCGCGCAGCCGGGCTGATGGCTTCGCGGGACAGCCCCCCGGTTGCTCCGGGGGGGCTGTCCCGCCCTTTCAGAGTACTGCTTCGAACAGCTCCAGCTGCGGCGGCCCCATGTAGATTTCGCGCGGACTCTTGCCGGCGTTGGCGTGCGCCTTGGCGAAGGCCTCGGACTGCGTCCAGTCCGCAAACGCCTGTTCGCTGGCCCACTCGGTGTGCGAGGCGAACAGTGTGTATTCCTCGGTTTGCGGGCCGCGCATCAGATTGAAGCGGACGAAGCCGGGGACTTCTTCCAGATAGCTTTCACGTTGCCGCCAATGGTCGACGAACGTCTCCTCATGGCCGCGTTTGATCCTGAAGCGATTCATGGCAATGAACATGGGGCGCCCTCCTGAAACGAATCCGTCCTGGATTTATTCAAACAGTGCGCCGACGCTCTCGCCGCTGTGAATGCGCTCGATGGCGGACGCGAACAGCGGGGCGACGGTCAGCACGGTGAGCTTGTCGAGTTGCTTCTCGGGCGCGACATAGACCGTATTGGTGACCACGATGGAGTCGATCGCGGCTTCGCGCAGGCGCTCGATCGCGGGGCCGCAGAGCACGCCATGAACGGCGCCGGCGTGGATGCTGCGGGCGCCGGCTGCACGCAGGGTGTTGATGGTCGAGATCAGCGTGCCGCCAGTGGAGATCTCATCCTCGAAAATCACCGCGTCACGGCCACGCACGTCGCCCACCACTTCACCCTGCTTGACGTCGGTGTCGCTGACGCGGCGCTTGTCGATGATGGCCATCGGAATGCCCAGCCGCTCGGAGAAGCGGCCCACGCGCTTGGCGCCGCCGGCATCGGTTGCCACCGCCACCATGTTGCCCAGATCGTAGTTCTGGCGGAAGTGATCGGCGATGGTCGGAATGGCGGTGAGGTGATCCACCGGTACACGGAAGAAGCCGTGCACCTGGTCTGCGTGCAGGTCCATGGTCAGCACGCGGTTCGCGCCGGCGGTGACCAGCATGTCGGCAATCAGGCGGCCGGTGATCGAGATCCGCGGCTTGTCCTTCTTGTCCGATCGTGCGTACGAGTAGTACGGGATGATCGCCGTGATGCGCTGGGCCGAGGCGCTGCGCAGGGCGTCGATGGTGATCAGCATCTCCATGATGTGATCGCTGACCGGCTCGGTGAACGACTGCACCACGAAGACGTCGCGTTCGCGGACGTTCTCCTGGATCTGCACATGCAGATTGTCATTGGAGAAGCGCGAGATATCGAGCTGGCTGGGGCGCACGCCAAGGCGGCTGCAGATCTCGCTGGCAAGGCCGTCGTTGGAGTTGCAGGCGAAGATCTTGAGGGCGTGTTTCATCGCGAGGGCTCCGGAAAGGTGGGGGTCAGGGATAGAGGAGGAAAGGGCTTCGGGTCTCGCGCCATGCTGCCTCGTCGGCAGTCGCAAGGGCGTCTAGGTCGCAGGCGCGTGCGGCGGGGTCGTCTACCCACTGACGCAGCACCGGACTGCCATTGATCAGGTCGATGGCAAGGCGGTCGTGCTCGTATTCGTAGGCAAAGTCGCGCCACAGCGGGTAGTCGGGCTGCTGCCGGCGCAAGGCCTTGAAGGCCAGCGCCTGCGCGCGCCACGGGCGGAAGGCGGCGTGATCGTAATGCGCGGGGTCTTCGACGTGGATCTGCACGCCAGCACACAGCTTGCCGGCATGCTTGTGGAAGGTCGGCTCGAACCAGCACTCGCGCAGCACGCAGCCGGCCAGCCATTCGGGGGCGAAGCTGCGCATGTCGGCGATGAGTGCGCGGGCGTCGATGTCGGGCGCACCAAATAGCTCGAGCGGACGTGTGGTGCCGCGACCTTCGGACAGCGTCGTGCCTTCGAGCATCACCGTGCCGGCGTAGGCGCGCGCCATCGACAGGTTGGGGGCGTTGGGGCTGGGGTTGATCCAGCTGCGCTCGCCCAGCGGCCAGCCGTAGCCCGGCGCCGACGCGGGTTGCCAGCCTTGCATGGTGATGACTTCGCACTCCACGTCGAGGCCGAGCGTGGCGATAAACCAGCGCGCCATCTCACCCATGGTGAGGCCGTGGCGCATCGGCATCGGCCCGGCGCCAACAAAGCTCTCCCAGCCTTCCTGCAGCAGCGTGCCCTCTACCGGTCGCCCGGCAGGGTTGGGGCGGTCGAGCACCCACACCGCCTTGCCGTGGCGGGCGGCCGCTTCGAGCACATAGCGCAGCGTGGTGATGAAGGTGTAGATGCGGCAGCCGAGATCCTGCAGGTCGACCAGCAGCACATCGAAGCTGTCCATCATCGCCGCAGTGGGCCGGCGCACTTCGCCGTAAAGGCTGAACACCGGGATGCGATGCACCGGATCGATGAAATCCGGCGATTCGACCATGTTGTCCTGCTTGTCCCCGCGCAGCCCGTGCTGCGGGCCGAAGGCGGCGGTGATGTTCAGCTCGGGCAGGGCCGCGAGGGCGTCTAGCGAATGGGTGAGGTCACGGGTGACCGAGGCCGGGTGTGCGAGCAGTGCGACGCGGCGACCGGCGAGGGGGCGGCGCAGACCGGCATCTTCGAGCACACGGTCCAGGCCGAACTTCACTGCGCTCATGCAGCCTCCGGTGCCGCCATGTTCAGTGTCAGCACGAATCCGCCGCGGTCGTGAAAGTCGGGCGCTGGTGCCGGATGCTTCAGCGCCCAGTATTCGAGCTCGCCGGTGTCGAGTTCGATGACCGCAGCCAGGCCGATCTGCAGATCGGTGCCGGTGGTGATGCCGGGCAGGCTGGAGGCAGGCAGTTCGGCTTCGAGCGTGAGACCGTCGGCCCGCGCGGTGTACTGGATACGGGGTGCCGCCGGCGCGCTGAAGGCATTGTCGCGTTCGCGGTAGGCCGTGAAGGCGTAGTTCGCCCACTGCCGCGAAGGCGACAGGTTGAATTCGCGGTAGGCCTCTTCACCGGGCGAGGCAACGAAGACCTCGAAGCAGGTGTGTTGCCAGAGCTCGTCCGCCGGGGCGCTTTCGGCTGGCGCCGGGATGCGCACGCGTGCAGGGTCGGCATCGAGCTCGAACACGAAGCGCGCACCGCCGTCGGACGTTGCATGCATGGTGCAGAGCAGGGCTCGGACTGGCAGTGGTGTGTCGTCGTCAGCGTTTGAAGAGGCGGCGGGCGTGCCGGGGAAGGGGCGCAGGCCGACGGTGATTGTCGGGATGCGGGCAGGGCTGCTTGATTTGCTGGTCACAAGGGCGTCTGGTGCGGGGCGGTGAGGTTGCCATTCACGCGTTTAAGCGTCGAAGGCGTAATGGTATCCCGTTCGCGGACTGCCCGCGCCCTCAATGCGTGCTTGAGTTGCCGTGCGGCTGGCTTCAGACTCGGCGTCCATGCGCCCCAAACCGATCGCGATCATCGTTCTCGCCCAGTTGTTCGGCACCTCGCTGTGGTTTTCAGCCAACAGTGCGGGTGACGACCTCATGCGCGCGTGGGGCTTGAGCAGTGCGGATATCGGTCACCTGACCAATGCCGTCCAGCTCGGCTTCATCATCGGTACCCTGAGCTTCGCGCTCACCGGGTTTGCCGACCGCTTTCCTGCCAGCCGGATCTTCGCCGCCTGTGCACTGATCGGTGCGCTCGCAAACGCCGGTTTTGCCATGTTCGCCGAGGGCATGAGCAGTGGCATGGGGCTGCGTTTCGTCGTCGGCCTCGCCCTGGCCGGCGTCTACCCGCTGGGCATGAAGCTGGTGGTGAGCTGGGTGCCGCAGCAGGCCGGGGCTGCGCTGGCGTGGCTGGTTGGCATGCTGACCTTGGGCACATCCTTGCCGCACGGCGTGCGCATGCTCGATGCGGGATGGGGATGGCAGGCCACGATTCTGGTGTCGTCGGTACTCGCGGTCGTTGCCGCGGGCCTGATCCTGCGGCTGGGCGACGGTCCGCACCTGGTGCGCCGCACCGGGATGCCGGCGCTGCATCTTGGCGAAGTGCTGATGGCGCTGCGCGAGCCGGCTTTCCGCGCGTCGGCGCTGGGCTACTTCGGCCACCAGTGGGAGCTCTACGCTTTCTGGACGCTCGTGCCGCTGATGCTTGCGGCACTGCCTGCCACGGCGGGCTGGGCGCCGTCTGCGATCTCGGCCGCATCCTTTGCCGTGATCGGTATCGGTGCGCTGGGCTGCGTATTTGGCGGCTTTGTGAGCCGCCGGGTGGGGAGTGCACGGGTGGCCGCGGCAGCGCTGGCGCTGTCGGCCGCGTGCTGCGCAATCTATCCGTTCGCGGTCAACGCGTCGCCGCTGTTGCTGGCGGCACTGATGCTGCTGTGGGGAGCGAGTGTGGTGGCGGATTCGCCGCATTTTTCCGCATTGTCTGCGCGCGCCTGTCCGCAAACGATTGTCGGCAGTGCGCTGGCCTTGCAGAACGCCATCGGCTTCGCGGTGACCATGGTGTCGATCGATCTCGGCACCCGGCTGTGGCCCGCGTGGGGCGAGCATGTTGCATGGCTGCTGCTGCCGGGGCCGGTGCTCGGCCTGCTGGCGCTGCGGCCCTTGTGGCGCACCCGGCCGGCCGCGAGCTGAGCGGGGCCGGCCGGGTGGCGGATATCAGCTCACGGTGTGGGCGTGAACGTCCATCTGCGGGTAGGGAATGGAGATGCCGTTCTCGTCGAAGGCGATCTTTATCCTTTCCTTCAGTTCGCACATCGTGGCGAAGTAGTCCGGCGTATTGACCCAGGGCCGGACATGCAGGTCCACGCTGCTGGCACCGAGTTCGGCAACACCGATGAAGGGCGCCGGTTCGGCGAGCAGGCGGGTGTCTGCTGCAAGCACGCGTTCTATCACGCTGCGTGCCTTGCGGATGTCGTCGCCGTAGCCGATGCCGAACACCAGGTCGATGCGGCGCGTTCCGCGTGCCGAATAGTTGGTGATGACGTCAGCGTAGATCGAGCCGTTGGGCACGATGATCTCGCGGTTGTCGGGAGTGCGAAAGATCGAGCTGAAGATGCTGATCTTCTCCACCATGCCCTGAGTGCCCGCAGCTTCGACGAAATCGCCGGCCTTGAACGGGCGGAACACGATCAGCATCACCCCCGCGGCGAAGTTCTTCAGCGAGTCCTGCAGGGCCAGACCAATCGCGAGGCCGGCTGCGCCAATCAGTGCGATCAGCGAGGTGGTGTCCACGCCGAGACGGTCGAGCGACGCGACCACGACGACCAGCAGCAGCGCACCGTTGAGGATCGAGCCGACGAAGTTCACCAGGATTTCGTCCAGCCCGGCACGCCCGAGCAGGCGGCGGGCCAGCGACACGATGCCGTGCGCGACCCAGCGGCCGACAATGAAAATGCCGAGCGCAAACGCGATGTTGATTCCCCAGGGCAGGGCGTACTGGTTCATCCAGTCGAGCGAAGCAAACTGTTCAAGCATGAGTTCTCCTGTAAAAAGCTGGCCGCATGTCAGGCGGCAGCAGGCTCGGAATCGTCAGCGAGGACAGAGTCCGTGTCCAGTGGCTGGGTCGTTTTCTGCGCGACGACGGCGTCGAGGAAGTCCTGCCCCCAGCGCTGGATGTCATTGTGCTGAACGATATCGAAGAGTTCGCGCAGACGTGATTCGGCTTCGGCGCGGTTCATTGCGATGCCGAAGTAGAGCTTGCCGATGAGGTCGTGGATGTCGTGCGGATTGGTCAGCACCGCGCCGTGCAGTTCGGCCGCAGCGCCGGCGAACTCGGACAGCACGAGTACGCCATGACCACCGGTCAGCCCCTGAGCCGCGACGTATTCCTTGGCCACGAGGTTCAGTCCGTCGCGCAGTGGCGTGATCCACATCACGTCGGCCATTGCGTACCAGCTCACCACTTCTTCGAAGGGCAACGGGCGGAAGAAGAACTGCACCGGCGTCCAGCCGACGCGGGCGAAGCGGCCATTCACCTTGCCTACGGCCTGCTCGATGCGGGTCTGCAACTCGTCATAGACCGTCATCTCCTTGGCCGCCGGCACGCACACTGCGAGCAGAGAGACCTTGCCGTGCAGTTCCGGATGCTCTTCGAGCAGGCGTTCGTAGGCAATCAGCTTCTCCAGCGTGCCCTTGGTGTAATCGAGACGCTCCACCGACAGGATGACACGCGTGCCCGAGAGGTCGCGACGCAGGGCCGCCATGCGCGCAGCGGCGCCGGGCGCGTCGAGCGCGGATTTCACGCGACCGATGTCGAGCCCCACGGGATGGGCGCCAAGGCCGATGCGACGGCCATGGACTTCGATCTGGGTGGTGACCTCGTCGAGCCCGACCGCGCAGCCGTACGTCAGGTAGCGCGGCGCGCACGCCTTGGTTTCGAGCACCTTGAGCGGGGCCACGCCGCGGGCCACGTCGACGAAGTTCTCGACCTGGCGCGGGATGTGGAAGCCGATGTAGTCACACTGCAGCAGGCTGCCGATGATCTCCCGTCGCCACGGCAACACGTTGAAGACGTCGGCCGAGGGGAAGTAGGTGTGGTGGAAGAAGGCAATCTTCAGGTCCGGACGCAGTTCGCGCAGGTAGGCCGGCACCATCCACAGGTTGTAGTCGTGAATCCAGACCACGGCGCCCTCGGCGGCTTCGGCCGCAGTGCGCTCGGCGAACAGGCGGTTGACCTTCATGAACACGATCCAGTCTTCCTCGCGGAAAATCGCGCGCTCCCAGAACGTGTGCAGCGTCGGCCAGAAGGCTTCCTTGGAGAAGCGCTTGTAGAAGGTATCGACTTCGTCCTTGGTCAGGGCCACGCGTGCCGCGAGCAGGTCGGGGTAGCGTTCGCGGTCGACTTCGGTATGGGTTTCGAAGGGGATGCCCTTCTTCCGGTCATGAACCGACCAGGCGACCCACGAGCCCTTGCGTCCATTGAAGAAGGACAGCAGGGTGGGGATGATGCCGTTGGGCGAGGTCGGGCGGCGGCGGATGGCCTTGCCGTTCTCGAATACTTCCTCGTAGGGCAGGCGGTGATAGACCATGACCAGATCGGCCTTGCCGGGCGCGTCCATCGCGCCGACTTCGGCATCGATGCCGCCGGGGCCAAGGAAGCCAAAGTGCGCCATCGCTTCGAGAATGCCGCCACAGCCGGTGTGGTGCGCATGCATGACCCGGGCACGGTCGCGGGTGGCCTCGAGCAGGGCCGGTTCGGATTCGCCGACACACACGCCGATGAAGCCCGCTTCGTACATCGACAGGTCGTTCAGGGTGTCACCGGCGACCAGGACTTCGTCGCGGTCGATGCCGAGGTGTTGAACCAGGGAGGACAGGGTGCTGCCCTTGTTGACGCCGCGCGGCAGGATGTCGAGGTAGCGATCGGCCGAATAAAGCACCTGGCAGCCGAGCTGGGCAGCGATGCGCTGGATGTCGGCGGTGATCGCGTCGCTGTCGCAGAAGTAGGAACAGCGGCGCTGCTGCGGGACTTCCTGGCGCTCAAGCCCGTCGAAGTGCGCCATGGCCTCGGCGACCGCGCGTTCGCCCGGCCAGCGCGAATCGATGTCCGACTGAAGCGGCTGTACCGGCTGACGGGTGTGGCCATCGACGATGGTGCCGCCGACGTCGCAGATGATGTAGTCCGGCACCGGGATGGTGGGGTCGGACAGAATGGGAAGAACGACTTCCAGGCCGCGGCCGGTGACAAAGGCAAGCTTGATCTCCGGGTGCGCGGCAATCAGTTGGTACAGGCGCTGACGGTTCTCGGGATGGCCCGCGAGAAAGGTGCCATCGAGATCGGTTGCGAGCAGCATGTGCGGTTCTCCTTGTGGGTGAACGCCGACACGGGTGCCGACTGGTTGGTCTTGTTTATGTGGATTGAGTGGTTTTGTCTGTGGCCGGTGCAACATGCTCTTGCGCATCGGCCGGGGTCATCATTTCCAGTACTGTAGGCGAGGTGCGCATCATTGGCATGAAATGCGCGGCTTCTTCGACGATGACGTCCTTGCCATGACGTGCGTGCCACCAGGCGAACAGCGCCAGCGGGGCGAGCATCAGGATGAAATGCAGTGGCAAGGCGATCGGGCCGAGCCAGCCCATCAGCACACCGGCCACCGTCGGGCCCGCTGCGGCGCCGGCCCCGTGCAGCAGAAGCAGGGCCGCGTTGCCCGAGAGGATGTCGTCGTGCGAGAGGTGATCGATGAGGTGGGCAATCACGATCGGGTAGATTGCGAACGAGGCCGCGCCGAACAGAAAGCCGCCGATCAGCACCACTTCGCCAAACTGTCCCAGTGCGGCCCACAGCAGGCCGGCGGCGCTCGCCGCGGCAGCGACGAGGGCGAGGGCGATGCGACGGTCGCCACGGTCCGAGAAATGACCAATGGGCCACTGCAGCAGCGCACCACCGAGAATGGATACCGTGATCAGCAGGGCGACGCCGGAGGCATCGAGCCCGATGCGGCCGCCGTACACCGCGCTCATGCCCCAGAAGGCCCCCATGGCCAGCCCGGACTGCACTGCGCCGGCAAAGGCAACCGGTGCAGCCTTCCACAGTCGGCCAAGACCGAGTCGCGGCGTCGGCTTCAGGGCGGGCGGCGAAAAACGGGTGGAGGTGACCGGCATCAGGGACAGCACGACGAAAATCGACGCGATGGCGAACAAGCCGAACTCGGCTGGTGAACCAAGGCGCAGCAACTGCTGCGCCAGGGCGAGCGCGCCAAGGTTGACCGCCATATAGACCGCAAAGATCTTCCCGCGCAGCTCGGCGGACGACTGGCTGTTGAGCCAGCTCTCGATCACCATGTACAGACCGACCAGGGTGATGCCGGTGACGACGCGCAGCAGCATCCACACCGGTGCAGACACCAGCAGCGCGTGCAGCAGCACGCACACTGCGGTGGCCGCAGAAAAGAAGGCGAACGCCCGGATGTGTCCGAGCCGGCGGATGACGGGCGGCGCAGCAAAGGTACCGACAAAGAAGCCGACGAAGTAGGCCGAGCCAATCAGGCCGAGGGTGGCATCCGAAAAGCCTTCCAGGCTGCCACGCAGCGCAATGACCGTATTGAGAAGGCCGGTGCCGAGCAACAGCAGCGCGGTACCGGCAAGCAGTGAGCCAATCGGTAGCAGGTGTGGGAGCATCGCGGCGGGCAGTCGCGAAGCCTGTCCATGCTTCGAAGCGGAGAGGGGCGCGACTGCGCAAATATAATTCGAGCAAATATTGTACTGCACAAAACGCGCTGACCCAAATCGCGACCTTGCGCACTGGAGAACGCTTACGCCTGATTACCGTCAACATGATCGCATTGCGCTAGTCTTGAACAATACCGGCCCGACGACAGAATGGAGCGTTGAGCCGGACCTCTGTGGCGGGCGCTTCTCCATGTATGAAGCATAGATCCATTGCATGCAGATGGAGCATGAACATGATGAAACAGTGTGATGACATGAGTGTGAGAACGCGCGCAATGCACGCACTTGCGTGCGCGGCGCTGGTGCTGGCCGCCGGCAGCGTGTTCGCGACGGCGGCTGCGGCCAGCACCAGTGAAGAGGTGGGGCATGCCGTCGGATCGACGCTGCGCGAGGTGGGCCAGGATGCGCGCGAAGTCGGGCGCGAGATCGGTCATGGCGCTGCCGAGTTTGGACGCAGTGTGGGCTCCGTCGCGCGTGATGCAGCCAGCACCGTGGGCAAGGGCGCGCGCTCCGTCGGCCACGCGGCGCGCGACGGGAGCAAGGCTTTGGTGCGTGGCATCAAGGGTGAGCCCGAGGCGGATCCGGGCAAATAGTCGCGTTCCCTGATCCTGCCCCGCTGCGATTGGCACGCATGCCGTCTCCCGTCCGGGCTGCCAAGGCGCTAAACTCCCCGCCTTTGACTTGCCGGACTGCATCATGGCCGTAAAACGGATCCTTACCGGAATCACCACTTCCGGAACGCCACATCTGGGCAACTACGCGGGCGCGATTCGGCCGGCGATCGAGGCCAGCCGCCAGCCCGGCTCCGAAAGCTTCTATTTTCTGGCCGACTACCATTCGCTGATCAAGACCTCCGATCCCGAGCGCGTGCAGCGATCCACGCTCGAGATCGCGGCCACCTGGCTTGCTGCGGGGCTCGATACCGACCGTGTGTGGTTCTACCGCCAGTCGGACATCCCGGAGATTCCCGAACTGACCTGGCTCCTGACCTGCAATGCGGGCAAGGGCCTGCTCAACCGGGCGCATGCCTACAAGGCTGCGGTCGACAAGAACGTCGCCGACGGCGAGGACCCGGACGCAGGCGTCAATATGGGCCTGTTCATGTATCCGGTGCTGATGGCTGCCGACATCCTGATGTTCAAGGCCCATTCGGTGCCGGTTGGCCGTGACCAGATCCAGCACATCGAGATGGCGCGCGACATTGCCGCCCGCTTCAACCACCAGTATGGCGAGCACTTCACGCTGCCCGAGGCCGCCATCGATGAGTCGGTGGCCACGCTGCCCGGACTCGACGGGCGCAAGATGAGCAAGAGCTACGACAACACCATTCCGCTGTTCGCCTCGTCTGCGGTGATGAAGAAGGCAATCGCCTCCATCGTGACCGATTCGCGTGCGCCGGGCGAGCCGAAGGAAACCGAAGGCTCGGCACTGTTCCAGCTCTATCAGGCATTTTCCACGCCGGCCGAGGCCGCAGCCATGCGCGACGCATTTGCAGCAGGCATTGCCTGGGGCGAAGCCAAGCAGGCGCTGTTCGAGCGCATCGAAGCGGCGGTGGCGCCGATGCGCGAGCGCTACGAAACCCTCATTGCCCAGCCGGCGCTGATCGAGGAGAAACTGCATGAGGGGGCGGCCAAGGCCCGCGCCATCGCCACGCCGTTTCTTGCCGAGATCCGCCATGCGGTCGGCTTGCGCCGGCTCGATGTCGTCAGCAGTGCGGCGGCGGCCGCGCGTCCGAAAGCCCAGGCGCTGCCCCAGTTCAAGCAGTACCGCGAGGCGGATGGAAAGTTCTACTTCAAGCTGATGAGTGCCGACGGTCGGCTGCTGCTGCAGAGCCAGGGTTTCGAGTCGCCCAGGGATGCGGGGCAGTGCATTGCCGGACTCAAGCAGGGCGGTGATGCGAGCGGAGTCGCAGCGCTCGGTGAGGGCGTTTCTGCCGAAGAACTCGAACAGGCACTGGCTGCTTTCGCAGCGGAGTGAGTTGCCGCGCCTGCGCATCCCGAAGGCAGGGCTGCGCAGGACGGGGCTGACCTCACCCCGGTGCCACTGCAGGGGGGATAGGCTCGGGCGGGTTTGCAATCCGTCTGCGAGCGGCCTATCTTCCATGCCTCTTCCATAAAGGCCTCGGCGTGTCGGTATCTCCTCCAAAAATGCGCTCGTTCCGCGATCGGCTGCGGCAGATCCTGCTCTTCGAGCTCGGAGGCCTGCTGCTGGTCACCCCCCCCTTTGCGTGGGCGAGCGGTGTGCCGCTGATCGACTCGGCCGGCTTGCTGGCCGTGCTCGCGCTCGTGGCCGCACTCTGGAATGGCGGATTCAACACCACGTACGACTGGATCGAAGGGCGCCTGACCGGGCGCACCGCGGACCGCCGGCCCTTCGCCCAGCGCTGCCTGCATGCGGTGCTGTTCGAGGGGGGGCTGTTGATGCTCACCCTGCCGGTGCTCATGCTGTGGACCGGGCTGGAATGGTGGCCGGCGCTGCTTGCCGATGTCGCGGTCGCGCTGGCTTACACCGTTTATGCCTTTGTCTTCAATCTTGGCTACGACCGCCTGTTTCCGATCAGCGGTGTGCGCCCGGCCGCCGCTCTGGATAAATGAACAATCGTGAAGCCTGAGCACTGAAATGCCGAATCGCACACTCGGGGCCGATCTGTCGGCACTCAATACCTTCGGCCTGATCGCACGCGCTGCATGTCTGGTGCGCGTGCGCTCGATCGAAGATGCACGCGAACTGCTGGCAGGTCCCGCTTGGTCGCAACAGCCCCGGCTGGTGCTTGGCGGTGGCAGCAACCTGATCCTGCGTGGCGACTTTGCCGGCACGGTGATGCGAATGGAGATTGGCGGCCGTCGACTGGTGCGTGAGGACGATACGCACTGGATCGTCGAAGCCGGCGCTGGCGAGCCGTGGCACGACTTCGTGCGCTGGACGCTGGAGCAGGGCTGGCCGGGGCTGGAGAACCTGTCGCTGATTCCCGGCACGGTCGGCGCTGCACCGATCCAGAACATCGGTGCCTATGGGCTGGAAATGGCCGACCGTTTCGAGTCGCTGGATGTGATCGACCTCGACGACGGCAGTGAACGCGTATTCGCCGCGGCGGACTGCCGCTTCGGTTATCGCGACAGCGTGTTCAAGCAGCAGCCGGGGCGCTGGCTGGTGACGCGGGTCCGTTTCCGCCTGGCGCGTGACTGGGCGCCGCTGACGCGTTATGCCGATGTCGAGCGCGAGCTCGCCGACAAGGGGATAGATACGCCCACTGCAATGGATATTTCCGATGCGGTGATCGCCATCCGTCGGCGCAAGCTGCCCGACCCGGTCGAGATCGGCAATGCCGGCAGCTTTTTCAAGAATCCGGTGGTCGAGGCCGACTGCTGCGCCCGCCTGCTCGCAGCCCATCCCACGCTGCCGCACTATCCGCAGGCCGACGGCCGTATCAAGCTCGCAGCTGGCTGGCTGATCGAACAGGCCGGGTGGAAGGGGCGCGACCTCGGTCCGGTCGGCTGTTACGAGCGCCAGGCGCTGGTGCTGGTCAATCGCGGCGGTGCCAGGGGGGACGATGTGGCAAGGATCGCCGTGGCCATCCAGGCCGATGTGCAGGCGCGTTTCGGCGTCATGCTGGAGCCAGAGCCGGTTTTCGTGTGAACGATGGCGTCAGCCTGACCGGGCTGCGACTTATGCGTTTGCGAATCCGGGGCGGCGGATTGACGGGGTGCGCGGTGCGTTCTTGACGTGCAGCCGCCACAGGAAGCCGAGCAGGTTGTCGCCGTGCGAGATCGCTTTGCGCGGCAGGGTCAGCGGGTCGTCGGTCGGTGTGGCAGGGGCGCGTGCGCAAGTGGTTGCCGTCAGGTAGCCCGCTGCCGCGACGGCATTGACCGCGCGCAGGTCATGGCTGCCGTAGGGGTAGCAGAAGTGCCTCACCGGCTCGCCGAGCAGGTCTTCCAGCTTCGCCTTCGAGCGCGTGACCTCTTCCATGATGCGTTGGTCCTCGCATTTTGCGAGTTTCTGATGCGTCGCGGAATGCGAGCCGAAATCGATGCCCGCCTTGCGCAGTTGCAGGATGCGGGCGGCGCTCATCAGCGGCGGGGTGTCGCGACCATCGGCAGCAAACCACGACGAGGGCTGGCCGAGCAGGTCGGCGATCAGGTACACCATGGCCGGAAACCCGTAACGCTGCAGCACGGGAAAGGCGTATTCGTAGAAATTCTCGTAGCCGTCGTCGAAGGTCAGGGCCACCGCTCTGGGCGGGGTCGGTGTGTCGCCGCGCAGGCATGCGAGGACCTGGTCCATCGACAGCACTGTATAGCCGAAGCGCGAAAGCCAAGCCATCTGTGCGGCAAAGCGGCGGTGGTTGCAGTAGGTGGACTGATGCGCCTTCATCGGCGCAAAGTCGCCGACCTGGTGGTACATGAGGATATTGATCTGCGGCTGCATGTCAGCGATTGTCCAGCAACTGGGCGTACAGCGAACGATACTGCGTGATGACTGCAGTTTCGGAAAAGTCGTCGCGAATGCGGGCTAGTCCCTTTGCCACCATCTGCCCGCGCAGCTCTGCGTCACGCATCACGGTTTCAATGCCGCGCGCAATCGCGTCGCTGTCGTCACAGGGTACGACCCAGGCGTCTTCGCCGTGGCGGGCAATCTCGCGCGCGCCGCGGAAGGCCGTGGCCACGAGCGGTCTGGCATAGGCCCAGGCTTCGAGGATGACGTTGCCCAGGGTCTCGGCGTCGCGAGACGGGAAGGCCACCATGTCAGCGAGATGAAACCACGGCGCAGGGTCGTGCTGCCAGCCAGCCCAGATGATGCGGTCTGCGATGCCGAGTTGGCGCGCTTGCTGCTCGAGCGACCCGCGCAGGTCGCCGTCGCCCAGCATCACGAGTCGCAGGCGCCGGCCTTCGATCTGCGCTGGCAGCTTCGCCATTGCCTCCAGCAGAAAACGCTGGCCCTTGACGTCGATCAGACGTCCGGCAGTGAGCATCAGCCAGTCGTCGCTGCGCAAGTCCAGGCGCCGGCGCAGCGCGTCGAGCTCGGTGACGGGCACCGAGCGTGCAGGGTCGGCGAAGTTTGTGATGTGGAATACCCTGTTCGCCGGCAGGCCGCCCTGAATCATCCAGTCGCACAGCCCGCGGGTGTTGCCGATCCAGGCGTGGGCGTGACGGAAAGGGTCGAGTTTGTAGTAGCCGCCCAGTCGCGAAACATGAACCTTGCCTTGGCCTGGCTTGATATGGGTGAGACGGGTGGCACGGCCCATGTAGGTCTGCACGATGGGCGCGTCGCTGCGCGCGATGGCACGTGAAAGCTCAAGTTTTGACAGCGGATCCCAGACGGTTCGCAACGGTAACGTGGAGAAGGGAACGGTGTTCAGGTGGTGCTGCGCCAGTTCCGAATCTTTGCGCACGATCGCGGCAACGTCTTCGCCCTGACGGCGCATGGCGGACAGGAAGCGGGCGAACCAGCGCTCGGCGCCGCCCATCTGCTTGCTGCCGATAATGTGGAGGGATTTCATTACACGTCCGGGCTTGGGTGGGGCTGTATCGACATCAGCCCGTTGCCGCCATGGGTCAGCCTGGATGGTGGCGGGACCCGGCACCGTAGAGCTGCGGGCTGAGGACGGAACGATACACGCTCAGGTTGCCCTCGCACATCGCGTCCACCGAAAACTCCCGCAGCATCATGGCCTGCCCGGCTTCGCCCATGCGCTGCCGCAGGGTGGCGTCGTCAAGCAGACGGTTCAGCGCGACGCCCAGTGCTTGAACATCTCCTGGCGCGATCAGCAGGCCGTTCTCGCCGTCGCGCACGGCTTCGGGAATGCCGCCGGCGCGGCTGGCGACGATCGGCACCCGCGCGGCCGAGGCCTGAAGCAAAGAGACGCCGAGGCCTTCCATGTCGGCCGGGTGGGCGAGGACGTCGAGGCAGCCGAGGACGGCTGGCAGATCGTCGACGAAGCCCATCATGCGCACGTTCCGCGCCAGCCCCTGATCGGCGATCGCCTGCCGCAATTCGTTCTCCATCGGGCCGCGGCCGAAGATCAGCACCTGCAGATCGGGATGTCGGGGCAGAACGTCGTGCAGGGCCGAGAGCAGGTGGCGGTGACCCTTGCGCGGGATGAGCTGGGCAACAGTGCCGAGTACAGGTGTGTCGTGGGTGAGTCCGAGGCTGGCGCGAAAGGCGGCCTTGTCGTAGTCGCGCAGATAGGGGCGGACGTTGACTGCGCTGCGCACGCAACTGGTCTTGGCGTCGGGCAGTCCCTCTGCCAGCAGGACCTGGCGGATCCCTTCGGAGATGGTGACGACATGGTCGTACAGCGGGTAGCGCGCGGCGACCAGCCAGGGCGATTCGGGGTTGTCCACCCTACGCGAGAGTACGCAGGGCACGCCGCAGAGAAGGGCTGCGAGTCCGCCCCAGACGTCGGCCCCGCGTCGGCTGTGAATATGCACGAGGTCGGGCTTTTCGGCTGCGATCAGGCGACGGAGGCGCAGAACGAGGCCGATGTCCACGTCGCCCTTCATCGGCATCTCGAACACCTTGCCGAAGGCCCGGGCCGGTGTTGCGATGCCGGCGCCGGTTGGGCAGGCCAGCAGGCTCTCGACGCCGCGGCGTGCGAGCCCCTCCATGAGATAGAGCACCTGGGTTGCGCCGCCGTAAAGGTGACGCCCGGCTTCGATATGCAGGATTTTCATGCGGCGATCGCCTCGTGAAGGACGGAGCGGGCTTCGTGCATCACACGCTCGGGAGAGATCGCGCGCAGGCAGTCGAAGCGCGCGTTGCAGCTTGGGTTGCGCCGACACGGCGAGCACGGCAGGCCGAGCCAGATCACCCGTGAATTGCTGCGACCGGCGTCGAGGTAGGGGCGGGTGGAGCCGAACAGGGCGACCGTGGGGGTGTTGAAAGCCGGACCCATGTGGGTGAGGCCGGTGTCGACGCCGACCACCAGGCCCGCATGGGCGACGATTGCCGCCGCTTCCGGAAGGCGTGTCATGCCCGCCAGCGAAACAGCACCCGGCATGGCCGCGGCCATGCGTTGGGCGGCGTCGCGTTCGGCCGGGCCGCCGAGAATGACCGGAGTCAGGCCGAGCTCGTCACGGACCCGTGCGGCAAGCGCCAGCCAGGCATCCTCGAACCAGTGTTTCTGCGGGCGGGTAGTGAAGGGGGCGAAGACGGCGTAGCGGCCTGCATGCAGGCCATGCGTGGCGAGCAGGGTGCCAGCCTTGTCTTCGGTCTCCGTGGCGACGAACAGGCGCGGGAAGAAGTCGCGGGTGTCCAGCTTCAGGTGCTGCGCCAGATGCAGGTACTCCGAGCTCACCCGGCCTGGCGTCCCGCCAGCGGCCAGCACCTCGGTCATCAGCCATTGACTGCCTTCGCGCGAGGCCAGCCCGATACGCCGTCCGGCGCCCGACATCCACGCCAGCAGCCCGCTCTTGAGCAGGCTCTGCAGGTCGATTGCGGTATCGAACTTGCGCGCCCTGAGTGCCTTGGTGAAGGCACGCACGCGGCGAAACAGTTCGCCGAAACGACGCTCACGCCACAGCTGCTTCCACTCGGCTTTCGGCCACAGGATCAGTTCGTCGATACAGGGGTCGGCAGCGAGCAGTCCGTCCAGGCCCGGTTCGACCAGCCAGGCGATGTGTGCGGCGGGATAGCGTCGGCGCAAGGCGGCAACAAAGGGCGAGGCGAACACGATGTCGCCGATGGCCGAGCTGCGAATGAGAAGAATGCGATCCATTGAGTCCATGAACTCAATGTGCCCGCACGAATGTGAAGAAGGCGTTGAATTATCGTGGGCGGACTGTTGGTCAGTGCGCCTGGCTGGCGCGAGCGCTGTCGAGCCGGCTGTGGATCGCGTCGAACATGGCGTCGGCGCGGATCCGGGCTGATTCGAGGAAGGTCGTCAGTGCGACCTCTTCCGTGGCGCTGAAGATGTGGGCGGACGGGTCGGACACGGCTTCCAGCGTGCTCAGCGAAACGACCCGGCTGTCGTGCCCGAACACATCTTCGAGCAGGCCGGAGATCTTGGGGGTGTTGGATGCAAGCGCGAGGAAGGGGGTGTGCGTGGCCAGCGCCAGGGTCACGGCATGGAAGCGCCCGGTGCACAGCAGTTGATGGGTGGCGAGCCAGGCGACGAAGCGCTTGCGGTTGCGCGTATTGCGCCCGGTCAGCACCGCGTGCAGCCACTTTGCACCGCGGCGCAGATATTCGCGCAGGGCATGCTCGGCGCGACTCGGGAAGGCCGCGTGGGTCAGCCTGCTGTAATCCCATCCCCTGGCCTTGCTGAGGCGTTTGAGGCGGGTGGCCAGGTCGGCCTTGACCGAATCGGTGCCGAGCATGCCCGTGCGCGGGCCGGTCGGCTTCGGGCATGGGGTGAGAAGCGTCAGGTCGGGGACGATTGCGGCCTCGATGCCACTGCCCTCGAGTGCAGCGAGCGAGCGACTCTCGCGCAGATAGATGGCGTCGAAGTGACGCAGATTGTCGATGATTGCGGGCTCGAGTTCGAACAATGAACTGTTGATGAGGAAGGACGGGATATTCGCCGTCGTGCGCGCGAAGGCAGCGATCTCGGTGAGATAGTGGGCGCGATCGCGGCGCGCGCTGTGATGGATCGAGCCCTCGCCATTGACGATGACCGCATCCACCGTCCGCAGCGCGGCGGCGACCTCTTCCCGTCCGCGCCAGTCCTCGCCCATCGGCCAGAAGAACGTCGGCTCGATGCCACGCTCGCGCAGGTTTGAAATCAGTGTTTCCATGACGATCTCGCAGCCGTAATGCGAGGTGCGGCGGGTGTCATTGAAGATTGCCACGCGGTAGCTGCGGGTCATGGTTTCAGTCTGCCTGGGCGAGGTTGCGCACGCGGCCGCTGGCGATCATGTCGGCGACGACGCGTTGCTCTTCCGCGCCGTCATGCGGTTTCGACGCCTTGCGCGGATGCTTGATGAGGCCGAAAAACTTGCGGTTGTAGAAGGTCCCGCTGGCGAAGAAGTCGAAGCCGGCAAAGGCCAGTTCGGCACACTTGCAGTGCTGGAAGAGGAAGTTGAGTGCAATCAGCCCTGTCGATGGACGGGCGGGCTCGATGCGGGCGTGAAGTGCTTCCCAGATCTCCACCGGATGCAGCACCAGGCGCTCGCCCAGCGCGCTCAGGTCGGGCATCTTCTCGCGCTTTGGCGTGGCCCACACCACCCAGGACGGTTTGAACCAGTCGTCGATCATCGCCGCGCTGAGTTTCTCCGACGACGTGAACACCACATCGGTGCGACTGCCCTGATGCTCGGGGGCGCGAATCGCCCCGAGGTTCATGCGCACGACTGCGTCATAGGCGTCGATGCGCGCACCGAGGTGCTGGGAGAACTGGCTTTCGCTGTTTCCGATCACCACCACCCGTTTGCCTTCCAGGTAGTGCCTGAGGCCGGAAATCCCGTCCTGTTCGCGTGTGTTCATACGGATCCTTTCTTTGCACCCGGACGGTCTGTGCATCGGAGCTGGCGGGTGCGAAAGGCGAGTGCGCCCGCGGGTACGGCCAGCGTCATGATCAGGATGTTGGTGCCGACGATGGCGGGGAAAAACACGTTCGACAGCGAGAACAGGAATGCCGCAGAAATGCACAGCAGTCCGGTCAGCGCAAAGTAGCGCCCATGGTCATCGCCCGAGGTGACGAGTGCCCGGTGGAAATGCCGGGCCAGACCGATCACGAAATACGCCAGTGCGGCCAGCCCGAGCAGGCCTCCGCGGGCGAGGGTATCCACGATGCCTGAGTGCAGGTGAGTGAAGTGCGCGGCGGCGGGGTTGAGTGTGCCCGTCTGCGCGCTTGCTGCAAGGTAATCACCGAGGTTGGCGACGCCGATGCCGAGCACCGGCCGGGACATGAAGGCGTCGAAGCCAACACGATAGAGGTGGAGCCGGGTGCCGATCGACGACAGCGTCATCGACGCCGCGTCCTCTTTGGTTGTCGTGAGGACGGCCATGACGTTGTTGAGCTCGTCCGCGGTGCGCTCGTTCAGTACCGGTAGCAGGCCCAGACCGATGATCAGCAGCGACAGGATGCCGATCGTCACGCCTGTACGAAGGCTGCGCCGCATGTCTCTCGCACCCAGGCTCAGAATCCAGATCAGCACCGGCGCCACGACCCATCCGCCGCGGGTGCCGGACGCGTACGAGGCATAGATGCCGCAGCCGAGCGCGATCAGGGTGCAGGTCTGGAACAGCGGCGTTCTTTCGGCCGTCGGGGTCACGACCCACGCGGCAAGGGCCAGAAATCCGAGAAGGAGGGCGTCGTTGCCGAACGGGATGGCGTTCATGAAGCCGCTGACCCGCTCCAGGCCGAGTACCTGCGCCTGGTATGCGGCCAGCGCCGCAGCGGCGACGCAGCCGACGATGACCCCCCAGCGCAGTGATCGTGCATGGATGCCTGTCCGGCTGATGGCGAAGTAGACGAGGAAGCCGAGCACCAGTCTGCCCGACTTGTCGAGCATGCCGGGGTCCCAGCCGGTCAGCGCCATGTTGAGCACATCGTGCACTGGCAGCACCAGGAACAGTGCTGCCATCTTCAGATCGCTGCGGTCCGCATCCTTCCGGTACACGAGCAGCGCGAGGCCGACGATTGCCAGCAGGGCGGCCATCGTGCCCGGACTGCCTGCACCGCGCAGGCTGACGAGACCTGCAAAAGTGAGCCAGACTGCAAAATCGCAGAACACGCGCAGGGCTCGGTGCGTATCGGCAGAGCGCGGGGACGTCGGGGTCAGGACTGCGTTCATGATCGATGTTCAGGGATGCGTGGCGACGCCGAGCGCGGCGAAGGTGCGCTCCATGTTCTGCTTCTCTGCGGTGGATTTGAAGCGGATACGCGACCAGCCGAAGGCCTCGACCAGCGTTGTTGCCGGGTAGAGCTGGCGGGCGAACAGCAGTGCCGAGGAGCGCACGCCGACAACCGCATCGTAATGCGTGCCGGCCATGAACATTTCCAGGGTCTGCTCGGGGGTGATGACGCGGTAGTCGGGATGGGCGAGTTCCCGTTGTGCATCCTTGGGGTGCCCCTTGTAATCGATGGCGTCGAATCCATGGTCTGCGAGCCAGGCGCGGATCTCGCCCGTTACCGCGGCGAGATCGGCCGGCGACATGAGTTCGAAGCCGGTGAGCGGCTGCCCGATCACCAGCGCTCGTCGGCCAGTGCCGGCCGGGCCGGATTGCCCTGCGGCCGGTTCGACCAGTGGCGGCAATACATGCACCTTTTGCGCCGGGTATTCGTGCGGAAGCCCCGGCAGCACGTAGATGCGGTCACAGAAGGCCGCGTCTGAACCGATGCGGTCGCCGTCGAAGCACCAGTAGTCGAGCTCGGGGGCGATCAGTCGACGCAGTTTGCGTGCGTACTGGGCCAGCCGCTTGCCTGCGCTCAGCGGGTAGCGGCGGGTGCTGATGATGCCGTCGGGCAGGATGCGTGCGCGCATCGTCCGTGCGCCGCAGGCCCTGGGGAGCGCCCGCAGGAAGTAGTTGATGGCCTCGGTGTCGAACACCGCGCTGTGGATGTGCAGGGTGTCGCACTGGCCGACGAGCCCGGCGACGAGGCCGATGTTGGCGCGCAGCCGGCGGTGCCGTCCGAACACGCCCGGCAGGGGCTCCCAGCGCGGCCAGGACATGTAGCTTGCCGCGTCCCATTCCCCGGGTTGGATGATCGACACGACGCCGTGCTTGTACCAGATCAGCACCTGGCGGCTACCGGCTTCCGCCGTGGCAGCGATGCGGCGCGCGGCCAGGTATTGCAGCGGTGAGGCGACGAAGTAGAGTGCGGTGGTGCCCGGCATGGCGTTCTGTTCAGGGCGCCGGCTGCGGTGCCGCTGCAGGTTCGGCGGTGGTGGCGGGGGCGATGTCAGTACCGCTGGCGAGCAGGCGGGCGTAGCTTCCGTTGGCTGCGGCCAGTGCTTCGTGCGTGCCCGACTCCACGATCCTGCCGTGCTCCATCACCACGATGCGGTCCGCATCGCGAATCGTCGACAGACGGTGGGCGACGACGAGCACGGTGCGATCCTTGCGCAGCGTGTCGAGCGCGTTCTTGACCGCGCGCTCCGACGCATTGTCGAGCGCCGAGGTGGCCTCGTCGAGCAACAGGATGGGGGCGTTGCGCAGAAAGGCGCGGGCGATCGCGATGCGCTGGCGCTGGCCGCCCGAGAGCTGACTGCCGTTGGGGCCGATACGGGTGGCGAGACCTTCGGGCAGGGCCTGGATGAAGTCCCACGCATGGGCTGCGCGCGCGGCGGCCTCGATCTGAGCAATCGCGGTCTGCGGCTGGCCGTAGGCGATGTTGGCGGCGACGCTGTCGTCGAACAGCACGACATGCTGGCCGACCCAGCCCAGTTGCGCGCGCAGCCAGCCCAGCGGCAGCGTGTCGAGCGCCTCGCCGTCGAGCAGGATGCGGCCGTGTTGCGGTGAGAAGAAGCGTGCGATGAGATTGATCAGCGTGCTCTTTCCGCTGCCCGATGCGCCGACCAGCGCAATCGTTTCGCCCGGATGCACGCGCAGGTCGAAGCCGTCCAGGGCCAGCCCGTTCTGCCCCGGGTAGCCGAACCCGACCTGCTCGAAACACAGTTCACCGCGTGCGCGGGGGCGCGTGGCGCCGGTGGTGTCGATCGTGTCTGTTTCGACGGCGGTATCCAGCAGTTCGAAAATGCTCTGCGCGCCGGCGAGTCCGCGCTGGATGACCGCGTTAATGTTGGTCAGGCGCCGGATCGGCTCGAACAGCATCGACATCGCGGTGACGAAGGAGACGAACTCGCCCGGACTCAACCTGTTTTCCGCCGAGAGCGCAGACGCGGTCCAGATCACCGCCGACACGGCCGCTGCGGCGAGGACCTGCACCAGCGGCGCGTTGGCCGATGACACCCGGACGGTATGCATGGTCTGTTTGCGCAGTCGCTCGGCAAGGCTGGCGAAGCGCTCGTCCTCGTAGTCGTGGGTGCCGAACAGCTTGACCTCGCGGATACCCGACAGCGAGGCCTCCACCGCGCCGGTGACACGGCCGGTCGTGAGCTGCATGTCGCGGTTCGAGCCGCGCAGCTTGCGACTCGCTACCCGGATCAGCCACGCCACGACCGGTGCAATGGCCAGGATCAGCAAGGTGAGTTCCCAGGCGGTATAGACCAGATACGCGGTGAGGCCGAGGATCACGAAACTGTCGCGGATGACGATGATCCACGCGTTCGACAGGGCTGCACCCACCTGCGGGATGTCGTACAGGATGCGCGACAGCATGCGCCCGCCCGACTCGGCCTGGTGCACGGACAGCGGCAGGTGAAGCTGGTGGCGGAACACCGCCTGACGCAGGTCGGTGATGGCCTTGTTGGCGATCCACTGGCTCGAGACGTTGGCGACATACTCGGCGATGCCCTTGCCGAGAAAGGCCAGCATCAGGAACAGCGGGATCTGCCACTGTGCCGTGTGGTTCTTGCCGATCAGGCTCTCGTCGATCAGCGGCTTGAGCAGGGCGGGCAGCACCGGTTCGAGCGAGGCAGCCGCTACCATGGCCAGCACCGACAGCACCACAACCTTGCGATACGGGCGCAGCGTGCCGAGCAGGCGGCGGTAGAGCGAAAGCGAGTCTTTCATTCGCGGTGCAGGACCTTGTCCACGATCAGGCTGGAAAAGCCCTCATCGCGAAAGCTCACCTTTAGCGCCTGTTCGTCATACACGGTGTCAACCCAGTCGATGAAGGCGATGGGCCGGGTCGCGTTGTACGCCAGATAGGTGGCAAAGAAGAAATCCAGGATCCCGGTCTTGGCCCGTTTCGAATGGCCGTACTTCCACGACAGTTCGCTGATGGCATCGCTCACCGGGTGACCGAGGTGCAGTACGCGGTACAGCACTGCGCCGAGCCCGGCGCGGTCGGCGCCCGATTTGCAGTGGATCAGGGCCGGATACTCGAGGCCGGCGAAGATGTCGCGCATGCGGTGTATCTCGGCCACCGAGGGCGGGGTGCGGGAATACAGCTTGACGCTGATCAGCCTGATGCCGAGTTGCGTGCAGGCTTCTTCTTCATAGAAGTACGAGCCGTAGTCGTGCACGCCGCGCAGGTTGATGATGCTGCGGATGCCGTAACGGTCGCGGTACTTGCGGATCTGGCGCGGGCTGGGCTGGCTGCAGCGATACATGCCGCCGCCGAGCGGATAGAAATTGTTGTAGATCGCGCGTACGCAGCCGTGGTCGACCAGATGCATGTCCAGCCAGGTACGGAACCGGCGCGAAGGTGTTGAGAGTGCGTTGTGCATGTGCTGCTTTTCAATAGCCCTTGAAGCCCTTAAGCAGCCATATTGACACCCTCCTGTGAAAATTCTGATAAACCGCGACGTCGACGTCCGCGATTTTTTCAACTGATTCGAAACAGGCGCCGGTGTCGCCGATGTCCGGCCTGATCGAAACGAACAGCACCGGGTCGCCCGATGTGGTGCCCAGCGGCACGGTGAGGCCGTAGTGGTCGATGATGTGCGGGTCCGCCTGCCAGCGTGCGTAGCGGCTCGGGCGCAGGCCGTAGATCAGCTGCGCCAGGAGTTCGCGATCGTCGCCGACCAGCACCGCGTCGGGGTGGGCTGCGAGCTGCGGGCGCACCTGCCCGACCAGCTCATTCCAGCCGCGCGCCCGTTTGTATGGATCGTTACGGCCATTGAGCGTCTTGCCCGCGAGCTGAACGATGTCCGGCCAGTGATAGACGGCGATGCCCAGCACCGCGTTGAGTGCGACTGCAATGATCGCCAGCTTCCATCTGGCCCGCTGCGCGAGAAAGGCGATCACCAGGACGCTGGCGGAAACATACACCGGGGCCGACCAGTTGCCGTTGGCACGGCCGGTGAGCGCCTGCAGGCTGACGATCACCAGCAGTGGCAGGGAAAACAGCAGCAGGAAGCGAAAGCGCGGCTCGACCCAGCCCGGCTGCGGGCGAAGAAAGGCCCACAGCAGGCCGGCCATCAGCAGCGGCCCGAAGGAGATCAGCTGTGCGCCGACGAACTCGACGAACTCATCCATGTTCCAGCCCCGCTCGCCAACACCGATACGGGTGATTTCGGCCGTGTGGCGGAGGGTCGGGAAGTCGTGCTGCCAGTTCCACCACAGGTTGGGAGTCAGAATCGCCAGCGCGACCAGGGCGCCAATCCAGGGGCCGGGTCGCGTCAGCTGACGACGCCCGTCGGCATCGGCCAGCAGGACGAGAAAAGCCGAGCCGACGAAGGCCAGCATGGTGTATTTCGACATCAGGCCAAGGCCGCACACGACCCCGAGCCCCACCCATTGCTGCACCGTGCCCCGCTGCAGTGTGCGCCACAGCAGCAGCATGCCGAGCGCCCAGAAGAACAGCAGCGGTGCGTCGGTGCTGACGAACAGGCCCAGGGTGGCGGTGAGCGGCATGGTCAGGAAGGCAAGCCCGGACCAGAAGCCGACGCGATTGTCGAACAACGTGCAGCCGAGCTGGCGAATGACCACTGCGGTGGCCGGGTAGAGGATCAGCGACGGGGCCTTGATCGCCAGCAGGTGATCGCCGAAAAGCTGGATCGAGCCGGCGATCAGCGCGGCGATCATGGGGGGCTTGGAGTAGTAGCCCCAGTCCAGTGACTGCGCCCATCCCCAGTAGTAAGCCTCATCGACGTAGGGGTCGAGTCCGAGGTGCGCGATGACGCCAACGCGATACAGGCTGAGTGCCAGCACGATCGCAATGAATGACATCAGCGACGTCCGCTGCGGGGCTGCTCCAGCATTCCGATCGGGTTTCATGGGGCGAAGATTCTACGCGAATGCCGGGTCGTTGCAGTCGACGGGGGGCGGAATCAGGGCTCGGGATGGCGTGCATCGAAACGTCACGCGACTGCCATTTTCCTGCAATCCCGGGGCTTCAGCATCGCCGGAATGTACACCGCCCGCGATTGCCGTTCCTGCCCATGAGTGCGCCCGAGGTCCTGCCGGAAAGCCTGGTCAGTCCTGGCATGTCCCGCATCCTGCTGGTGCGCACCTCGGCCATCGGCGACATCGTCTTTGCCTCGCCCTTCGTGGCCGCCTTGCGCCAGCGCTACCCGGAAGCGCATATCGCCTGGCTGGTTGAGCCGGGTATCGATGGCCTGCTCGAAGCCGACCCCTGTATCGACGAGCTCATCCTGTGGCCCAAGGCTGCATGGAGGCAGTTGTGGCAGTCCGGGCAGTACCGTGAGCTGGCCGCATGCATCCGCGAATTCTCGCGGGCGCTGAAGGCCCGTCGCTTCGACACCGCGATCGATCTGCAGAGTCTGCTCAAGAGCGGCTGGCTGACCTGGCTCTCGGGCGCGGGCCAGCGCATCGGGCTGGGCTCGCGCGAGGGCAGTCAGCTGTTGATGACGCGAGTGGTGCCGGCCGGAGGCACGCCGGGGCAGATCAGCTCCGAGTACCGGCATCTGGCGCAGGTTCTCGGGCTCGATACCGAGCATTTTCACCCCCGCCTGCGCCTGGCGCTGACGGTGCAGCGCAAGGCGCTCGACATGCTCCGGCAGCACGGCATCGATCCCGGGCGATATGTCGTCTTTGCGCCCTTTACCACTCGACCGCAGAAGCACTGGTCCGAAGACGCCTGGCGTGCGCTCGCGTCTGGTGTGCAGCAGCAACTTGGCATGCGGGCGGTGGTGCTGGGCGGCCCCGCTGATCGTGACGCGGCGCGGCGGATTGCGCAGGCCGCGCCCGGTTCGGTTGCGCTCGCGGGCGATACCGCGCTGCCGGAAGCCGCAGCCATCGTCGAGCAGGCGGCGCTGGTGATTGGCGTCGATACCGGTCTGACGCACATGGCTGTGGCATTCAAGCGGCCGCTCGTCACCCTGTTCGGTTCCACCCGACCTTACCTCGATGGCGGGCGGCCCGATGCGCGCGTGATCTGGCTTGGCCTCGCGTGTTCCCCCTGTCGCCGCAGCCCGGGCTGCGACGGCGCCTTTCCCTGCATGCGGGACATTGAGCCCGCGCGCGTTCTCGACGAGGCGCGCAACGTCCTGAAGGTGGAGATTCCATCATGAAAGTCCTGCACGTCGAATCCGGTCGTCACCTCTATGGGGGGGCGAAACAGGTGCTGCACATCATGGAGGGCCTCAAGCGTCACGGGGTGGAGAACCTGCTGGCCTGTCCCACAGGCGCGCACATCGCAACGCTGGCACGTCCGCACGCGGAGGTGTTCGAGATGAAGATGAAGGGCGATGCCGATGTCGGCATGGGGCTGCGACTGCGGCGCCTGATCGCAGCCCAGGCGCCCGACATCGTCCATATTCACAGCCGGCGCGGAGCCGACCTGTGGGGCGGTGTCGCCGCCATGCTCGGACGAGTGCCGGCGGTGCTGTCGCGCAGGGTGGACAACCCCGAGCCGCAGTGGCTCGTCCGCCCCAAGTATGCGATGTACGAGCACGTGATTGCGATCTCGGACGGTATTCGCAAGGTCCTGCTCGATGAAGGCCTGAGCGAAGGCAGGGTGAGTTGCGTGCGCAGCGCGGTCGATCCTCGTCCCTACCTGGGCGATTACGACAAGGCGGTGTTTCGCGCGGGTCTCGGGCTGCCGGCGAACGCGCCGATCATCGGCATGGTCGCGCAGTTGATCCGGCGCAAGGGTCACCGCCACCTGTTGCAGGCGCTTGACGCAGTGCTCGTGCGTCATCCCGGCGCGCAGGTGCTGATCTACGGGCGCGGACCGCTTGAGGCTGAATTGCGCGAGGTGATCGCCGAGCGCGGGCTGCAGGGCAATGTCCGCCTGATGGGCTTCGTCAATAATCTGCCTGCGGTCATCGGCTGTTTCGACCTGCTGGTGCATCCGGCCGATCTCGAGGGGCTGGGGGTGTCGCTGCTTCAGGCTGCGGCGGCTGCGGTGCCGATCGTTGCGTGCCGTGCCGGCGGAATACCCGAGGCGGTGCGCCACTGCCTCAACGGGCTGCTGACAGCGCCCGGCGACGTTGCGGGCCTGGCTGCAGCAATCAACAGCCTGCTCGGCGATGCGGTGCTGCGCGAGCACATGGGGGCGGCCGGCCGTGCGCTGATGCTGCGCGAGTTTTCGGTCGATGCGATGTGCGAAGGCAATCTGGCGGTCTATCGCAAGGTGCTGGCCTCGCAGCAGGTGCTTCGTCCTGCAGGCATGGCGGCCTGATGAAGACGCTGCATCTCATCGGCAGCGCCGAGATGGGCGGCGCGGAGCGCTGGTTCGCACGCTTTCTCGGTGCGATGACGCGGCGCCAGGAGAAGGTGGAGGCGGTCGTGCGCACCGGTTCGGCGCTCGCCCGGCGCCATCTGACCGGGGTCCCGTTCTACGAACTGCCCTTGCGCACGGTGTGGGACCCCTTGTCCCGGGTCGAAGTCTCGCGCCTTATTGCGGGCAGCGACGCGCGCATCGTGCAGACCTACATGGGCAGGGCAACCCGGCTGACGCATATCCGGCCGGGCAGGGGCAGGGTGCATGTGGCACGGCTCGGCGGCTATTACCGGCTCGATCCGTTTCGCCATGCGCATGCCTGGATCGGCAATACCCGGGGGCTGTGCGATTGGATGGTCAAAGGCGGGCTGCCCGCGAGCCGCGTGTTTCACATCACCAACTTTGCCGAGCCGGTGAAGGCGTCGGGCGCAGCCGAGCGGATCGCGCTGCGTGAGCAGATCGGCCTGAGCGATAGCGACTGCATGATGGTGACCGCAGGACGCCTGGTCGAGGTCAAGGGCCACCGCTTCCTGATCGATGCGCTCCGGCGTGCGCCGGCGGAAGTTGCGGGGCGGCGCGTGCGCCTTGTGATCCTGGGGGACGGCGAACGTCTGCTCCCCCTGCAGCGGCAGGCGGCCGAGGCCGGGGTGGCCGGGCGGATTCACTGGGCCGGGTGGCAGCACGACCCCGCGCCCTGGTATCAGGCCGCCGATCTGGTGGTCTTTCCGTCGCGCGACGAAGAGACGCTCGGGAATGTCATTCTCGAGGCCTGGAGCCACGGCAAGCCCCTGCTCACGACGGCATTCAGGGGCGCGCGCGAGATTGCGCGCCACGGTGAGGATGCCTGGGTCGTGCCCTGCGACGACAGTGCGGCACTGGCGGTCGGCATCGAACAGTTGCTGCGTGACGCGGGGCTGCGACAGCGCCTGGTGCAGGCAGGACTTGTGCGGGTGCAGAAGGATTTCTCGGAGGCGGCGGTTATCGACCAGTACCGCGCGCTCTATGCTGGTCTGACCGGGGCGGACTGATCGTCGGCGGAGGCTAAATCGGTGTGCCGAGTTCAGTTTTGTCACATTAGTCGGGTAGACTCCTCGGCCAACCTCTTTTTCCCACACCCTCCGGGCGATGGCAACGTACGCAATAGGCGATATTCAGGGCTGCCACGACGCGCTTCAGCGCTTGCTGGCGAAGATTTCGTTCGACCCAGCGGCTGACCGCCTGTGGGTCGTGGGCGATCTGGTCAATCGCGGGCCGCAGTCGGTGCAGGTGCTGCGCGCGTTGCGCGAGATGGGCGACTCGGCAAAGGTCGTGCTCGGCAATCATGATCTCTACCTGTTGATGCTCGGCGCCGGCGACAAGCGCCGGGACAAGGACGATACGCTGTACCAGGTACTCGAGGCGCCCGACCGTGACGAATTGCTGCACTGGCTTTCAGGCCTGCCGCTGATGCACGTCGAGGGCGATCACGTGATGCTGCATGCGGGCTTGCTGCCGCAATGGACCATCTCCAGGGCGCAGGCGCTGGCAGCCGAAGTGAGTGCGGCGCTGACGGGCCCCGATGCGCGCCAGTTTCTGCTGCACCTTGCGGGTGACCGCCCTGACCGCTGGGACGAGTCACTCAAGGGATGGCCGCGCCTGCGCGTGATCGTGAATGCCATGACGCGCATGCGCTTCTGTACGCCTGACGGGCGCATGGCGTTGCGTGGCAAGGGGCCTCCGCACAAGGCACCGGCCGGTACCGTGCCGTGGTTTGCTGCACCGGACCGCTTCAATCGCACTCACACAATCGTCTGCGGTCACTGGTCGGCGCTCGGGTTCTACCGCACGGAAGGCCTGCTTGCACTCGACTCCGGCTGTGTCTGGGGTGGCAAGCTCACCGCAGTGCGACTCGACGACGACGAGGTGTTTCAGGTTCCCGCCTGAGCGCATCAGGGGGCAGGCGAAGCCTCAGGCCGTTTCCGGCTGCATCGACGAGGCCGGGCCGATCGCTGTCTTCTGCCCGTCTGGCGCATGCTGCGTGCCTGCGCCGATTCTTGCCGCAATCATCTCCCGGGTCTGATGCGCCAGTTCGCGACGGCTGCTGTCCGGCGTGGTCGCCAGGGGCATGTCGACGATGATACGTGCGACCAGGCGACGGTGGGCGAGGATATTGTCCAGACATTCGCCCAGGCTGAGGTCGCCGTCATAGGCAGGGGCGCGGCTCGGGCTGCCGTCTTCCAGGTGATAGGACAACGCGAGCGTTTGCAGCGGCTGCCCGGCTTCGATGGCCGGTTGCAGCAGCGCGGCGTGGAAGTGCAGGACATGGCTGCCATCGGTCGTCGTGCCCTCTGGAAACACCGCGACGTTGCGACCGGCGCCAAGCAGCGACGCGATCTCTGCGTTGACGATCTTCGCGTGGCCACGGCTGCCGCGGCGCAGGAAGACGGTTTCGCTTTGCGCTGCCAGCCAGCCGATGACCGGCCAGGCGCGGACTTCATGCTTGGAGATGAAGGCCGAGGGCGCAAGTGCGTTGATGACGAAGATATCGATCCACGACACGTGGTTGGCCACCAGCATGCTGCCCGGTGCGATCTCGCAGCCGCCGGGCTGAAGCGCCATGCCGAGGATGTTCAGCAGCTGCCGCGACCAGCGCTGACGCAGGCGCAAACGTGTGGCGTCGCCGCTGAGCGGATAGACCAGTGCGACCGTGAGCACGCCGCGGGCCAGATGCAGTCCCACGCGCAAACGGCGCCAGCCACGCAGCAGCGCTGGGCTGGCGGCGTGGCTGGGTGGGGTGCGCGGTGCGCTGGCGATGTTGGTGTTCAGTCTTTGCGTCCCAGGAAGTGCTTGGCGTATTTGTCCGAAACCTTGTCCATCGGAATCAGCAGTGGCAGGTCGGCCGTGTTGAAGTCCGGATCCCATGCGGGGTCACCGCACACCCATGCGCCTGCGCGCAGGTAGCCCTTGATCAGCGGGGGCGTCTCGGCAGGCAGGTCGCCGCGCAACATGTCGAGCGGCAAGGCAAGCCGCGGGAATACGCGGTATTCAAGCGGAGCCAGATGCGTTTCACGCAGGCGATTATACAGACTGGCCGCGGTGTGGCCGCCGTCGGCCATGCTGACCGATGCGCAGCCGATCAGGTAGCCGTAGCCGTTTTCCTTCATGTAGCGGGCGAGTCCGGACCACAGCAGGGTGATGACGGCGCCGCTGCGATAGTCGGGGTCAATGCAGGAGCGGCCGATCTCGACGATGCGGTTGCGCAGGTGCTGCAGTCGGGTGAGGTCGAACTCGTTTTCCGAATAGTAGCCGCCGACCTTGCATGCGGCGGACGGCGACAGGATGCGATAGGTACCGACGATGCGCCCGGCGTCTTCGTCGCGCACGATGAGGTGTTCGCAGAAGGGGTCGTAGATGTCGCGGTCAACACCCGGCGTGCGGGTGGAAAGGCGGGCGCCCATCTCTTCGGCGAATACGCGGTAGCGAAGCTTCTGTGCTTCGAGAATCTCGGTGTCGCAGGTGGCGAGTCCGACGTGGAAATTGCGGCCGGGGCGGTTTGCGACTTGCTGGCGGGTCTGGAGCATGGCGTGCGTCCCTTTCCGATTTGGGGTGTGACCATTCTCGAAACTCTGCGTTGCGACACGGTGACGTCGCGGTTACGGTGCGATGACGCTTTTCTGCCGCCGTCCGGCGGGCGTTTGTGCAGGGATGCTGGCGAACAGGCAATCGCAATGTTCCGGAGTGCCCGTTGCGGGGTTAGAATCATCGGCTTTCCTGCAGAATTTCCGGAGCGCCGTCATGCCCCAGTATCGTTCCCGTACCTCCACCGCCGGCCGCAACATGGCGGGCGCCCGCGCGCTCTGGCGCGCGACCGGCATGAAGGACGGTGACTTTGAAAAGCCGATCATCGCCATCGCCAACAGTTTCACCCAGTTTGTGCCGGGGCATGTGCACCTGAAGGACATGGGGCAGCTGGTCGCACGGGAGATCGAGAAGGCCGGCGGCGTAGCCAAGGAATTCAATACCATCGCGGTCGATGACGGCATCGCCATGGGTCATGGCGGCATGCTCTATTCGCTGCCTTCGCGCGACCTGATCGCCGACAGCGTCGAGTACATGTGCAACGCTCACACCGCAGACGCGCTGGTGTGCATCTCGAACTGCGACAAGATCACCCCGGGCATGCTGATGGCTGCCTTGCGTCTGAACATCCCGGCCATCTTCGTTTCTGGTGGCCCGATGGAAGCCGGCAAGGTGAAGTGGGAGGCAAAGGTCATCTCGCTCGATCTGGTCGACGCGATGGTGAAGGCGGCCGACAAGAACTGCTCCGACGAAGAAGTCGATGCCATCGAGCGCTCGGCATGTCCGACCTGCGGTTCGTGCTCCGGCATGTTCACCGCCAACTCGATGAACTGCCTGACCGAAGCGCTGGGCCTGTCGCTGCCGGGCAACGGCACCACGCTGGCAACCCACGCCGACCGCGAAAAGCTGTTCAAGGATGCCGGTCATCGCATCGTCGATCTGGCCCGCCGCTATTACGAGCAGGACGACGTCACTGCACTGCCGCGCTCGATCGCCAGCTTTGAGGCGTTCGAGAACGCGATCACCCTTGATGTCTCCATGGGCGGGTCGACCAATACCGTGCTCCACCTGCTGGCTGCGGCCAAGGAAGCCGGTATCGATTTCACCATGAAGGACATCGACCGCATCTCGCGCCGCGTGCCCTGCCTGTGCAAGGTGGCACCCGCGGTGCCGGACGTGCATATCGAGGATGTGCACCGCGCTGGCGGCATCATGAGCATTCTCGGCGAACTCGATCGTGCCGGCCTGCTGCATCGCGACGTACCCACTGTGCACAGCAAGACGCTTGGCGATGCCCTGGCGCGCTGGGACATCATGCAGGCTCACGACAAGGCGGTGTTCGACTTCTTCCTCGCAGCGCCTGGCGGTGTGCCGACCCAGGTCGCCTTCAGCCAGAACCGGCGCTGGAACGAGCTCGACATGGACCGCGTCAAGGGCGTGATCCGCAGCAAGGCCAATGCTTTCAGTCAGGACGGCGGACTGGCCGTGCTCTACGGCAACATTGCCGAGAAGGGCTGCATCGTGAAGACCGCCGGGGTGGACGAGTCCATCTGGAAGTTCTCGGGTCGCGCCCGCGTGTTCGAGAGCCAGGAAGCCTCGGTGGAGGCC
This sequence comes from Parazoarcus communis, assembly GCF_003111645.1. NCBI lineage: Bacteria > Pseudomonadati > Pseudomonadota > Betaproteobacteria > Rhodocyclales > Zoogloeaceae > Parazoarcus > Parazoarcus communis. The sequence continues at coordinate 3,867,316 of NZ_CP022187.1, forward strand.
ATCCTTGGCGAAGTGGTGCAGGCCGGCGATGTGGTCATCATCCGCTACGAGGGTCCCAAGGGCGGTCCGGGCATGCAGGAAATGCTGTATCCGACCTCCTACCTGAAGAGCCGCGGGCTCGGAAAGGAATGTGCATTGCTCACCGACGGTCGCTTCTCTGGCGGCACCTCGGGTCTGTCGATTGGCCACGCGTCGCCCGAAGCAGCATGCGGCGGCGCGATTGCGCTGGTCGAGGACGGTGACGTGATCGAGATCGACATCCCGAATCGCAGCATCCGGCTGGCGATCAGCGACGAAGAACTCGCCGCCCGCCGTGCCGCCATGGAGGCGAAGGGCAGTGCGGCATGGAAGCCGGTCAGCCGCGAGCGCTACGTCTCCGCAGCCCTTCAGGCCTATGCGGCGCTCACCACCTCGGCCGACACCGGCGCGGTGCGTGACGTGACGCAGGTGCAGCGTTGAGCAATCGTTGGACCGGGCCCCTTCGGGGGCTCATCGCACCGGGTTCGCCCGGCTTATTGACCGCGTCATTCTCCCCCCGCTACCATCCAAGCCATGGACGCAGAACTCACCCGGCTCGAGACCCAACTCGAGCAACTCATCAGCCAGTACAGCGGACTCAAGGGCGAGAACCGCGAGTTGCGCACGCGTGTGGGCAAGCTGGAAGCCGAGAACCATCAATTGGCGGCAAAGGTACAGCTGGCGACCGAGAAACTCGAAGCCCTGCTGGCAAAGCTGCCGGAAGCCTGAGGAATACCGTATGGAATCCCTGGACATCACCTTGCTGGGCAAGGAATACCGCGTGGCCTGTACGGCTGAGACCAGGGACGGTCTGGTTGAAGCGGTCGCCTATGTCGATGGCAAGCTGAAGGAGCTGGTCGGCAAGACCAGTGCATCGGGTGAAAAACTGGCCGTGATGACCGCGCTCAACATCGCCCACGAGTTCATTCAGCATCAGCGTGGAAACGGGTTTGACATGCCGGCCGCGAAGCGTAGAATCGGACTCATGCAAGCACGCCTTGACGGGGTACTGGCCCAGCAGGACAAGCTCTTTTGAGCTTTGAAAAAGCGTGCAAAATCAATCCTCTGCCGTGTTCGTTGAAGTCGTAGATTCCTTGAACCAATAGTCGAGAGACTCGGTTGCTGACCATAGATGCCGCTGGTGTGCACGCCCCTTGCCGGGTGAGCCTGAAGCGGAAGGAAAGTGACCTCCCTGAACCCTAGGTTCAGGATGCCCGGCGGAAACGGCACAGGCGGGGGGCCAAACGAAAAAGCGCAGCGTAAGCTGCGCTTTTTTTGTCTGTAGATTATGACTTTCGTCAGTCATCCACTGCCGGCCATCAGTGCGCCAGCTGGCGCCGACGCCAGATCTGCAGTCCGAGCAACAGCGCAGCAGCGCCAATGCCGATCTCGTCGGTGATCGGCAGCGCGGCGACCAGACAGATCGCAGCCAGCAGCGCACCGACTCTTTCCGGCCAGCTCACCGGTTGCCACAGATAGCCCACCGAGGCGACGCCCCACAGGCCGATGGCGAGCACTGCCTTGAAGACGATCCACACCACTGCCAGCACGGTCGGGTCGCCCTGCAGCATCAGTTCAGGCGCGTAGACCGCCATGTAGGGAATGATGAAGCCGGCCATCGCGATTCGCACCGCCTGCACACCGATCTTCATGCCGGACACGCCCGCGATCGGCGCCGCTGCGAATGCGGCCAGTGCGACCGGCGGCGTCAGGTCCGCGAGAATGCCGAAGTAGAACACGAACATGTGGCTGACGATCAGCGGTACGCCGAGCTCGAGCAGGGCCGGTGCGGCCAGCGACGAGGTGATGATGTAGTTGGGGATGGTCGGGATGCCCATGCCCAGCAGCAGGCACACCAGCATGGTCAGTACCAGCGACAACAGCATGTTGTTTTCGCCGAGGGTGATGATCATGTTGGCAAACGAGGTTGCGGCGCCGGTCAGGGTCAGTACGCCGATGATCACGCCCACCAGGGCACAGGCCACGCCCACCGGCAGCGCATGACGCGCGCCGTCGGCCAGCGCATTCACCGCCAGTCGCAAGGTCTCGCGTCCGCCATGGATAAAGGCGCAGACAAGCACCAGCAGCGCGATCAGGACGAAAAAGGCGTCGATGCCCCACTTCAGAAAGCCGGAGCAGGCGATGCCGAGCGCGATCCAGAATGCCACCCGCAGGGCGTTGCCCTTGAGCCGGAGCGCGATCGCGGCACCGAAGATCAGTACGGCGGTGAGCGCCAGCCCGACGGTGCCGGAGAACAGCGGGGTGTAGCCGGAGAACAGCAGCCACACCAGAATGCCCAGCGGCAGCAGCAGATACCAGCCACGCCGGATGGCCTCCCATGCGTTCGGGCACTCGCTCTTCGCGAGCCCGTGCAGGCCGGCGCGACCGGCTTCCAGGTGCACCATCCAGAAGGCGGTGACGAAATAGAGCACCGCGGGAATGATGGCTGCCGTGACAATCTCGACATAGGCCACGCCAATGGTCTCTGCCATGATGAAGGCCACCGCGCCCATTACTGGCGGCATGATCTGCCCCCCCATGCTGGAGGTGGCCTCCACGCCGCCGGCAAACTCCGGGCGGTAGCCGAAGCGCTTCATCAACGGAATGGTGAATTGTCCGGTGGTGACGACGTTGGCCACGCCGGAGCCGTTGATCGTGCCCATCAGTCCGGAGGAAATCACCGACACCTTGGCCGGTCCGCCGCGGGTGTGACCGACGGTGCCCAGCGCAAAGTTGGTGAAGAGCTGGATCATGCCGGCCTGTTCGAGAAAGGCGCCGAACAGGATGAACAGGAAGATGTAGGTCGAGCTGACGTAGGTCGGGACGCCGTAGATGCCTTCGGTACCGAAGGTGAGGTGTTCGATCAGTTGCGAGAAATCATAGCCCCTGTGTGCGAGGTCGCCGGGCAGGTACTGGCCGAAGGCGGCGTAGGCCAGGAAGGTCGCGCAAATGAGCGGAAGTGCTGCACCCATCATGCGCCGTGCGCCTTCGAACACCATGATCAGGGTGATGGTGCCGACCACGAGATCGGTCTGCGTCGGGTCTCCCGCACGCTGGATCAGGTCGCCCTCGTAAATCCAGTGGTAGAACGCCAGCACGAATCCGGTTGCGCCGATCAGCCACGCCAGTGACGGTACGCTGCGCCTGCGGGGCAGCCACACCGGAAACGAGGCGAAGGTCATCAGCAGCAGAAAGCCGACGTGTATCGCCCGTACGACCTGGGACGACAGTGGGTGATAGGCCGCGATGACGATCTGATAGGCCGAAAAGGCTACTGCGATCAGGAACAGCGCACGTGCCTGGAGGCCCTTTTCGCGCTCCCAGCCAAAGGGTGTGAGCGAGCTGTTTTCGGACATGTGAAACTCCGGTCAGACGGATACAGTCTGCACCGCCTGGGCGGGCAGACTGCAGGGTCGGGGCTGGGTTCAGCCCGAAGACGATTACTTCAGCAGGCCGACTTCGCGGTAATAACGCTCGGCACCCGGGTGCAGCGGCAGCGGCACGGCGGCAGCGTCTTCCTTGGTGATGCCCTTTGCGGCGGCGTGCGCGTTGACGAGCTGGTCGAGGTTTTCGAACATGGTCTTCGTCATCGCATACACGGCATCGTCGGATACGCCCGAATGGGTGACCAGAATGTTGCGGATGCGCACGGTCGGTACGTCAGCGGTCTGTCCCTGGTAGGTGTTAGCCGGAATGACGCTGGCCTGATAGGCTGCATCGCCGATCTTGGCAACAACGTCGGTCGATACCGGGACCACGGTGATCTGCAGCGCATTGGCGAGGTCGCGCAGTGAGGCGACGCCAAGACCGGCTGATTGCAGCGTGGCATCGAGCTGGCGGTTCTTGATCAGCTCGACCGATTCGCCGAACGGAAGGTACTCCACCTTGCCGAGGTCGTCGTACGTCATGCCCGCGCCCTTGAAGATTGCACGTGCATTCAGTTCGGTGCCCGAGCGTGCGGCGCCGACCGAGACCCGCTTGCCCTTCAGGTCGGCCAGGGTCTTGATGCCGGAGTCGCTGGCGGCGACGATCTGGATGTAGTTGGGGTAAATCGCAGCCACGCCGCGCAGCTTGCTGAGCTTGGTCTTGAAGCCTGCCTCCTCGACGCCGTTCCATGCATCGGAAACCGCGTCGCCGAGGGCGAAGGCAATCTCGCCGCGCCCGGCCTGGAGCAGGTTGAGGTTTTCCGCGCTGGCCTTGGTGGACTGCACGCTGACCTTTGCATTCGGCAAGGCATTGCCGTAGAGCTGGGACAGGGCGACGCCGAGCGGGTAGTACACGCCACTGGTGCCGCCGGTCAGCACATTGACGAATTGCTGGGCGTGCGCAGATTGTGCGCCGACAGAGGCGCCAAGCATCATGCCGGCCGCCAGGCCGAGGGTGCGAATCAGTCTCATCGAATGTCTCCTACCTTGATTGTTGTATGTCAAAGGATGCATCGAAGTCGCCCGTTCTGGCCGCCGGGTCGAGATCAATGACCAACTGTGCCCTCTAATGCGTACGTGCGGCTATCCGTGTTTGCCCGAATACAGGTGCGGCGCGGAGCCCGCCCGTCCCGCGTCCGGCGCGGGTGCTGCGGTGCGGAATCTTTACACCATCTTTACGCCTTTCTCCCTAGCATTCGCATCCTTTTCCGGGTGATCTGGCGGGTGCAAGCGCGCGCCGGACTGATCAGATGCGCAGCTACTTTCCGGTGATCGGTGCGCTTGGCCTTGTCCTGATGCTGTTCGGGCTGGTCATGGCGTTTCCGCTTGCGGTCTCGTATTTTCTGGATGACGGCGCGGTAACGGCGTACGACGAAGCCTTGCTGGTGACCGTCGCCTGCGGTCTGCTTGCCTGGCTCACGACCCGCGCGCGGCGCCGCGATCTGCGGGTACATGACGGCTTTCTGCTGGTTGCGGCGACCTGGATCGTGGTGCCGGTGTTCGGCGCCATGCCGCTGATGCTCTACATGCCGGCGCTGTCCTTCACCGATGCCTATTTCGAGGCCGCCTCCGGCCTGACCACGACCGGTGCGACCGTGCTGACCGGGCTCGAATACCTGCCGGTCTCGATCAACCTGTGGCGCACCTTCATGCACTGGGTCGGCGGCATGGGGGTGATCGTCCTGATGGTGGCGGTGCTGCCGCTGCTGGGCATCGGCGGGCGGCAGGTGTTCAAGGCGGAAACGCCGGGACCGATGAAGGAATCGGGGCTGACGCCGCGTATTGCCGAAACGGCAAAGGGGTTGTGGACGGTGTATGCGCTGCTCACCCTGGCCTGCGGTCTATCCCTGTGGTGGGCCGGCATGAAGCCGTGGGAGGCTGTGATCCATGCATTTTCGATCATGGGCCTGGGGGGCTTCTCCGATCGTGATGCCAGTCTCGGGGGCTTCGACAGCCTGCCCATCGAACTGGTCACCATGGGCTTTGCGCTGCTGTCCGGGGTGAACTTCGCCACCCACTACCTTGCGCTGGTGCGGCGCAGTCCCGGTGCCTATCTTCAGGACCCCGAGGTGCCGTGGTTCTTCGGCACACTCGTCGTCATGATCACCGCCCTGACGCTCTATCTGATGCAGTTCAATGTCTATGCGGACATGCCCACCACCCTGCGCTATGTCGCCTTCCATGCGATTTCGCTGGCCACTTCGCTTGGGCTGGCCACCTACGACTACACCTTGTGGCCGATGTTTGCGCAGATCTGCGTCCTTTTTCTGTGCAGCTTCGCCGCCTGTTCGGGCTCGACCGGAGGCGGCATCAAGATGATGCGGGCGATCATTCTGTACAAACAGTCCTATCGAGAAATCGTGCGTTCGCTGCACCCGAGTGCGGTGCTGCCGCTCAGGCTCGGGCGCCAGGCGATCTCGGAAGGGGTTCTCCACGCGGTGCTGGCCTTCAGCTTCATGTACATGGTGACCATCGTCAGCCTCACGCTGGTGCTTGCCGCAACCGGCCTCGACCTCATCACCGCGTTTTCGGGCGTGGTCGCATGTCTCAACAATGCAGGCCCCGGACTGGGGGCGGTGGGGCCGGCGTCCAACTACCAGGGGCTGAGCGACCTGCAGACCTGGATTCTGAGTTTCTCCATGATCCTCGGACGGCTGGAGATCTTCACCCTGCTGGTGGTGATGACGCCGACCTTCTGGCGACGCTGAGCGCCCGCCTGCCTAAAGTACCAGGCGATAACCGACGCCGGACTCGGTCAGGATGTGGGCGGGGAAGCCGGGGTTCGGCTCCAGCTTGCGCCGCAACCCGCCCATGTACACCCGCAGGTAGTGGTTGTGTTCGACATGGTTCGGCCCCCATACGGCGGCCAGCAGTTGACGGTGGGTGAGGACGCGGCCTGCGTTGGCGATCAGATGGCCGAGGAGCTTGAACTCGATCGGCGTCAGGCGCACCGGTTCGCCATTGCGGGTGACGCTGCGCTGGGCGAGGTCGACCTCGATCTCGCCGAAGCTCACGGTCGACAAGCCCTCTGACGGGCGCAGCGACCGTCGGAGCAGGGCCCTGACCCTGGCCAGCAGCTCGGCGATGCCGAATGGCTTGGTGAGGTAGTCGTCCGCACCTGCGTCGAGTGCGGCAACCTTGTCGTGTTCGTCGCTGCGGGCGGACAGCACCAGCACCGGCATGCCCGACCACGCCCGCAACGCGGCGAGCACCGCAAGCCCGTCCTCGTCTGGCAGGCCGAGGTCGAGGATGAGCAGATCGGGTTTGCGCGAGTTCAGTTCGATGCGCGCACGCGCCGCGGTGCCGGCTTCGCTGACCACGCAGCCGGCCGACTCCAGCGCGGTGCGTACAAAGCGGCGAATGCCGGGCTCGTCGTCCACGATCACGACGGCGGGCGGGTGGGTGAGGGCGTCTTTCACGCTTCGCTGTCCGGGGGCTGAGGTGGGGTGGAAAGGGGCAGGCGCAGGGTGACGCGTGCGCCACCGCCGGGCGGGCTGTCGATCTCGACCCTGCCGCCATGGGCGCCGACGATCGCGCGCACGATGGCGAGGCCAAGGCCGGTGCCTGAAGGCGGGCTTCCCGCCGCCGGCAGTCCGGGCCCGTCGTCGCTTACGCTGAGGCTCAGCATGCCGGCATCGGCGCTGGCCGCGATGTCGATCCGGCCCGCCGGCGGCGTGTGGTGGGCGGCGTTCTCCAGCAGATTGCACAGCACCCGCTCCATCAGGACCGGATCAACATCGATCAGCGGCAGGGTGTCGGGCAGGTCGATGGCGATCCTGTGCGTGTTCAGCAGGCTGCTGCGGGCCTGCATCGCCGCACCGACCACTTCCTCCAGCGGCAGCCACTCGCGGCGCAGGGTGACCGCACCCGACTGCAGTCGGGCGAGGTCGAGCAGGTCGCGGGCGAGCACATGGGTGCGCAGCGCTTCGGCGCGGATCGCGTCCGCGAGCTCGGCCTGTGCCGGGGGCAGCGGCGGCCCGGCCAGCGGCAGGGCTTCGGCCAGCCCGGCCAGCGCGGTCAGCGGCGTACGCAGGTCGTGCGACAGCGTCGCCAGCAGTGCGCTGCGCATGCGCTCGGCCTCGATCTCGATCCGGTTGCGCTCGGCCTCGGCGAGGTAGTGCTCGCGCTCGATCGCGGTGGAAAAGAGCGTGGCGTAGGTCTCCCGCAGCGAGGCCGGTGTGTCGGGGCCCAGTGCGGCCATGCTGCGCGCGCGCAGGGCCCCGATCTGTTCGGCATTGACCGCAGCGGACAGGGCCTGGGCGATCTCGTAGAGCTGTCGGGATTCGCGCTCCCGCGCCTCGGCATCATCGCGCTCGCGGCCGAGGCGGGTGGCCAGGGCGGCGGTGGTCAAGGCGACAGCCAGCAGCACGGCGAAGGTCAGCAGGTACTGCAAGTCGCTCACCGCCAGGGTGAAGTGCGGGTGAACGAAGAAGAAATCGAACAAGGCCACCGAGAGAAAGGCGGCGAGCACCGCCGGGCCGCGGCCGAAGCGAACCGCGGAAAACATCACCGCCAGCGGAAACAGCATTGCGATGTTGGCCAGATCGAATGCGCCGAGCAAGGGGGCACCGATACCGGCAACCGCGCCGACCGTGATCGCGGCATAGAGATAGTCCTTCCAGCGCAGTGGTGCGGCAAGGGCGGTTGGCGGGGGCAGATCCATGTGCGAACTCTAGCGCGAAGCGGGGTCGTCCGGTGTGCATGCGGCGCGCTCGCCGATCCCCGCGTGTTTGCGACCGGCATGTGTGGCTCTTGCGTCCCGGCGCCTAACTGGCCACCATTCGGCCCTTGTCGCGACGGACGTCGTCGCGCGCAGCGAGGGCGTCTGGCGCAATGGAATTCGATCTGTGGTTGGTGGCCTACCTGGGCCTGGGTGCGATTGTCGGTTTTTTTGCCGGTCTGCTCGGCGTGGGCGGCGGCGGCATCATGGTGCCGATGCTGACGACCTTCTTCGTCGCCCAGGGCTTCCCGCATGAGCAGGTTCTGCACATGGCGCTGGGTACGTCGATGGCGACCATCGTGCTGACCTCGGTGTCCAGCCTGCGGGCCCATCATGCGCGTGGGGCAGTGCACTGGAATATCGTTCGCAGTATCACCCCTGGCATCCTGCTGGGGACCTTTGGCGGTACCTTCATCGCGTCGCGGGTGGATACGGTGCCGCTGGCGATCTTCTTCGTCTGCTTCATGGCCTACGTGTCCATCCAGATGCTGCTCAACGTCAAGCCCAAGCCCTCGCGCAATCTGCCCGGTACCGCAGGGATGACCGCGGTCGGCATGGGCATTGGCGGCGTGTCGGCGCTGGTGGCGATCGGCGGCGGATCGCTGTCGGTGCCCTTCATGACCTGGTGCAACGTCAAGGTTCAGCACGCCATCGGCACCTCGGCCGCGATCGGTCTTCCGATCGCCGTGGCCGGAACGGTGGGTTACCTGGTCAATGGCTGGTCGGTCGCCGGTACGCCGTCGCTGTCTTTCGGCTATATCTACCTGCCGGCGCTGGTGCTGGTGGGTATCGTCAGCATCTTCATGGCGCCGGTCGGCGCTTCATTTGCGCACCGTCTGCCGGTGGCGACGCTCAAGAAGATCTTCGCCGGCGTGCTGATGCTGCTGTGCGCCAAGATGCTTTATTCGCTGTTTGCCTGAGCGGAGTGTGACGGTATGAGCTGGAATCTGTGGCTGCCCTTCCTGGTGGCAAATCTCGTGATCTCGGTGTCGCCCGGGCCGGGGGCGGTGTTGTCCATGGCAACCGGCCTGCGTCACGGTTATGGCGCCGCGCTGCGGTCGATCGCCGGATTGCAGGCGGCATTGCTGCTGCAGCTTGCGGTGGTGACGCTTGGGCTCGGCGCCCTGCTGGCGACATCGGCCACGGCCTTTCTCGTCGTCAAGGTGCTGGGGGCGGTGTACCTGGTGTGGCTTGGTGTCGCCAAGTGGCGCGCCAGGGTGGAGGCGCTCGATGAGGCCGGCAGTGGAGCCGGCCGGCCTCGGGGCGGTCTGTTCATGCAGGGCATGCTGGTGAACCTGACCAATCCCAAGGCCATTGTCTTCATGGCGGCGCTGGTGCCGCAGTTCATGGTGGCCACCGCACCGCAGTGGCCTCAGATTCTGGTCATCGCCACCACCATGGTCGTGGTCGATACGGTGGTGATGTCCTGTTATGCGCTGCTGGCGACCCGCTTTCGTCCCTTGTTGCGCAACCCGAACGCGCTCAGGATCCAGAACCGTGTGTTCGGCGGGCTCTTTGTCGGTGCCGGCGCCTTTCTGGCAGCGTCCAGCCGCTAGTGCGCAGGGTGCGTTCTCAGTCCGGGGCGGAGGGCCTCGGGCTGCGGTAGGACCACCATGGCAGCACCTGGCGCATCGACAACACCTCACCTGACTGTGCCGGCTGGTAGCCGGCCAGCCTGCCAAGGCCGGCCTGCCATGCATTGCCCTTGAGCAGATCGAGCAGTGCGGCGACCGCCGGTGTATCGAGTGCCGATTTGAGGCAGGCAAGGTGGTAGCGTTCGTTGGCCAGCGGCACGAAGTCCAGCCCGCGCCCACGCGCCGTGGCCTTGATGCCGAGGCCGACGTCGGCCTGGCCGGAGGCAACGGCCTGGGCCACCGCAGCATGGGAGTGCTCGGTATGGTCGTAGCCGTTGATGTCCTGCACGGGGATACCCGCCTGTACCAGAAGCTCGTCCAGCAGCACGCGGGTGCCGGTGCCTAGCGCACGGTTGGCAAAGCGGGCCCGGCTTTGGCGCACGTCGGCCAGCGAGTGCAGATTCAGTGGATTGCCGCGGGCGACGATCAGGCCCTGGGTCCGCCGCGCAAAACCGATGATCTTGTGCAGGCCCGGGCGCAGCAGGGGCTTGTAGGTGCGGCGTGTCAGGCTATCGGTGTCGGCGCCTTCCAGCGTGTGGAAGCCGGCCATCAGGCAGCGCCCCTCATTGAGGGCGCGGATGGCATCCACACTGCCGCTGAAGCGGATGTCGAGATGCAGTCGGTGCGCGGGCTGGCGTGCCTGCTCCTGCAGTGCGGCAAGTGCCTCGTCATGGCTGGCATACATCGTCAGCACGTGGGCGCTGTCGTCAAAGGCCACGGCATAGACGCGCTCGAGATCGGCGCGCAGGGCCTCGATCTGCGGCAACAGCCTGGCCTGGGCCTGGCGCTCGGCCCACATCAGCTTGGTGCCGAATTCGGTCAGGCGCGCGGGCTGGCCCTTCTCCCACACGATCATGCTGTGTCCGAGGCTCTCCTCCCAGCGTCGGAGCTCGCCCCAGACATGCCGGTACGACAGGCCAAGACGTTTGGCCGCGCCCGAGATCGAGCCGCTTTCGGCCACGGCCTGCAAGAGGTCGATCAGCGGATTGTGGACGCGGGCGGGGCTGGCGTCATCGCCGAGGGTGTAGTGAAAGTTGATCCTATGCACAGCGCTTCATATTGATCGAAGTCATGCGGGCGCTTACGTTACCCGAAATCTCGAAGAGTCGCCGGTTCCGGTGATCCAACACCCACTCAGAGGAGTTTGTATGAACGTATCAGTCGAGAACTTTCGCGCTACCCGCAAGGCATGTGTCCTGGTTGCGCTGCTGTCCGTATTCTCGACCGCTTCGGCGGAGTCGATGGTGATGGCCTCCACGACCTCGACCGAGCAGTCCGGCCTTTTCTCCCACCTGCTGCCGGCCTTCACCAAGGCCAGCGGCATTGAGGTCAAGGTTGTCGCCCAGGGCACGGGTCAGGCGCTCGATACCGGGCGCCGTGGCGATGCCGACGTGTTGTTCGTGCATAACCAGATCGCTGAGGAAAAATTCGTTGCCGAAGGCTATGGCGTAAAGCGTTATCCGGTGATGTACAACGACTTCGTGCTGATCGGGCCGGAGGCTGATCCGGCGGGCGTGCGCGGCAAGGACATCGTCGCCGCGCTGAAGAAGCTGGCTGCCGCCAACGGCAGCTTTGTGTCACGAGGTGACAAGAGCGGTACCCATGCGGCCGAACTGCGCTACTGGAAGGACGCCGACAGCGATTCGAACAAGGGCACCGGCTACAAGGAGTGTGGCTGTGGCATGGGCCCGGCACTGAACATGGCGGCTTCGTCCGGCGCTTATGTGCTGGCCGACCGTGGCACCTGGCTCAATTTCAAGAACCGCGCCGATCTCAAGGTGCTGGTCGAAGGTGACACCCGCCTGTTTAACCAGTACGGGGTGATGGTGATCAACCCGGCCAAGCATCCACACGTGAAGGCTGCCGAAGCACAGCAGTTCGTGGACTGGGTGGTGTCGCCGGCGGGTCAGGCCGAGATCGCAGCCTACAAGATCGGGGGTGAGCAGCTGTTCTTCCCCAACGCCGATCAATAAGCACGCATTCTGCTCAGGGCCGCGCCCGCCATGGCGGCCCCTGCGGAGTGGACGGGTTATCATTGGGCCCCGGTTTCTTACTGATGTTCCAGCCCACATGATCGACGTCCGCATTGTTCCCGTAACGCCCTTCGAGCAGAACTGCAGCATTATCTGGTGCGACAAGACGCGCAAGGCAGCGGTGGTCGACCCCGGTGGCGATCTCGACCGCATCCATGCTGCTGCCGACGCACTTGGCGTCACCATCGAGAAGATCCTGATCACGCACGGGCATATCGATCATGCCGGCGGTACCGCAAAACTGGCGCGCGAACTGGGTGTGCCCATCGAAGGGCCGCAGGAGGAAGACCGCTTCTGGATCGACGGCATGGCTCAGCAGAGCAAGATGTTCGGCTTTCCCGATGTTGAAACCTTCACGCCTGATCGCTGGCTGCACGATGGCGACACCGTGACCGTGGGGGAGCAGACGCTGCAGGTGATCCACACGCCGGGCCACACGCCGGGCCACGTGGTGTTCGTGCATCCGGAATCAAAACTCGCGCTGGTCGGCGATGTGCTGTTCGCGGGTTCGATCGGGCGCACAGACTTTCCGCGCGGCGACCATCAGACGCTGGTCAGCTCCATCCGCAACAAGCTCTTCCCGCTCGGTGACGACATCACTTTCGTTCCGGGGCACGGGCCAACCTCGACCTTTGGCGAAGAGCGCGAAAGCAACCCGTTCGTCGGTGCCTACGGCTGAACGACTGAACTGAACGCAAGAAGCCCTTTTTGGCGCCGTCCTGCATGGCGCCACAAAGGGCTTCTTTCATGTTGCAGCGATCAGCTGCGTTGCTTGAGCGAGTCGCGGATCTCGCGCAGCAGCTTGATGTCTTCCGGCTCGGGTGCGGGCTCGGCGGGCGGTGCCGGCGGCTCTGCACGCTTAAGCTTGTTGATGGCCTTGATCGCCATGAAGATGGCGAAGGCGATGATCAGGAAGTCGATTGCGGTGTTGATGAAGTTACCGTACTTGATCAGCGGTGCCCCCGCCTTTTCGGCCGCTTCCAGGGTCTCGAAAACGTCACTGCCAAGGTTGATGTACAACTGGCGGAAATCGACGCCGCCGACGATGCGGCCAACGACCGGCATCACGATGTCCTTGACCAGCGAATCGACGATCTTGCCGAAGGCGCCGCCAATGATCACGCCAACGGCGAGATCGATGACGTTGCCGCGCATGGCGAATTCCTTGAATTCCTTCATCATGCTCATGGATGAACTCCTGTCAGGTCGAGCCTCTCGCAGCCAGGCTCTGTTGCTTGATGTACCGGGTGGTCCCGGCTTGGCCGCATAGATTATTGGGATCGACCTGCATACGCCAGAGGGGTATCTACTGATGCGCGGCGGATGTCACGCTGGACGTCAGCTTCGGGCAATGAACACCGGCAACCGCCATTTGAAGCGGATGGCACCCAGGCGAATCACCAGCACCAGCGTCGCGCCGGCCAGCGCAGCCCACCCGGGGCTGACGCCGGCTTCGAGCAGGGCGAGCAGCAGCAGGGCGCCGGCCCATGATGCGGTGGCATACAGTTCGGCGGTAAATACCAGGGGAACTTCGTTGCACAGCACGTCGCGCACGATGCCCCCGAAAACGCCCGTGATCACGCCCATCAGGCTGGCCACCAGCCACGGTGCCCCCATTGCGATGGCGGCCTGGGTGCCTGAGACGGTGAAGAGTGCGAGTCCAAGGGCGTCCGGTAACAGGAACAGGCGTGGCGGCAGGCGCACCACGCGCACCACGAGAAATGTCGCGAGGCCGGCGACGATGGCCGCGATCAGATTGCTCTGGTCGGCAATCCAGAACACCGTGCGATCGAGCAGCACATCGCGCAAGGTGCCGCCACCCAGGGAGGCGGCGAGTGCCACCACGACCATGCCGAAAAGGTCGAAGGGCTTGCGCCCGGCATCGAGCACACCGGCGGCCGCGTTGACCGCCACGCCGGCAATGCCGATGCCGTAGAGAAGGGATTCAATACCTTGCATGGCGCCGAGGATAGCACCTGATCCTGTCGGCGGATGCCATCGGACGCCGGATGGCAGGCATATTCAAACGGTCGTTTGAAATGTGCGCTTCACATGCTAGAGTGCGCTTCACGCAAGGGCATTGATTGCCCGCTCGCAACAACAATGAGGAGACAGCATGACACTTCCCGCATCCTTCCGCGGCACCATGAGTGTGCCCGCGATTGCCGCGCCGATGTTTCTCGTATCCGGCCCTGAGCTGGTCATCGCGACCTGCAAGGCCGGGGTGGCCGGCACTTTCCCCGCACTCAACGCTCGGCCGGCCGCGCAGCTTGAAGCCTGGCTGACTGAGATCGATGCGGCGCTTGCCGGGCATCGTGCGGACAATCCCGGCGCGCCATGCGCGCCCTATGGGGTGAATCTGATCCTGCATGCGTCCAACAAGCGCCTGGAGGAGGATCTGGCGACCATCGTGCGTCACCGTGTGCCCTTTGTGATCACCAGCCTGGGCCATCCCGGCGAGGTGGTGAAGGCGGTTCATGCCTATGGCGGGCTGGTGTTTTCCGACATCGTGCATGCCTACCATGCGAAGAAGGCTGCGGCGGCAGGTGTCGACGGCATCATCGCGGTGGCCGGCGGGGCAGGCGGTCACGCCGGCACCCAGAGCGTGGTGAGCCTGATCCGCGAGATCCGCGAATTCTGGGATGGCGTGCTGATCGCGGCCGGCAGCATTTCGGACGGTGCCTCGATCCGTGCTGTCGAGGTGCTGGGAGCCGATTTCGCCTACATGGGGACGCGTTTCATCGCGACCCGCGAGGCGCTGGCACAGGAGGCTTACAAGCAGATGGTGGTGGATTGCGGGCCGTCGGAGGTGGTGTACACCGATGTGATTTCGGGCACCAATGCCAACTTCCTGTGGCCAAGTCTGGAGCAGGCGGGTTTCGAGCGCAGCGAGCTGGTGCCGGGGCACGGGAAGGGCAAGCTGCACGATCTGTCGGACGAGGCGCGTGCCTGGCGCGACGTCTGGAGTGCGGGCCACGGGGTGGCCAACATTCACGACATTCCGACTGTGGCGGAGCTGGTTGAGCGTCTGACCGCAGAGTACCGCGAGGCCTGCAGCAAGCCACCGAGCGACGCACTCTGCAGCAGGTAACAGGTTCCCGGGCCTGGTGGTGCGTCGGGGTGGCCCCTCGGCGGGCAGACGTTCGCGGCCTTCGGCTCCCCGTCGGATAAGGCACTGTGGCGGCGTCGGCGCAAACTCGGTCGCTGCGCGCCCTCAGACATGCGCCGCCGTGTTTCCGCCCCAGTACCTTATCCGACGGCGCTCTCGACAGCCCGCCAAGGGGCCACCCCGACGCCTGCCATATTCTCGGCTTTGGGTGAGCGAACGCGTACGGCCTCACCCCCAATAGTCTATCCTTCGCGCCCATGCTTTCCCTGATCCAGGTTCTCACCAGCGGAATTGCCATCGGTTGCGTGTATGGACTGGTGGCGCTGTCCTTCGTCCTCATCTACAAGGCCACCGAAACGGTGAGCTTCATGCAGGGCGAACTGCTCATGGTGGGGGCGTTTGCTGCCGTAGCACTGAACACCGGTGCCGGCTGGCCCCTGTGGATTGCTGCGCCGGTTGCAGTGGCGGGGCTCGCGCTGCTGGGTGCGGTGCTGGAGCGTTTCGCCCTGCGCCGCGCGATCGGCCAGCCGCATCTGGTTGCGGTGCTGCTGACCTTTGGCCTCGGCATGATGCTGCGCGGCGGGGTCACGTCGGTGCCGGCGGCAAGTCACGACATCTACCGTCTTCCGTTCGCTGACAGCGTGCTGCAGATCGGGGCGCTCGCGCTGTCCCTGAGCCATGTGCTGGTGATTGTGGCTACCGTGGTGCTGGCAGGGGTGCTGGCAGTCTTCTTTCGCTACACGCGAGCGGGACTCGCGCTGCGTGCATGCTCCGAAAACGCGCGGGTCGCTGCGTTGATGGGCGTGCCGGTCGCTTCGATGCACACCCTGGCGTGGGCGCTTGGCGCTGCGCTTGCTGCCGTTGCGGGCCTGCTGCTGGCGCCGATTACCTTCATCCATCTGAACATGGGGCTGATTGCACTCAAGGCCTTTCCAGCCGCGGTGCTCGGCGGGCTGACCAGCTTGCCGGGGGCCTTGGTGGGGGGCGTCTTTCTCGGCGTGGCCGAGTCGCTCGCCGGTCTGGTGCTCCCTGAGGGCGTCAAGGATGTCGTGCCCTATGTGCTGCTGATGCTCGCCCTGCTGCTTTTCCCCGATGGCATGGCCGCAGGATGGCGGAGGCGCCGGTGAGCATGCTGCGTCCGCTGCTGCTGATCGCAGCCATTCTTGTGCTCGGGCTCAGCGTGCTCGGTGCTGACTACGCCGCCGGGCAGGCCACGCTGGTTGCAACCTATGCGATTGCCGGTCTCGGGTTGGTCATCATCGTCGGTCAGGCGGGGCAGATCACGCTGGGGCAGGGAGCCCTGGTGGCGCTCGGTGCCTACGCGGAGACCCTGCTCGCCATGCGTGGCGTGCCGCCAGTGCTCTCGGTGCCGGCCGCAGTGGCGCTTGGCGCGGCTGGCGGGGCGCTGGCCAGCCTTCCCGCCCGGCGCCTCGGCGGCTTGTACTTTGCGATGAGCACGCTGGCCTTTGCGCTCATCGTGGAAGAGATGCTCGTGCGCTGGACCTCGCTCACGCGCGGCGGCGCCGGACTCAGCGTGCCGACCCTGAGCTGGGGCGGGATGAGGGTGGATACGCCGCTGGAGCAGATGCTGGTCAGCCTTGCTGCGCTGATGCTGGCCTGGCTGGCGTGCAGGCGTCTGCTGGCAGGGCGCAGCGGTCGCGCCTGGCGTGCGGTGCGCGAGGACGAGGTTGCGGCGGCCGAGGCCTGTGGCGTCGATGTGGCTGCGACCAAGTTGCGCGCCTTCGTGCTCGGCGGCGCGCTGGCCGGACTGGCCGGTGCGCTCTACGCGCACTGGATCGGCTTCATCAGTCCCGAGCAGTTCGGGCTGATGTTCTCCTTCGAACTGCTGATGCTGGTGTTCATCGGCGGCGCCCGCCACCTGTCCGGTGCGTTGTGGGGGGCGCTCGTCATCGTCAGTCTGCCGCAGCTGATTGCCTTGCTGCGCGACGTGCTGCCGGGCGAATGGAGCCGCAGTGCCGGGCTTGAAACCGTGCTCTTTGGCGCGGTGATCGTGGCAATGGTGCTGCTGCGGCCGCAGGGTCTGGCATCGGCTTCCGGCGGCGCCCAGGCGTCTGTGCGCAAGGGCACTGAAGACTGACGGCTGCGGTTATCGCCGGCTTGAAGGATAATCGCGGTCCGACTTCTTCGTTCAGGGTCCGCCCATGTCTGTTTCCCGTTTCGTTCTCGGTTGTGCGCTGGCCTTGTCCACCGCGTTTGCAGTGGCTGCCACGCCTGGCGTCAGTGATCGCGAGATCGTTCTTGGCAGCATCCAGGATCTGTCCGGCCCTGCCGCAATGCTCGGTTCGCCAGTGCGCGACGGCATGCTGCTGCGCCTCGAAGAGGCCAACGCGGCGGGCGGTGTGCATGGGCGCAAGCTGCGGATGGTGGTCGAGGACACCGGCTACGATCCCAAGCGCGCCGTGCTGGCGACGCGCAAGCTGCTCGACCGCGATCAGGCCTTCGCCTTTCTCGCCAACTTCGGTACGCCGGTCGTGATGGCCACCATGCCGCTGATCGTCGATGCCGGTCGCCCGCACCTGTTCCCGTTCTCGCCCCATGAGGCAACCTACAGCCCGCTGCATCCGCTCAAGTTCCAGATCTTCGCGCCGTATCAGAGCTACATGGATGCGGCCACGCGTCACATGGTGCAAAGCCGCGGCTACAAGCGAACCTGCCTGCTCTATCAGGACGACGACTACGGCCTTGAGGTGCTCAAGGGCGTGGAAGGCGGTTTGACGCGCATCGGCCAGAGCCTGGTTGAGAAGACCAGCTACAAGCGCGGTGCCACCGATTTCTCCAGCCAGATCGCCCGCCTGCGCGGTGCAGATTGCGACTTCGTGGTGCTTGCAACCGTCGTGCGCGAGACCATCGCGGCGATGACTGAGGCACGCAAGACCGGCTGGATGGTCGACATGCTGGTGACCGCATCCGGCTATTCGGCACAGACGCACGAACTCGGCGGCGCGGCCGTCGATGGCTTGTACGGTGTGAGCGTGCTGCCGCATCCCTATGCCGAGGGTGCCAACAGTGCGCTGGCGGACTGGATCACGCGCTATCGCAAGCGTTTTGGCGTCGATCCGAACGTGTGGAGCGCGATGGGTTACAGCATCGCCGATCTCTTCGTGCAGGGCGCAAATGCGGCCGGGCGGGAACTCACGGTCGAAGGCTTCGTCTCTGCTCTGGAGCAACTCAAGACCACGCGCGATTTCTTCGGTAGCCCCGAGTATCGCTTCAGCCACGACGACCACCTTGGCAACCGTTACGGCCGCCTGGCCCAGATTCGCGACGGACGCTGGGTCATCCTGAGCGACTACCTGAAGTGATTTTCCGGCGTGCGCGCAGCAGTGGCCCAATGATGGCCTGATAAGGAAGCACAATCGATGAGCACCCCGCGCACCATCACCGTCGCCCTCACCGGCGCCTCCGGCATGCCGTACGGCCTGCGTCTGGTGGAGTGCCTGCTGCAATCGGGCTGCCGGGTGTGGCTGCTGTATTCCCAGGTGGCGCAGATCGTTGCGCGCCAGGAAATGGACTGGCACCTGCCCGGCCGCGCGGCCGAGGTCGAAGCCGAACTCTCCGCGCGCTTCGGCGCTGCACCCGGGCAGTTGCGGGTGTTTGGCAGGGAAGAGTGGTTTGCGCCGCCAGCCTCGGGTTCCAACCCGCCGGATGCGATGGTGGTCTGTCCGTGCACCATGGCGACGCTGGCATCGATTGCTGCAGGGCTCAGCCAGAGCCTGATCGAGCGCGCGGCCGATGTGGTCATCAAGGAGCAGCGCAAGCTGGTGCTGGTGCCGCGCGAGACGCCGTACTCGGCAATCCATCTCGAGAACATGCTCAAGCTGGCAAGGCTGGGTGTGTGCATCCTGCCGCCCAATCCGGGCTTCTATCATCACCCCAGGACGGTGGAGGATCTGGTCGATTTCGTTGTGGCGCGGGTGCTTGATCAGCTTGGCGTCGCCCACACCCTGATGGCGCGCTGGGGGGAAGAGGAGGAAGGCCGATGAGTGAGCGTCTGCCGCTGTTTCCGCTCAATACGGTGCTCTTCCCCGATGGTCGGCTGCCATTGCGGATCTTCGAAGCGCGCTACATGGACATGGTGACCCGGTGCATGCGCGAGGGCAGCAGCTTCGGCGTCTGTCTGATCGCAGCGGGGCAGGAGGTCGGCGAGGCCGCGCTGCCGCACGAGGTCGGCACCGAGGCGCGTATTGAAAGCTGGGACATGGCCGAACCGGGCGTGCTGTCGATCATGGTGCGCGGCGCGCGGCGGTTTCGGGTGGTCGATCACGAGGTCGAGCACGACGGTCTGCTCAATGGCGAGGTGGTGTGGCTGGACGAACCGCCGGTGCAGCCGGTGCCCGAGGCTCAGGCCGAAATACTGCCGCTGCTCAGGGTGCTGGCAGCGGAAGCGGGTGACCGCATGCCGCCACCGCACCACTTCGAAGACGCGGCCTGGGTGGGGGCGCGTTATGCCGAGTTGCTCCCCATTCCTGCGCTTGCGCGCCAGCGCCTGCTTGAACTCGACGATGTGCAGAGCCGGCTCGAGATCATGCAGCAGTTCTTGCGGCAGCATGGCTTGCTGGGCAAGGCTTGAGCGTGGTTCGGGTTTTCGGGGCTGGGTTCTGGGGCACGCGGAGACGCGGAGGGCGCGGAGGAGTCGCCTGACTGAGGCGATCCCTTGCGCCTGGATAGGGCATCCTGCGTGGGTACATGTCAACAGCGTGATGTCGGCGGCGCTCATGGCCTGACTTGCCCCGGCAGAGTGCTTTGCGGATGGCAGGTCTTGAGGCTTGCGGCGGCGCGCAGGATGGAGCGGGCTGGCGGCTCTTGAAGTTTGGGAGAGCTGGCTCCACCTTGAAATCATTGCCAGTCACCGGGTCATCGCCATGTCAGATTCCATGCACCTCGTCTGTCCCCATTGCAACGCTGTAAACCGTGTCCCTGCTGCGCGGCTGACCGAGCAGCCGAGTTGTGGGCAGTGCCACAAGCCGATGTTTGTTGCTGCACCTCTGGAGCTCAACGCGTCGAGCTTTTCCCGCCATATCCAGCGCAACGACGTTCCGGTGCTGGTGGATTTCTGGGCGCCGTGGTGCGGGCCATGTCGTTCGATGGCGCCGGCCTACGCGGAGGCGGCGCGAACGCTGGAACCGGATTTCCGCGTAGCGAAGCTCGATACCGAGGCCAATCAGGCCATCGGCGCCCAATACAATATCCGCAGCATTCCCACGCTCGCACTGTTCAGAAACGGCAAGGAAATCGCCCGGCAGGCAGGCGCCATGGGCGCCGCCGACATCGTGCGCTGGGCACGCACCCAGGCAGGATGACCCACAGGCCAGGTGCGAGGCGTTTCCTCATTCAGGCAACGCCTCCGCGCCTCCGCGTGCCCCAGACCCTCGCATCGGAACAGCGCCACACCCCGAGCCCAGCGCAGCCTTCCTAAGCAAACAGGTCTGGCGCTGCCATCTGCATCAGGATGCTGCGCACCGGTGTTGGCAAGGCCGCATCGGAAGTGTCTGCAAGCGGTAGCCACTGCGTGCTGCCGCCTTCTTCAGCACGGACGCCTTGTGCGGCGAGATCGAACCGCCACGGCTGAATGTCGAGCACGAAGTGGGTAAACGTGTGTGTCAGCGGCGCAAGCAGAACGCCAGTGCCGGCGTCGATGCCAAGCCGGTCGCGTACCCAGCAGTCGACCTCTGTTTCGTGCTCGGGCACTTCCGGCAGGCTCAGCAGACCACCCCAGATTCCGGCGGGCGGACGGCGTTCGAGCAGGACCGCGCCACGGTCGACAATCACCGCCACGCGCACGCTGCGTCGCGGGATCTGCTTTCTGGGTCTCGGTGTTGGCAGCGACGCAACCCGGTTGCCGAGGCGCGCGATGCATTCGTCAGCGAGCGGACAGCGCGTGCAGGCGGGTTTGCCTCGAGTGCAAACGGTGGCGCCGAGGTCCATCTGAGCCTGGATGTAGCTGCCGATGCCGTCCTGCGGCAGCAGCGATTCGGCCAGTGCCCACAGGCGCGATTCGACCGCTTTCTCGCCGGGGAAACCCTCGATGCCGAACACTCGGCACAGCACCCGCTTGACGTTGCCGTCGAGAATCGGAGCGCGCTCGTCGCTTGAGAACGCAGCAATGGCCGCCGCGGTGGAACGACCGATGCCGGGCAGGGTGACGATCTGTGCTGCGGTCCGCGGGAACACGCCACCGTGATCGCTAATGACCAGCTGCGCCGCCCGGTGCAGGTTGAGCGCGCGGGCGTAGTAGCCGAGGCCGCTCCACAGTGCCATGACGTCGTCCACCGGTGCCGCAGCCAGCGCGGCCACATCGGGAAAGCGCTCGACGAATCGGGTGTAGTACGGAATCACGGTGCTGACCTGGGTCTGTTGCAGCATGATTTCCGACAGCCAGATGCGGTACGGGTCGCGTCCGCCCTGCCAGGGCAGGTCATGGCGGCCGTGGTGGCGCTGCCACTCGATCAGGCGACGGGCAAAATCACTCATGTGGGGTGCAAATTCCGGTTTTAATGTTGTAATCGAGTTTCATGTCGCGCTGCAGTACTCGACGTATACCGCTTGCGCGGCCATAATCCGCCGCCTGAATACTATCTTTCGGGTGTGGCTGGCGCCGCGCCAGAGGCTGTCCCATGTCCCAGAACGCTCCCGTCGCCGAGGATTTCTCGCGCAGTTTCCGCAACGCCCTCGGCCGCTTCGCTACCGGCATCACCGTGGTGACCATGCGCACGCCGACGGGTGAGTTGATCGGGCTTACGGTCAACTCGTTCAATTCGGTGTCCCTGGATCCGCCGCTGGTGGTCTGGAGTCTGTCCAGCAATCTGCCGAGTCTGAAGCTGTTTGAAGACTGCGAATACTACGCGATCAACGTGCTGGCCGCCGACCAGGAGGCCGTGTCTCAGCGTTTTGCCAGCCGCATGGCGGATCGCTTCGCCGGACTGGGCTTCGATCATGGTCTGGGTGGTGCACCGCTGTTGCATGGCTGCTGCGCCCGTTTCGTCTGCCGCAACACCACCCGGTACGCAGGTGGGGATCATGTGATCTTCGTCAGCGAGGTGGTGAGCTTCGATCGCAGCGACGCCGACCCGCTGGTCTACTTCGGTGGCGCCTATCGCCACCTTACCCCCTGATCATTCGCTGCTGTTTGTCAGTCGATCGCTGACGAGGCGGTCGCGTCCTTCCTGCTTGGCACGGTACAGCGCGGTGTCTGCGCGATGAAGCAGGGCCTCGAGGTCGGTATCGCCGGGCACAAGCTCGGCCAGTCCGATGGAGACGGTGAAATGCAGGTGTTCCCCGGCGTGTTCGGTGACACTGTTGCGGAACGCATCCAGTAGCCGCTCTCCCACTTCAAGCGCGCCCTCGTGTCCGGTTTCCGGCAGCAGGACGGCGAACTCTTCGCCGCCCAGTCTTGCAAAGATGTCGGAGCTGCGCAGCACATCCGAGGGGGCTGCGCCAAGGGTGCGGAGTACGGCATCGCCCGCGGCATGACCATGACGGTCGTTGATCAGCTTGAAGTGGTCCGCATCCAGAATCATCAGTGAGAGCGGGTGATGGTGGCGGCGGGCGAGGGCAAGCAGGCGGGTGCCTTCGCTCATGAACAGCCTGCGGTTGGGCAGGCCGGTCAGCACGTCGGTATTGGCCATGCGTGCAAGCGCCTCAGTACGCTCACGGACCCGGTCTTCCAGTACCAGATTGCTGTGGGCAAGTTCGGCCATTGCGCGCTGGCGGTGCGTGACCTGGCGCCAGGCGTACAGGCCGATCGCGATCAGCGCCAGGTTGCCCCCCAGACCGAGTGCAAGAAACGCCGGCAGGTTATGTCGCCAGGCGGCGAGCAGGACCTCGGCCGGATAATCGGTAACCACAAAGAACTCGTAGCGCTGCGAGGCGTGCAAGGCACTGACGCCGGCATCGCTGCCAATCAGGCGGGTATTGAGGACGCGCGCGCTGTCTGCCTGCTCGTCGTCCGCGTGGTCGATCACGCCCAGCGGCGCGTCGGGGCAGGCGCTTCGCGATGGCAGGCAGGCCAGGGCGTGGCCGTCGCTGCGAAAAATGCCGATGACCAGGCCTTCGGGCGGACCAGGGTCGTCCACCAGGCTTTGCAGAAACTCGCTTCTGAGGCCGGCAGCGACAATGCCGATGAAGCGCCCGCCGTCGGTTTCCAGCCGGCGGCTGATCGGAACGACCGGCGTGCCGATCCCGCGGGAGACCACGGGCAGCCCGATGTACATTCCGAGCGACCAGTCCTCGCGTTGAGCGCGGATGTACTCCCGATCGGAAATCTGAAGCGGCGGGGCGGGAAAGCTGCGCGAGCTTGCGACCGTCAGGCCGTCGGTGTCCGTGATCAGCAGCCAGTTCAGTGCGGGGGTAATGGCGTGACGGCGGACCAGCAATCGATGGATGTACAGGTTATCCCGCGCCGGGGGCAAATCGCGCGCGGTCATGACTTCGGCGACCCCCGACAGGGTGCGATCAAGCGAATCGAACAGGCCCTCGGCGCGACGCAGGATGATCGAGGCCGATGTTCGCGCGGTTTCCCGCCCCCTGTTCAGGGCCTGCTCGCGGTCGCTCAGCACCACGGACACCAGCAGCAGGTCGGCAAGCAGCAGGAGTGCCGCACCGCCCAGTAACCAGCGCACCGTGTTCGAACGCAAAAGACCGACTGCCAAGTGTTTACTCCTGAATTCCGCGCCGACGACAGGCGGCCGCCGAGATTACAGGCAGCTTGAAAGCCCGCCAAGGTGATCGGTCACGATCAATCGTGCTCCGCACGATTGATCCGGGACGCAGACAGTCAGCTGCTGCAGTGATGCAGGATGTGGCGGGCGACGTGGGCCTGGCCGAGTGCGAGGCCGCCGTCGTTGGGCGGCACCTGTCGGGCTTCCAGTACATCCAGTCCGCGCGCCGAAAGCCGACGGGAAAGATCACGCGACAGCAGACGGTTGAGAAAGCATCCGCCCGACAAGGCCACGCTGCGAATGCCCGTTGCGTCGACTGCCTGCAACACCCAGGACTCGAGCGCGGTTGCGAGGGTTGCATGGAACAGCGCCGCGCCCCGTGGCGGGTTGCGTTCGTCGGCCAGCGCGGACAGCAGCGGCAGCAGGTCGAGATCGCCGCTGTCGGTCAGCTGCCAGCCCCGGTGCAAGGGCAGTACCCCGCCGAAACGGGTGGCAAGGCTTTCCAGCCGCATCGCGGCCTCGCCTTCATAGCCCATGCGCTCGCACACGCCGAGCAGGCCTGCTGCGGCGTCGAACCAGCGCCCGAGGCTGGTCGTCGGCGGGCAGCCTGTGCCGGACTCAAGCAGATCGCGCATGCGCCACGCGGCCGCTTCATGGTGAAAACGACTGGCTATTTCGTCGCCTCGTCCCAGTCTGTGCAGCACGGACGAGGCCATGCGCCAGGGTTCGCGCTCCGATTTTCCTGCATCGGGCTGACGCAGCGCGGCGAGGTGGCCGAGACGATTGAAGTGTGCGCCATCGACCTGAAGGAGTTCGCCGCCCCAGGCCTTGCCGTCGGTGCCGAGGCCGGTTCCGTCCAGGGCGAGTCCGAGAATGGGGCCCTGGTGGTGGTGTTCCGCCTGGACCGCAGCGATATGTGCATGGTGGTGCTGCACCGGGAAGGCCGGAATTCCCAGGCGCTCAGCCAGGGCTTCGGCGGCCAGCGTCGACGGGAAGTCCGGGTTCAGGTCGTGCGCGACCGCCAGCGGTGTGAGCGTGAGGATGCGCTGCAGGTGGCTGGCGACTTCGTCCAGGGCCTGGCTGGCGCCCGCACACGAGAGGTCACCGACGTGCTGCGACAGAAAGGCCTCGTCGCCGCGGGTCATGCACAAGGTGTTCTTGAGCAATCCGCCGAAGGCCATGACCGGTTCGCCCTTGTCCGCCAGCCTCAGGGCGCGCGGGGTGTAGCCGCGCGAGCGGCGCACGAACTGCATCCTGAGATCGCCTGCACGCACGGCGGGCAGGCTGCGCACAACCGAGTCGTCGCAGCGGACGACGATCTCGCGGTCGTGGAGCAGGTAGGCGTCGGCGATCCCCATCAGGCGCCGTGTCGCCTCGCGGTCGCCGGTCACCAGCGGTTCGCCGCCGGGGTTGGCTGAGGTGCATACCAGCGCCAGTTCCTGCGCATCGCGAAGCCACCCTGTACCCGCAGGGCGGCCTGCGAAGTCGTGGAACAGCAGGTAATGCAGCGGTGTGTACGGCAGCATCAGACCGATCCAGGCCAGTCCCGGCGCCACACCGTGCAACTCCGCATCCACCGTGTCGTGCTTGTCGCACAGCACCACGGGGCGCTCGGGACTGCCGAGCAGCGATTCGTCGGTCGCTCCAAGGTTCGCCCAGTGGCGGGCCGAGGCCGTATTGGCCACCATGATCGCAAAGGGCTTGTCGTCGCGTGATTTGCGCTGACGCAGCCGATCGACAGCCTCCGGGTTGCGGGCATCGCACATCAGGTGATATCCACCGAGGCCCTTCACCGCAACGATCTCGCCGCACAGCAGGCGCAGCAAGGTGTCGGCGATCGGGTCGTGGCTTGCGACCGTTACCCCGTAGGCTTCGAGCAGGCTCAGTCTGGGGCCGCAGGCGGGACAGGCGTTGGGCTCTGCATGAAAGCGCCGGTGAAGCGGGTTGCGGTACTCGTCGGCACACTCCGGACATTGCGCAAATGCAGCCATGCTGGTGCTGACGCGGTCGTAAGGCAGGCCGCGGGTGATCGTGTAGCGTGGTCCGCACTGGGTGCAGTTGATGAAAGGGTGGCGCCAGCGCCGGCCGGTGGGGGCGAAAAGCTCATGCAGACATTCATCGCACACTGCGCTGTCGTGGGCGATCGATGTCGTGACGCTGCCCCCCTGGGATGCGCTGATGGTGAAGCCGCGGTCATTCGGATCGAGTTCGCACAGGCTGCTGTCGAGTCTCTCGATGCGAGCCAGCGGCGGCGCTTCGCCATGCAGGCGAGCGACAAGGGCCGAAAGGTTGCCTGCCGTCCCCTGTGCCTCGAGCTCGACGCCGCTACCGTCGTTGCGCACCCAGCCGCTCAGATCGAGTTCCTGTGCCAGGCGATAAACAAAAGGGCGAAAGCCCACGCCCTGCACGACGCCGCGCACAGTAAGGCGCCGCCGCTCGAGTTGTGGCCGGTTGCGTGGTGAAGTGCCGTACTCCTCATGCATCGCATGCACTCCCGGAAGGTGCTTCAATTGGTGCAAGCCTGATGGTGCGCAAGTCTGGGCGCGGTCCGTCGATGCGCCCGATTCTAATCCTGCATCCGAACGAAAAGGGTGGCGATACAGCTGCAGGGCACGTCGTCCGAAAGTCCTATTCTAGGGCTCGGGCTCTGCATGTGCGAGCGGTGATGCCGGAGCGACGATGGGCTGCCTCGGGCGTCTCGCACGGGCATTGCGGTCGTTCCGGATGCGCTCAAGGTCTGAAGGACATCGGATCGTCATTCGCGCGCATGGCCGTGACATTGCGTTGCGCTCAATACCACACCGGCTCGCAAGCCCCTGAGCACAGTGTTTTCAAGGCTTCGCAGTCCGGCACGAAAACCGGGTGTTGCTCCTGCGCAACAAGAAAGCGCTTCAGGTGCCAGTTTTTGATGCTGACGCTTGCGTGAGTCATGGCTCAATGCGCAGAATCGCTTCAACTTCTCGCATGAGAGGTAAGTCGGGATCCAGCCAAGCTGCATTCTCAACTTCAACTAGAGGAGAAACACATGCAAAAGAAACTGATCGCGCTGGCTGTTGCTGGCCTGATGTCCGCACCTGCCTTCGCTCAGTCGAACGTTACCGTTTATGGTCTTTTCGACATCGGTCTGGCTCACTACTCCGACAGCGCTACCTCGGGTAAGGCAAACCGCACCGCTCTCGATCAGGGCTTCCTGAACGGCAGCCGTCTGGGTTTCAAGGGTGTTGAGGACCTCGGCAATGGCCTGAAGGCTTCCTTCCAGTACGAATTCAACGTTGGTGTTGATAACGGCGGCGACGTCGGCGGTGGTCGTCAGACCGTGCTCGCGCTGTCGGGCAACTTCGGTACCCTGGCGCTTGGCCGTCAGTACACCCCCCAGTTCAACCTGTACGGTGAAGTCGACCCGTTCGGCGCCGGTTCGGTGGCTAACGTTGCCAACATCTCCCGCGTTCAGACCCGTCTGGACAACCTGGTTGCCTACGTTTCGCCGAGCTTCAGCGGCTTCAACGTGACCGCCGGTTACACCATGCAGGCTTCCGGTCAGGAAGTTGACAACGACAACGGCGTGCGCGTCTGGGCCGTGTCCCCGGTTTATAAGAACGGCCCGATCTACGTCGGCCTGAACTACCACGTTGCAAAGGACGATGCGACCAACGCTGAAGTGCAGAAGCGTATGGATATCGGCGCTTCCTACGACTTCGGTATGGTCAAGGTCAGCGGTACCTACGGTCGTGACAACTCTGAAACCCTGGCTGGCGTTGATAACGCCGCCAAGTACTGGATGCTCGGCGTGAGCGCTCCGGTTGGTGTGGGCAAGGTCATGGCCTCGTACAACTCGTACAAGGATCTGGACGGCCTCAAGGGTGAAGCCGACATGTGGGCCGTTGGTTACGAGCACCCGCTGTCGAAGCGCACCAAGGTGTACGCAATCTACGCTTCGATCGACAACGACGACACCACCAAGAGTGTTGACGGCAGCGATTACCAGAAGGGCCTGCAAGTGGCCATTCAGCACCGCTTCTAATCTCGTCTCCCGACGAGTTAGCGAAAACGGGCGCCTCGGCGCCCGTTTTTTCGTCAACGGATCAAAGGGGTCAGTTCAAGATCAAAGGGGTCAGAGTCGTTTGAAAGATGCTCTTTTTCGATGCCGACAGACCATCGTGCTACCATCGACGGCTCCGATTTGACCGAACCCGCATGTCGCAAACCGACGCCACATCAAGCTCCAGCCTTAAGATCTACCTGCGTCTGCTGACCTACGTCCGGCCTTATGTCGGCTTGTTTGCGATCAGTATTGTCGGCTTCGTCATCTTCGCTTCGTCGCAACCGATGCTGGCGGGCGTGTTGAAGTATTTTGTCGATGGTTTGAACAACCCCGCGCTCGCCGTCTTTTCCGGCATCCCGCTGCTCGGCGATCTCGCGCTGATGCAGGCCGTGCCGGCGCTGATCGTGGCCATCGCAGCCTGGCAGGGTCTGGGCTCCTATCTTGGTAACTATTTCATCGCCCAGGTTTCGCTTGGTCTGGTGCATGACCTGAGACTGGCCTTGTTCGACAGTCTCCTGCGCCTGCCCAACCGCTATTTCGACAGCAACAATTCCGGTCACCTGATCTCGCGCATCACCTTCAACGTGACCATGGTGACAGGCGCAGCAACTGACGCCATCAAGGTGGTGATCCGCGAAGGCCTGACCATCGTCTTTCTGTTCGGCTACCTGCTGTGGATGAACTGGAAGCTCACCCTGGTGATGGTCGCCATACTGCCCGTGATCGGCGTACTGGTCGGCAGCGCGAGCAAGAAATTCCGCAAGCAGGCAAAGAGGATTCAGGCTGCGATGGGCGACGTCACCCATGTCGCCTCGGAAACAATTCAGGGCTACCGGGTGGTGCGCAGCTTTGGTGGCGAGGCCTACGAGTCGGCACGTTTTCGTGCCGCAAGCGAAGACAACACCCGCAAGCAGCTGCGCATGGTCAAGACTGGCGCCACCTATACGCCGACCTTGCAGCTGGTCACGTATTCCGCGATGGCAGTGCTGCTGTTCCTGGTGCTGTGGCTGCGCGGCGATTCCACTGCGGGCGAGCTGGTCGCCTACATCACCGCAGCCGGTCTGCTGCCGAAGCCGATCCGGCAGTTGTCCGAGGTCAGTTCAACGATCCAGAAAGGCCTGGCGGGGGCGGAGAGCATCTTCAGTCAGCTCGACGAGGCGCCAGAGCTGGATCAGGGCACGCTCACCCGTCCACGGGTCGAGGGGCGGTTGTCGGTGAAACATCTCAGCTTCAGCTACCCCGGCACTGAACGCAAGGTGCTTGACGACATCAGCTTCGATGTCGAGCCGGGGCAGATGGTGGCGCTTGTGGGGCGTTCGGGCAGCGGGAAGTCGACGCTGGCCAACCTGATTCCACGCTTCTACGTGCATGACGAGGGCGACATCCTGATTGACGGGGTGGCGGTACAGAACTTTGCATTGCGTAACCTGCGCCAGCAGATTGCGCTCGTCACACAACACGTCACGCTGTTCAACGATACGGTTGCGAACAACATCGCCTATGGCGATCTGGCCGGCGCGCCGCGCGATGCGGTGGAGAGGGCGGCTGAGGCGGCGTATGCGCGCGAGTTCATCGACCGCCTGCCCTTGGGGTTCGATACCGAGATCGGTGAGAACGGCGTCTCGCTCTCGGGTGGCCAGCGACAACGCCTGGCGATTGCAAGGGCCTTGCTCAAGGATGCGCCCATCCTGATTCTGGATGAGGCAACCTCTGCGCTCGACACTGAGTCGGAGCGTCATATCCAGGCCGCCCTCGATCACGCCACCCGCGGGAGGACGACGCTGGTGATCGCACATCGCCTGTCCACGATCGAGCGTGCGGACATGATCCTGGTGATGGACCAGGGACATCTGGTGGAGCGTGGCACCCATGCCGAACTGCTTGCGGCGGGCGGCCACTATGCACGCTTGCATTCGATGCAGTTCAGGGATGAAGCCGGGGACTGACCTCCGCCGACCATCCGTTTCCCGGCGTCCGGCTATAATTCGAGGCTGTGTTCGGGCCACATCGGCCTGGCCTCCTCATTCACGTGCTCAAGTGCCGGTCGTCTGGAGATGTTTTGACTGAAGCCCGAATCCTGCAGTTCTGTCACTGCCATTACGGCCCGTTTCGGGATGTGGCCCGGCAGTACGCCACGCTGTTTCGCGACACCCCCTATAAGGTGACAACCGTTTATCTGACGGACCCGCCGAATGCGGAGGTCGAGGCCGGTTCGGCGTCGGACGAAGTCATTTTCCTGGATTACGACGGCAAGGACGTGCGCGGGCTGAAACTCGATGCCATGCGTCGCCTGCGACAGATCGTGGCGGAGCGGGACATTCGGCTTGTCATCGCACACAGGTTCAAGCCGATCTACATTTCGTGCTGGGCGACGAAACTTCCCGTCATTGGCGTGCATCACGCCTTTGGGGATTACGAGCGCCTGTCACACCAGCTCTTTGCGCGCTGGTTCGGCAAGCGACTCGGATTGCTCGGGGTTTCGGATGCGATTCGTGATGATATTCGCCGTGGCGTGCCGAGCTGGCCCGAGGGCCGGATCGAGACTTTGCACAACCGTATCGATGTCGAGACGGTGCGGGCAGGGCAGATCACGCGTGAGGCTGCGCGCGAGCGCCTCGGTCTGCCTGCGGATGCATTCATCGTCGGCAATGTCGGCCGCCTCCATCCGGACAAGGATCAGGCTACGCTGCTGCGAGCCTTCGCTCGCGCCTTGCCGCAACTGCCGGCGGAGGCGCAGTTGGTCATCCTCGGCAAGGGACGGCTGGAGAAGTCCTTGCGTGCGCAGGTCGAATCGCTAGGCATCGCAGGCAAGGTTCGTTTCTTGGGTCAGGTGCCGCAGGCGTGGCAGGCTTTCGCCGCCTTCGACGTGTTTGCGCTCAGTTCGGACCACGAGCCTTTCGGCATGGTCCTCCTTGAGGCCATGGCAGCCGGTGTGCCGGTGATCGCCACCAACTGTGGCGGTGCGCCGGAAGTGGTCGGTGAGGTCGGCAGCCTGTTCCCGCTGGGCGATGATGCGGAACTCGCACGACTGCTGGTCGAACATGCTGGTTGGTCGGTGTCGCGCAAGGAAGCGTGCGCCCATGCCAGTCTGACGCGGCTGCGTGAAGCATTCTCGGACGAGGCCGCAAGGCGCCGTTTTTTCGCCTTGCCAATGGTCCGCGATGTGCTCGGGGATGTGTGCGGATGAGCGCGTCGGTTCCGTCCTTGCCGAGTCTGTGTTTCGTCATTCCCTATTTTGGTCATTGGCCATTCTGGATGCCGTTCTTCCTGGAGAGCTGCCGCGCGAACCCGAGCATAGACTGGCTGCTGTTCTCCGATTGTGGTCAGGTCGAGCACTGTCCGCCCAACGTGCGCATCGTCGATATCGGCTACGACGCGTATTGCGCGCGGGTCACCCGCGCGCTTGGAATCGAGTTTGCACCGCAGAATCCCTACAAGCTCTGCGACCTGAAGCCCGCGCTTGGCTACATCCATGAAGAGGAACTGCGTTGCTACGACTTCTGGGCGTTCGGCGATCTCGACCTGGTGTTCGGCGACCTGCGGGCCTACTTCACGCCGGAGCGACTGGCGCATAAGGACCTGCTGTCTACCCACCGGCGTCGGGTATCGGGGCATTGTTGTCTGCTGAGAAATACGAAGCGCATGCGTGAGGCCTTTTTCCGCATCCGGGACTGGCGGACGCTGTTCTCAGATCAGAAACATCATGCGCTGGACGAGGGCGCCTTCAGCCGGATATTCATCCGCCACAAGAACTGGCCCGACTGGCTGTTCCGCCTCGCCGCGCAGGCAAACCCCTGGTATCGACGGGCTGAGTTCGTCGAGGCGTTCAGCACGCCAGATGCGAAGGTCCCCTGGGTCGATGGTGGTTTCGACTTTCCGCGACGCTGGTTCTGGAACGATGGCGCCCTCAGTAATGATCGTGACCAGGGCAGGGCTTTCCCATATTTCCATTTTCCCGTCTGGAAGAAGAACGCCTGGGCTGCATTGCCGCCGCAGGATGCCCGTGCGCTCGGCGTGCTCGCGGCCAGCGGGCGCTGGGAGATGAGTGAAACCGGGTTTCACGCGATGCAATCATGAAAAGACGAATCAAGGTTCTTCAGCTCCAGCCAGACTTCAACGTCAAGCATCACAGCTTCGCCGACCTCGCGGAGCAGATCGTGCTGAGTCTGCCGGCTAGTGACTACGAGGTGGTCTCCGCCTTTCTCAAGGGACGTCCCGCCGGGGACGATCCGGTGAGTCGCGCCGAGCGCTCGGTCTATTTCGACTTTTCCGATGCCCAGCTCAAGGGGGCGAGGCTTCGCGCCTTGTGGCGGCTGTTCCGCTTCTGCCGCGAGGAGCGGTTTGACGTAGTGATCTGCAATCGATTCAAGCCGGTCAACATGATGCTGTTGCTTAACCGCTGGTTACGCATCCCGTTGTGCATCGGGATCGCACATAACCTGGGTGACTACGAGCGCTCGTACCGTCGGCGTCAGGTGAGTCTGCGCGCAGACGCGCACTGGCGTTTCGTCGGTGTGTCCGCTGCGGTTCGTGACGAGCTGATCGGATACGGCAGCGGGTTTACGCCACAGAATACGGTTGCGATTACCAACGCCATCGATATCGATCAGGCCGAGTCGCTGCAGCTCGATCGCGATGCCGCCCGTCAGGCGCTCGGCCTGAGCGCAACGGCCCGCGTGATCGGAACCATTGGCCGACAGGTGCCGGTTAAGGGCTACCGTTACCTGGTTCAGGCGTTCGCGCGCATTGCGGACAGGCACGCTGATGCGCAGTTGATCCTGATTGGAGACGGTCGGGAGCATGCGGGGCTCAAGGATGAGGTGGCGCGGCTCGGGCTCGAAGGGCGCGTGCTGCTGCCCGGAATGCGCCCCTATGCAATGCAGTACGTGAGGGCCTTTGATGTGTGGATCATGCCGTCGCTTGCGGAAGGCTTCCCGCTCGCCTTGTTAGAAGGGATGAGCGGCAGATTGCCGGTCATCGCGTCGGACATTCCGTCGATGCATGAACTCGTCGCAGGTGCGGAGGGGCTGCTGGTGCCGCCGACCGATGTCGACGCGCTGGCTGAGGCAATGGACTGCTATCTCGCTGTGTCGCCAGATGAACTCCGCAGCAAGGGGGGACGCTGCTACAACTACCTTAAGGCGCATCATGGCATCAGCGAGTACAGGGCTGCGTATCGAAGGCTCATTGAATCCGGACTGCGCGCGAACACGGAGGGTGAGCGGTGAACGCTGATCCGGTCAGACCCCTGGTGACCGTGGTGATCGCTTCGTACAACCACGGTCCCTATGTGGAGGAATCAATCCGTAGCGTTCTGGCGCAGACCTACCCTTCCATCGAATTGCTGGTGATCGATGATGGCTCGAGCGATGACAGCGTAGCCAGAATACGGGCGCTCCAGGCCGAGCATGGCTTCGATTTCAGGGAGCAGAAGAATCAGGGGCTGACCCGAACGCTCAACGATGCGCTTGCGCGAGCCAAAGGCAGCCTTTTCGCGCCCTTTGGCTCGGATGACATCATGTTGCCTGAGCGAATTGCGCTGCAGGTCGAGTACATGACGGGCAAGCCTGAAGTCGGTATTTGCGCAGGGAACATCGAACTGATGCATGCGGACGGTAGCGCCTACCCGGCCTCCAGGCAGCGACTCGATATTCCGTTCCGGCGCCTGGATTTTGACGACATGTTTCTCGAGCGCAAGCCTTACCCGCCTGCGCCGACCCTGTTGTTTCGCACCGAGGTGCTGCGGGAGGTCGGTGGGTTCAATCCGGAGATCCGCCTCGAAGATCTGTACATCGAACTGAAGATTACTCACGCGGGTTATTTCATCGACGCACTCGGTGTGACCCTGGCCCGCTACCGGAAGCACGAGACCAACACGTACAAGAATCTGGGCTTCATGACCGCGAGTATTCTGAAGATCTACGACGAGTACGCCGCACATCCCCGCTACGAAGAGGTACGTGCCCGTTTTCTGAATTCGATGTTTCTGAAGTGCGCCAATCGTGACAGGAAGATGGCGTGGGCGTTGCTGAAACAGATTCCGCTGCAGAACTGGAACAGCAAGACGCTGCGCGGCCTCATCCGTCTGGTGTCTCCGACAAGGCGACACTAGCCGTTTGATGGCGCAGCACGACAGCGCTTACCTGGGCCGCGCCGCTGCATGCGCCAGAAATGCTGCGACGTCTCCCGAGCACAGGTGATGAACGATGCTGCGGATCTCCGCCTCGGGCCACGACCACCATGCTGTGGCCTGGATCGCAAGCCGGGTTTGTTCGTCAAAACGCCAGTCGATGGTCCGGGCAGGATTGCCGGCCACGATTGCATAGGGCGCGACATCCCTGGTCACAACGGAGCGTGCGGCGACGACCGCGCCGTCACCGACGGTGACACCTGACAGGATCAGGCTGCCCGACCCGAGCCAGACATCGTTCCCGATCACGACCGAACCCTTGCTGGTGACGTAGCCGGGTATCCCTTTCGCTTCCTCCATGTAGGCGGGGAATGGATAGCAACTGATCCAGTCGGTGCGATGGTTTCCACCGAGAAAAATGTGCACGTCATCGGCGATCGATGTGTAGGCACCAATCGAGAGGGTTGTGCCCTGAGCCCAGTCATGGACCTCGGGCATGCCGTAGGTGCCAAGCCCGATGGAAAAGCCGGGGTAGCGTTCCCTGAACCTGATCTGGTCGCGATAGAGCTTTGGGGGCTTCTGCTTTCTGCGGAAGAGTCTCTTGAATGCCTTCAGCATCTCCCGCCCGTCCCTTCGTTTTCCCGCCGCCTCAAGGTCGCGGCGGTGAGCAGCGCAAACGGGATCCAGAGCAGAAACCAGTGCTCCTTGGGTCTGGACAGGAAAGACCCGCCTTCGGTCATGCTGGCAACGAGTCCGTATACGATGGTCGCCGAAAATGCGAATATCATTACGTCCTTGCGGTTCTTCCAGCTCACGAACAGGGCAGACGCAAACAGTGCGGCCCAAAACACCAGACCCAGTGCTCCGCCCCTGTAGAACACGGACAGGGTCATGTTATGAGGGTCGGAAAAGGCGTAGTTGATTCCTTCGACCTGGATGCGCAGGGCATGGTTGTAGCCGTGACCAAACGTGGGGAACTCCAGCGCCTGGCGGATCGCCTCTGCCCAGATCTGTGGCCTGTAGGAAAGTCCCCGCTGTGCGATCGCCTCCGGCCACAACACGGCGATGATCCCTCCCGCAAGAACGAGGATGCTGAACGCGATCACGCCCCGGCGGTCCCCTGTCATCAGCCCCAGCCACAAAATCGTGGCCGAGAGGGCCAGCAGCGGAGTACGCGACCCCGTTGCGAGGATCAGGGCGCCCAGGACGGCAACTGCAATCATCGCTACCGGCAGGAAGAAGCGGCGGTGATGAATCCAGTATGCGATCCACAGCACCAGGAAAAAGCCGAAGACATGTGAGGTCAGAAGCGGGTTGTGGAGCGCGCCGTAGCCGGCCAAACGCGCGCCGTCATCCGACAGCAGGAAGAATGCAAGCTGCACGCTAGCTGCAACGACGGCAATGATCGAAGAGAGCCGCAGCACTGCCGTCAGCCGATCGGGCCGATGGAAGGCGACTCCGGCAAAGGCAAAAAACAGGCACAGGACGTAAAGCGGCCGCTTCAGCAGCGACAGCACGCTTTCGTCCGTTCCGGACCAGCTGATGCTGATGGAGAAATAGGCGGCGAAGCAGAGGAAGGCAATGAACACCGGGCTGCGGAGCAGTGCAGCGGCGAGGTCCCGGCAGTTCAGTGCCAGTACGAACGCGGGGAGTGCCAGGAATACATAGAACAGTTGCTGGAACAGCCTCTTTTCTCCCGCCCACATCATGCTGGTGAGCAGCAGCAGAATGCCCAGCGGGAGCACCCAGTTCGTCAGATGGTCGTTGATTCTGGCGCGCCACGCGGGGTATCCGGCCGCGCCGCCAAGTTTCTGTGTCTTCATTTGTCGAGCCTTGCCCATTCGATACTCCTGCGCAGCCATTCGCGATCGTCGCGATAGCGGAGCACGTGGCGAAGATTGCGGCGGCGCCTGAACGGCCCAAGTCTGAACCAGCTGATCCTGAGGTCCGAGATATCGATCAGGCCGAGCGTGTTCTCGGGTGTCAGCACGATGTTGCCGAGGTGTGCCGAGCGGAAGAATATCCCGAGCGAGTGGATGTGATGAATGAATTCCAGCAACTGATGCCTTAACGCGTCGGCTCTCGCCTCGCCGAGGCCGCCTGCGATGACCTGTCTGATGGTCTCGCCTTCAAGCGGAAGGTAATGTACCGCATCGCGGCTGATCGCCGGGATGCGGTAGTGCTTCAGCACCTGTGGGCAGGGTATGCCCAATCGGTGCAGAGCCGCAGCGTTGTCGACAAAGCGCTGTGCATACGGCTTCCACGCGGCAGAGGTCAGCACGCGCTTGCGCCTGAAGAGCTTGAAGTAGGTGCCGTCGGGCAGCAGGAGTACTTTTTCCCCATGCTCGTCCTGTTCGACAACGCGTGCGCCGGCACGCATCTCAAGATACTCATCGTGCCCAAGCAGTTGCAGCGGAATCCGGTTTCTCATGGGGTGAAATGTTAGCTTGGAACGCCTTTGGCCGGGCTTCATTTGCCGACCACATTGTCGTACATCATGAAGCGCGCGCTCTCGTGCAGCCCGCGTGCAAGTTTGGACAGACGCGCGAATTCCTCTGGATGGCTGGCCGAGACATCCTTCAGGGGCGCCTCGGCGGCGAGGTCGTGCATGCTTGCCTTGCTCCCGTCCGCGTTCATCCGCACCAGGTGCTTGCGGGTCACCGCACCGATGACCGGGAATGCGCCTTCGCGCAGGATCACGGGTACCGCGCGCTCGCCTTCGGGCGCCGGGTACTGAAGGTCGCGTCCCATGGTTGCAGTGCCGAATTCGAGTCCAAGCATGCCGGCGACCGTCGGCATCAGGTCGACGAGGCTTGCGGCCTCGTCGACGAGGCGTGGCTGAATCAGTTTTGGCGCATGGATCATTGCGTGCACATGCGTGCTTTCCAGCCCCAACAGTTCGAACGCAGGAGGCATGAAGGGCAGGGTGGAGATGCGGCCGTTATGGTCACCGAAGAGCACGAAGATCGTGTTGTCGTAGTAACCGCTCGCGCGCGCCATCTCGATGAAGCGACCAACGTTATGGTCGAGCAGTCTGACCGCATTGAACTGGGCCGTATTCTGGAATCCTGCCTGTTGCGCCTCGGCATCGGGAATGGAGCTTGCGATGAACCCGTCATTGTCTTCGGGAATGGTGAATGGCCTGTGGTTGCCTGCGGTCTGAATGTAGGCAAAGAAAGGTCCCTTGCGTGCCTGCTCGCGCAGGATGGCATCGATCTCGCGAAACAGGTTCAGATCGGAGATGCCCCATACGTCATCGTTGGGCGCGCGCCAGTGGCCCTCCTCATAGAGCCTGACCTTGTCGATGCTGCCGAGGACGAGTGCGTTCATGTTGGCCCATCCGGCGCTGCCTCCGACCGCGTAGATCTTCTCGTAGCCCCGCAGCGCGTTGATCACCGAGTGCTGGGAACTGATGAAGGGGTTGCGCGTGGCGCTTTCGCTGCGCGCCGCATCGGGGATGCCGGTGATGCTGGCCCAGACGGTCTTGGCTGTGCCGGTAACCGGAACATGGAGATTGCGGAACAGCCAGCCTTCGCGGGCGAGGGCGTCCAGCTCGGGGGTGGGATCAAGCGGGTTGCCGAACAGGCCGGAGCGACTCGCGCCAAGCGATTCGAGCATGATGAACACGACGTTGGGTGCTTGTGCGACCGGCAGGCGGTGCACATGCGGTTTGACCGTGCGCTGCATCGACAGTGTCGCGGGATCTGGCGAGTCGACCGACAGGTAGTGGGCGACGGTGTCGTAGTGTCGGCGGAGTTCGGCCAGATCGTATTTCTCGGGCGGGATCCGGTGGGTGTCGTAGATGAAGGTCACCGGGTTGAGACCGAGAGCGCCGACTGCAGCATTGCCGGAGAAGAATGCATCGCTCCAGCGCAGCGGTACCGGGTTCTCCGGGTTGATGTTGTCTACCCGGCCAAGCATCCCGAGAAGACCGAGCGCGGAAACCAGGACAATTCCTGCGATTGCGGGGAGCGGGCGGATCGGTTGCCGGCGTGGGCGGTCCAGCGTGACGCGTGCCGCCCTGAAGAGAAGACTGACGAAAGCTGCCGTCAGCGCGAGCCATCCGAGGCTGATCCAGACCACCGGGTAGCTCTCCCACAGCATGCGCGTCGAGATGTCCGCGTTTCCGGCGAAACGGAAGACCGTCGCGCTCAGCCGCTGGCCAAGATAGGAGTAGTGGCCGAAGTCGAGCACATAGACCAGCAGCACCAGCAGGGTTGCCAGTGCGAGGTAGAGCCCGGTCAGTGCCCGGGTGAATCTGCTTCGCACCAGATTGACCCGCGGCAGGGATGCGGCGAATGCAACCGGCAGCATGATCAGCAGTGCGAGCCGAAGATCGAAGCGGAGTCCAATCGAGATTGTCTGAAGGATGACTCCGGTGCTTTCGCCGGCCAGTGCAGCATGATCCGCGGAGGCGATGAGGAAGCCGAGACGCAGGGCGGCGAACAGGATGAAGAAAAGCGTGACGCCTGCGCAGAGAAAGCGGATGCGCCGGGAGTGAAGCCAGGACATGGAATAGCCTTATAAATTTGTCATTGCATGCGCGCAATACCGGTTCGCGTCGAACAGGATCACGTGCTGCGCCCGTCGGTGTGGTGACGGTACTGAGATGCAGTCATCTGCGCGCGCCGTGGCTGGCATTCGACGCGGATTGAGCGGCCCGCTTCAGCCTGCCGGAAGGTGAGCGTCAAGCCATTCAGACAGGACACAGTCAGGCGGCCAGTTGCGCAACAGTCGCTTGCGGTCACGCTGCCAGGCGCGCTGGTGGGCTGCGTCACTGCGGTGCTGTTGCATTGCGTCGAGATCGATCAGTTGAACATCCTTGCCGTCCCACAGCAGATTCGTTGCCTTGAGGTCGCCGTGACTGATGCGCTCGCGGTACAGGGTGGCAAAGAGAATCTGCAGTGCGCTGGCTTCGGCTGGCGGTGGTGCGGAATCCGGGTCGAGGTGGGTCAGCAGGTCGATGCCGGGGCAGTGTTCGGTGATCAGCCATGCGCGTCCGCGCAACGGCCCCCAGCGCTCCTCGACGAGTGCCAGCGGGGTGGGGGTCGGAATGCCGAACAGGCGCAGGCGGTGGCCTTCGCGCCATGAATGCCAGCCGCGGCTCGGGCGCCACAGCCGCGACAGGGCGTGGCGCAGGTTCTTGAGGTTGTAGCGTTTCACCACGACCGGCTGAGCCCCGGTCAGCACGCTGGCAACGGTGCAGGTGTTGCCGCGCTTGAGCAGGGAGCCGGCTTCGATGGATGCATCGATGTCGTCGAGCAGCGGTGCGAGGCGATTGCGCTCGCTGCGCAGCACGGCCTCGAAGCGCCTGAACCGGGACGTGACACTGAACAGCGAACAATCGCGCCCCGTCTTGTCGAGGTAGTCGCGCAAGCGCCACGCCAGTGCCGTCTTCAGTGCCCCGGCCTGCTCGGCGGTCGAGGGCATGTGCGGGTTGTTGTGGCGGTAAGCCTCCAGCAGGGGGGCGAGCGCTCCGTCCCAGGTGCGCGGGAGTTGTGCAATCAGCATGGCAAGGTCGCGCGCCGCGGCGGCGGAGGGAAGCGAGGGCCCGGCGTGAGTCTGCACGGCGTCGCCGTCGATCAGCAGCAGGCGGTTTTCATGCTGCAGAAAGTTGCCGAAATGAAGGTCTGAGTGCGTCAGGCCGGCTGCATGCAATTGCCCCAGCAGTGCAAAGGCAGGGGCGAGCGCTTCGCTTGCATCCGTCGCGGCAGGGCGGATGTCCGGCAGGGATTGCCAGACTTCGAGGAGGCTGCGGGCGTCAGCCAGGAAGCGGGTGAGCAGAACGTGGCCGCCCTCCGGCAGCGCTTCGGCAAGCAGCGCTGCGGGCGTCGGGATAGCGGCCTTGGTCAGGGCGGCAATGCCGGCATGTTCGCGCGACCAGTAGCGGGCGCTGCGCTTGTCGACAAAGAGCTTGGCGAGCACATGTTCGCCGTCCAGCACGGCTTCACCCACCACGCGTTTGCCCGGCAGCACGCGCAGCAGGCGAATGAGCTGCAACTCGCGTCCGTCCTTGAGGCGAATGCGGAATGCAGCGGGGGGCTGGCGGCCCGCCATCTGCAGGGCGGCAGCGTCGAGCAGGGGCGTCGTGCCCTCGGGGCGGGTGTCCGTCATGCCAGCCTCATTCGCGGCCGTCGAAGAAGCGCAGGATGTGGCGCACCCGCCTCCTGTCGCCGGCATCCAGTCGTGTCTTCTGCGTGTAGTCCAGATAGAAGCGCAGGCGCTGGGTGCGGGTCAGGTGGTACTTCGCCACCTTGTCGAGGCAGGCCAGGTCCTTGACGATCCGGTAGCGCAGGAATGGGCCCCACCAGAACTCGCCAGACGGGCAGTCGATCAGGTACAGGTGGGGTGTGTCCGCGTCGTCGACCAGCAGGTTGCGCCACTTCAGATCATTGTGCGTGAAGCGGTGGGCATGCATGATCCGCGTCATCTTCGCCAGCTGCCGCGATACCGCCGCGACCCAGCGCAGATCGGCTAGGCGCGCATCCTTGCGCAGCGCAAGCTGGTTCAGGTCGGTGGTGCCCGGCAGTTCGGCGGTGATCAGCGCACCGCGCAGGAATGCGCCTTTGCGTCGCTCCAGACCCCATCCGACCAGGGTGGCGGTGGGGATGCCCCACTCCGCGAAATGACGCAGGTTCTGCCACTCGGCCTGCACCCTGGGGCGGCCGAGCCAGCGGCGCAGCGGGTTCTTGCCGGCGCCGTGGTAACGCTTGACGTAGTAGCGACGCAGCCCTGCCGTAACACGCAATACCTGGCTGAGCGGGTCGGCCGCCACTTGCTCGCCTTCGAGCGCAAAGACGCTGTCGAGCGAAGCAAAAGCGCGTTCCGCGCTCGCATCGAGGGCGCCGGGATTGAGGGACCAGCGCATCATCGCTGCAATGCCGGGCGATTGGCGAACTTGCGCTCGAAGCGCAGCTTGAGCCGAGCCGCCTCGCGCTCAAGGTAGGCCAGCAGCCGGCGCTCCGTTTGCAGCGTGTGGCGCAGTGCACCCGGGAAGTAGGTCTGCAGAAAGCGCAGCTTGTCGCGGCGGGTGAGCCCAA
The DNA here is from genome assembly GCF_003111645.1 of Parazoarcus communis. Lineage (NCBI taxonomy): Bacteria > Pseudomonadati > Pseudomonadota > Betaproteobacteria > Rhodocyclales > Zoogloeaceae > Parazoarcus > Parazoarcus communis. The sequence continues at coordinate 3,908,145 of NZ_CP022187.1, forward strand.
TGTCGAGCGCCGAGAAGTACAGGCCTGCGAGATCCTTGTCGCGCCAGCGCCGCGGAGTATGGCTGCGCAGCTGCGCACGGTGGAGGTCGATCAGTGCAAGCTCGAAGGCATCCGCCGCAGGTTCGGGGTCGGTACGCATGAGGAAGTGGCACAAGTAGAAATCGCGGTGGTTGACGCCACCTTCATGCAGGCGCCGTGCAATTGATGCGACCGCCCGGATCAGCGCGTGCTTCAGGGCGGGGTGCGGCGCTTGCTCGCGCCAGTTGCGGGTAAACTCATCGAGGTCGATGGCGGGCTCGATCGCCTCCGTGACGATGAACGAGTCCCGCCGTGCAGGCCCTGAACCACGCTCACCGAAGCCGACGGCTGTCATCGTGGGTACGCCGAGTTCATGGCAGCGCCCGATCGCGTTCCATTCGTTTCCTGCGCCCAGCACCGGACGCCGCAGGTGGACGAGCTCTTCGGCGATGCGTCTCCAGCTCACGCCGTTCTGCAGCTTCAGGTAATAGCCGCGACCGTCGATCTCGAAACGCAGCGTGCGCCGGCCCTCGACGTCACGCACGAGGTCGTCACTCGCAGCCTCCCGCGCGAGCGCGGCCGCGGCCGCAAAGGGATCGCAGCCGGACCATAGCGTCGTCAGCGGAGGGCGCAGTTCCAGCCGATTCATCCGCGCTTGCCCACGATCACATCGGTGGCGCGTTCCGGCAGGCTGTAGAGGTCGGCGCTGTCGGCAAACACGAGGGCGTTGTGCTGCCAGCAGGTAAGCGCGTCCGGGGTCGACAGCATCGCCGCCAGCGTGTCGTTCATCGCGCTTTGATGGAAGGGCTCGCCGATCACGCTGCCGGCGTCGGCGTCGGTGATGTAGTGCGCATAGCCGCAGGCGGCCGAGGCCAGTACCGGCAGGCCGGCAACGAGGGCTTCGAGCAGCACCGTACCGGTGTTTTCGTGGCGGGCGGGGTGGAGCAGAAGGTCGGCCGCGAGCAGAAAGTTGGGGACATCCTTGCGCCCGCCGGGCATGAACACCCTTTCGCCTACGCCCAGGCGCGCCGCCTGGCTCATGAAGGGGGCTGGGTCGTCGGCGCCGAGCGCGATCAGGCGGGTGCGCCGCTTGAGCGGCTCGGGCAATGAGGCCATGGCTTCGATACTGCGGTCCAGCCCCTTGCGCATGAAGTCCGAGCCGATCTGCACCAGCAGCAGGTCGCCGCTTTGCAGCTTGAACTCGGAGGCGAAGCGCGCGCGTGCGGCGACGCGCAGCTCGCTGGCGTTGGCCGGCGCGCGGCGATCCGGCGCAATGCCCGGTGGCAGCAGATGAAAGCGCTTGGACGGCGTGCCGTAATGCTTCTTGAACAGCGGTTGCTGCGTGGTCGAGATCATCAGGATCTCGGTGTGGCTCTCGGGCGCGAACACCGCACGTTCGTAGGCCGAGAAGTGGCGGTAGCGCGGGCTGTAGCGATACAGCGACTTGCGCATGGTGCGCGCCTTCTCCTCGTAGCACGGGTCGGCGGCGTAATACACGTCGAGCCCCGGCATCTTGTTGAATCCGACCACGCGGTCCACCGGCCGGCGCGCGAGATCGGCCTCAACCCAGCGTGTGAACTTGGCGTACAGACGGTGGTTGAGCATCGAGCTGACCGGCACCTTGATCAGGTCGAATCCGGGCGGCACTTCGCCCTCCCATTCGAGAACGTACACGCGGATGTCGTGGCCACGGGCCTGGCAGGCCAGGGCAATGCGAAGGAAATCGCGTTGCAGGCCGCCGAACGGGAAGTATTTGTACAGACAGAATGCAAGCTGCATCAGGCAGAGTCCTTGGTGGAGTCGAGTCGCCGCTCGAGCAGCGTTTCGAGCGCAGACCATACCTGCGCCGGCGCAAGCCGGGTAAAGCACAGGGGGTGTTCGGTTTCGAGGTCGAAGCGACTGCGGTCTTCGGCCGTTGGCTTGTAGCTGCAATCCTTCTGCAGGCAGGGGGCGCAATCGAAGTCTGCCGCCAGATGCACCTGACTGCGGCCCCAGGCCCCCGTATAGCCGGGGTTGGTGGGGCCGAACAGTGACAGCGTGGGGATGTCGAGTGCGGCCGCCAGATGGCCGAGGCCGGTGTCGACCGCAACACAGGCGCGTGCTTCGGCGAGTTCGGCGGCAAGATCGGTCAGCGTGAGCCGCGGCAGCACGCTGGCGCCGGCAATGCCGGCAACGATGCGGTCAGCGCGTTCATGTTCGGTGATGCTGCCCCACGGAAGCCGAACCTGCCAGCCATTCGCGCTCGCGCGCTCGACCAGCTGGCGCCAGTAGATTTCCGGCCAGTGTTTGGTGTCCCAGGTTGTGCCGTGCAGGAAGACGAGATAGGGCTTGCCTGTATCCGGGCGATGGGCGGCGGTTGCGAGCACGCGCTCATGATCGAGCCCGTAGGCCGAGGCGCCGGCGGGTTCTGCGCCGTCGCGGTCGCTGTGGGCATCCGGTGGCAGGCTGTAGCCAAGCACGTCGGCAAACAGTTCGCGCACGCGCAGCACTGCATGCCGCCCCCAGGGCACCGCATGGCGATGACGGTAGAGCAGGCTGGCAAGGGGTTCGCGCGCCGAGTGCCGGTCCAGGCCGTGCACTGTGCTGCGGGCGTAACAGCTGAGCCAGGCGCTCTTGAGCAGCCCCTGTGCGTCGATCACCGCGTCGTACTCGACGCTGGAGATGGCCTGGCGAAATGCGCGCCATTCACCGCTCTGGCGCGCTTTCAGCGGATGCTTGCGCCAGCGTCTCAGTGCCACCGGAATCACGCGGTCGACCGCAGGGTGCCAGGCAGGAATCTCGGCAAAGGCCTCTTCCACGACCCAGTCGAAGCGGATGTCCGGAAACACCCGCGCAGCATCGGTGACGGCGGGCAGCGTGTGGATGATGTCGCCCAGCGAAGAGGTCTTGATGATCAGGATTCGCATGGGCTGCTCAGTCTGCCGTGGCGGCCATGCGTGCGCCACCAGCGCCCAGGGTTTCGAGTGCCTGCAGCACGCTGGCCGGGGTGATGTCGACGAGGCAGCGGGTGTGACCGAGCGGGCAGACACGCTTGAAACAGGGCGAGCACTCAAGGCCGAGACTGCGGATCGAGACCTTGCCCGACAGGGGCGGCGTGTGCTCGGGGCTGGAGGAACCGTAGATCGCCACCAGTGGCACGTCGAGCGCCGCAGCGACATGCATCAGGCCGGAGTCGTTGGTCACTGCGGCCTCGGCAAGCGCGAGAAGGTCGACCGCGTCACCCAGCTGGGTGCGACCGGCCAGGTTATGGACCATGGGCGTGTCGGCGGCGATTTCCACGGCGGCCGGGTGATCCTTGGCCGAGCCAAGAATCCAGACCTGGTAACCACGGCCGACGAGTTCGCGGGCGAGTGCGGCGTAGTGGGGCAGCGGCCACTGCTTGGCAGGGCCGTACTCCGCGCCTGGCATGAACGCAATGCCGGGCCGGTCGTCGGCGAGTCCGAGCCGGCTGTGCAGCGTGGCCTGGTTGGCTGCGTCGGCAAGCAGGTGCGGGTTGGGAAAGGCGGGCGGCTGGGCGGCGTCCGCAGGCCGGCCGAGGGCGACGAAGCGCTGCACGGTCATCGGTAGCGCGGTCTCGTCGAGCAGGCGCAGGTCATTGAGCAGGCCGTAGCGCATCTCGCCCCGAAAACCTGTACGCAGCGGAATGCGGGCAAAGAACGGCACCAGCGCCGACTTCAGCGAGTTGGGCAGCAGGATGGCCTGGTCATAGCCTTCGGCGGCCAGTTCGCGACCCAGCGCCCAGCGCTTGCCGAGCCCGAACTCGCCATGGCCGAGCGGCATCGCCACCCCACGCCGCACCTCGGGCATGCGTGCAAGGATGGGGAGTGACCAGCCGGGCGCGAGCACGTCGATTTCACAGGGGCCGCTTCGCTTGAGCGTCACGAACAGGCTCTGTGCCATCACCATGTCACCCACCCAGGAAGGGCCCACGACCAGAATTCTGCGCATTCCTGCTGCCTTCACCGGGTCAGCCGTTGCGGGAGAGCCAGTCGAGGTAGCGCGGCACGCCGGTCTCGACATCCATGAAGGGACGGTCGTAGCCGGCTTTGCGCAGTGCGCTCATGTCGGCTTCGGTGAAGCTCTGGTAGCGGCCCTTCAGATGCTCCGGGAAGGGGATGTAATCGATGCCGCCGCCTTCGCTGCCGTTCGCGCGGGCCCACTTGATGGCTGCACGCGCCACTTCGTTGAAGCTCTGAGCGCGCCCGGTGCCAAGGTTGTAGATGCCCGATACCTGCGGGTTGTCGAGCAGCCACAGGTTGACGGCGACGATGTCATCCACGTGGATGAAGTCGCGGCGCTGTTCGCCCGGGCCGTAGCCGTCCGAGCCCTCGAAAAGGCGCACGCGGCCGGAGTCGTTGAGCTGGTTGTTGAAATGCCAGGCCACGCTCGCCATGCTGCCCTTGTGCTGCTCGCGCGGGCCGTAGACGTTGAAGTAGCGCAGGCCGACCACCTGGCTCTGCAGCCCGTCGAGCTGGGGGCGCAGGTGGCAGTCGAAAAGGAACTTCGAGTAGGCGTACATGTTGAGCGGCTGCTCGAACTCGCGCGCTTCGCGGAAGTTGGGGCCCATGCCGTACACGGATGCGGACGAGGCATAGATCAGCGGCACCTTGCGCGCCAGACACCAGGCCAGCAAGGCCTTGGTGTATTCGTAGTTCACCTTCATCACGAAGCGGCCATCCCATTCGGTGGTGGCCGAGCAGGCGCCTTCATGGAAGACGGCCTCGACGGTGCCGAAGTCATCGCCCGCCTCGATGCGTGCGAGGAAGTCGTCCTTGTCCATGTAGTCGCGGATGTCGGCGTCCGCGAGGTTGAGACACTTGTGACCGTCGCTGAGGTCATCCACCACGAGGATGTCGAAAATACCCCGCGCATTCAGGCCCTGAACGAGATTGCTGCCGATGAAGCCGGCGCCGCCGGTGACGATAATCATGCGAACTCCTAGTTCAATGTGTTGCGGTCAGCGCCGCGGTGAGCTCTGCGAGACTCACGGTGGCGGTGCCGAGCTTGCCGACGACGACGCCGGCAGCAGTATTGGCCAGTGCGGTGGCATCCGCCATCGACAGTCCGCAGGCGAGGCCGGTGCCGAGCACGGCGACCACGGTGTCACCTGCGCCGGTCACGTCGAATACGTCTCGCGCACGGGTCGGCAGGTCGAGCGCCGCCTGGCCTTTTTGCAGCAGGGTCATGCCGCGTTCGGAGCGGGTGATCAGCAGGGCTTCCAGGCCGAGCGCCTCGATCAGCGCTTCACCGCGACTGCGCACCGCGGCTTCGTCGCTGCAGTGCCCGACCACCGCTTCAAACTCGGTCATGTTGGGCGTGATTACGGTCGCACCGCTGTAGCGGCCGAAATCCGCGCCCTTGGGGTCGACCACGACCGGCAGCCCGCGTTCGCGAGCGAGCCGAATCAGGCTGCTGACCTGGGCAAGCGTGCCCTTGCCATAGTCCGACAGCACGACAGCGTGCGCGTCCGGCAGGGCAGCCTCGAAGGACTGTTCGATACCGGCGGATTCGAGTACTGCGAAATTGTCCTCGAAGTCGAGCCGGATCAGTTGCTGGTGGCGACTGATGATGCGCAGCTTGGTAATGGTTGGGTGCTGCGGTGCCTCGAGCAGCCTGCACAGTACCCCGCCGTGCTCAAGCCGCTCTCGCAGCAGGCGGGCAGGTTCGTCGCGTCCGACCAGGCCTACCAGTTCTGCGCAGGCGCCAAGCGAGGCCGCGTTCAGGGCGACGTTGCCCGCTCCGCCGGCGCGGAACTCATCGGTTTCGACCTTGACCACGGGCACCGGCGCCTCGGGCGAGATACGGGTGGTCGAGCCGTGCCAGTAGCGGTCTAGCATGACGTCACCGATGACGAGGAGGCGACCGGCGGAAAAGTCGGGCAGGATGTTCGGCATTAAGCGCAAGGCAAGACGTTGGAAAGACGGCGATTATCCCACGAAGGGCGGAAGGCGACGACTGCGAGCACGCACCGGCCCGTTTTCGAGGCGGCTGGCGCGTACTAGCGGTTGAACCACTTCAGCGTCGTGCCCCAGGATTCGACGTCGATCCGCGTGACCTGGCCACAGGCAAAGTCCAGCGCCAGCCAGCGCTCGGGGGGCAGGCCCAGCAGGTGGCCGGCAATGACCCGCAGCGGCCCGCCATGTGCAACGGTCACCACCGGCAGGTCGTCGGCCGCAGCGCTGCGCACCTCCGCCAGCCAGGGCAGGACGCGTGCGCTCAGCTCGCGGGCAGACTCGCCGCCCGGCGCGCGAAAACCGAGCGGATCGTCCGCCCAGGCGTCGATGGCGGTGCCGAGTTCGTCGAAACGGCGCCCCTCCCATTCGCCGAAGCTCATTTCCTGCAGGCGGGCGTCGATCTGCGGTGTGCCGAGTGCCTCGGCGAGCAGGCGGGCGCGACTGAGCGGACTGGCGTGCAGTGCGAAGCGCCCGGGCAGGAGCGGGCGCAGCCGGGCTGCGACATCGAAGGCGGATTCGGCCAGCCCGACGTCGGTCTGGCCGTAGCACACGCCGGGTGCGACGTCGGGCCGGGGGTGGCGGATCAGATGAAGTTCCATGCGCTCAGGATGCCAAGGTAGCAGGCAAGCTCGGTGACTTGCTGGGTGGCGCCGAGGAGGTCGCCGGTGTATCCGCCGAGCCGGCGCACGAACATGCGTGCGGCCCACACGGTGACGAGCGTGACCGCAGCCACGGCGAACAGGGCCTCGCGCGGGCCAAGGAGTATCAGCGGAAGCAGGCCGAAGCTGGCTGCGATCAGGAGTTCCGCACCGTTCATGCGGCGGGCAAGCGGCTTCGACTTTGCGCTTTCGTCCTCGCGCACGTAGGGCAGGCGGTGGATCAGGCTGGTCGCGCACAGGCGCGACAGCGGGTGTGCGACCAGCATGGCTGCAGCGACACCTGACAAGCCGTGGGCGCCGAGCTCGAACAGGGCGGCGGCCTTGGCGAGCAGCATCAGCACCATGCCGACGGTGCCGTAGCTGCCGATGCGCGAATCCTTCATGATCGTCAGTACCTGAGCTTTCTCCCAGCCGCCGCCGAGGCCATCGCAGGTGTCGGCCCAGCCGTCCTCGTGGAAGGCGCCGGTTGCACGAACCGTGACCGCCATCGACAGAATCACGGCGAGCGCGGGCGGGAGTGCCAGGGTGAAGATCAGATAGCTGCCTGCGCCGATCAGGCCCACGACCCAGCCCACCAGCGGGAAGTAGCGTGCAGCATGATTCAGGCGCTCGGTGGACCACGGTACCCAGGCCGGGACCGGCAGGCGCGTGAAGAAGCCGAGTGCGGTGAAGAAGAGTTCGAGCTGGTAGCGCATCAACGGGTGTCAGTCCTGCGCGCTGACGCCGGCCGACTCGAAGCTCGCCATTTCGTCGAGGAAGTTCACCGCCGCCTGCACCAGCGGGTAGGCCAGCGCAGCGCCAGTGCCCTCGCCGAGGCGCAGATCGAGTTCCATCAGCGGTTCGACGCCGAGGTGTTCAAGTTGCAGCGTATGGCCGGGTTCCTTTGAGCGGTGTGCGAACACGCAGTAAGGCAGGACTGCAGGTGCAACCGCATGGGCCACGAGCAGCGCAGAGGTCACGATGAAGCCGTCGATCAGCAGCACCATGCGCTTCTCGGCCGCGCCAAGCATCGCTCCGACCATCATCGCGATCTCGAAACCGCCGTATTGCACCAGGGCGACCAGCGGGTCGCGCTGGCGGCCACCGCGCGTGAGTGCCTGCTTGAGCAGTGCCTGCTTGCGCGCAAGACCGGCGTCGTCGAGTCCGGTGCCGCGGCCGGTCACCGTGGCGAGCTCGCCGCCGGCGACAAGGCAATGGGTCAGCAGCGATGCAGCGGCGGTATTGCCGATGCCCATCTCGCCAAAACCAACGCAGTTGCAGCCGTTTGCGGCCAGCGCGTGGGCGAGGTCACGGCCTTTGCCCAGGGCGGCTTCGCACTGTGCAGCGGACATCGCCGGGCGCTCGATGAAGTTGTCGGTGCCGGGTGCGATCTTGGCGTCGATCAGTCCGGGACGCTTGCCGAAGTCGTGATTTACGCCGGCGTCGATCACGGTCAGTCCGAGCCCCATCTGCCGGCTGAAGACGTTGATCGCGGCGCCGCCGGCGAGGAAGTTTTCCACCATCTGCCAGGTCACGTCCTGCGGGTAGGCCGAAACGCCTGCGCGCGCCGCGCCATGATCGCCAGCAAACACCATGATGTGCGGCTGGTTCAGAACGGGGGCCTCGGTCTGCTGGACGAGGCCGATCTGCAGGGCGAGCGCCTCAAGGCGCCCGAGTGCGCCCAGCGGCTTGGTCTTGGTGTCGATGCATTGCTGCAGCCGGGGGGCGATCGTCTGATCCGGCGCGCGGATGGTGAAGTTCATTGGTGATATCGCAACAGGGTGTGGATGAGCGCGGCGGATGTTAGCACGCTGCTTCAGCCACCCTTCAGCACCAGCGGCAAGCCGGCGGCGACGAATACGACGCGCTGGCTGCGCTCGGCAACGGCCTGATTGAGCCGTCCGGCTTCGTCGCGGAACAGGCGTCCGAGCGGATGTTCCGGCACCAGGCCGAGCCCGACCTCGTTGGCGACCAGCACGATGGTGCCGGGAAGTTCGGGCAGGGTGGCGAGCAACGCGTCGCGTTCGCGGCTGAACAGGGGCAGGGTGTCGGCACTGTGCGCAGAGACCAGCGTGTCCGCTTCCATGAGCAGGTTCGACAGCCACAGCGTGAGGCAGTCGACGATGATGCAGCGGCCCGGGGCGGCCTCCTGCTTCAGGGTTTCGGCGAGCCGGACGGGCGCTTCGACGGTGTGGAAGTGCGGCGGGCGGTCGAGCTGGTGGCGGCGGATGCGTGCGGCCATCTCCTCGTCTCCGGCTTCCGCCGTGGCAATCACGGTGACCGGCAGCCCGCTGTCGTGGGCGCGTTGTTCGGCGTGGCGGCTTTTTCCGGAGCGGGCGCCGCCAAGAATGAGTTCGCAGGTCATTGGAATGCTTCGCTTCTTGCAGTGCACTGGATAGCCGGACACGGTATCATCCGCCCCCTCTGCCCTGAAAGGGGCAACGCGTTCGTGGTGCCCGACGGCGACTCTCGCCACAGGGTTAAACGGGAAACAGGTGCGTACGCCGCAAGCGTGCAATGCCTGTGCTGCCCCCGCAACGGTAAGTGAGTGCAAGACGCCTCGAGAAGCCACTGGGTCATGCCCGGGAAGGCGATGCGTCGGGTCAGGAGGATGTTGCTCCAGACAGCTCATGAGCCCGGATACCGGCCCGAATGCGAAATGGCGGATGTGCTGCGGGGTGGCAGCGACGGGTGCGGCGTTTTCGGCTCTCTTCGGTTCTCTCCCGGCATGTCCTTGTGCGAATCAGTCACGGTATGCGGGGACGCGGGCCGTGGCGAAGGGAGTCTTTACAATGAAAATCCAGCTTTCCATTCTCGCGTCGGCGTGCGCACTCGTTTACCCCGTACTCGGCCAGGCGCAGACCGTGCATGGCGATTCCGAACTCGATCAGGTCGTTGTCACGGCCACCCGGCAAGCGGTCATTGCCTCAGAGGCACTCGCGAGTGTCGAAGTGATCAGTCGCGAGGACATCGCTGCAGCGGGCAATTCGAGCCTCGTCGAGTTGCTCTCCGCGCGATCCGGCATTCAGGTCGTGAGCAACGGCGGTGCCGGCGCGAGCAGCAGCATCTACATTCGCGGTGCCAACTCGGGTCACACCCTGGTGCTGATCGACGGCATGCGTATTGGTTCTGCGACCAATGGCGCCCCCTCGCTCGAAACGATTCCCCTGGCGCTGATCGATCGTGTCGAGATCCTGCGCGGGCCGGCGAGTGCGCTGTACGGTTCGGACGCAATCGGCGGTGTGATCCAGATCTTCACCCGCAAGGGCAAGGAAGGATTTCAGCCGTCGGTTCGCGTTGGCTTCGGCGCCGAGAACAGTCGCTCCCTGGAGGCTGCGGTCGCAGGCGGCGTGGATCGCCTGCGTTACAGTCTGGTCGTCGGTGAGGACCGCACCGACGGTATCAATGCCAGGCCCACCTCTTATGCAGGCAGGGATCAGGACGACGATGGTTTCCGCAACAATTACGTCAATGGATCGCTGACGGTGGGCTTTCGCGAGCGCGACGAGATCGGCCTGTCCGTGTTTCATACCGATGGCCGCAGCTGGTACGACGCCGGCAAGACCTACGACTCGTACCTGGATAAGCAGACCGATACCGCGAGCGTCTACATGCGCAACCAGATCACGGGCGACTGGGCCAGTACGGTCAAGGTCGGCTACAGCGCGGACACCTCGCATGACCACTCCACCGCGACCTCAACATCCGAGTTCGATACGGCGCAGACGCAGTTCACCTGGCAAAACGATGTTGCGCTGGCCGGCGGGTCGCTGCTGGCCGCATACGAGTACCTTGAGCAGAACGTGAGCACGACCACCGCGTATGCCAAGACGCAGCGCAACACCAATTCGCTGGTGCTCGGCTGGGGCGGCCAGCTCGGCAAGCACAACGTCCAGTTCAATGTCCGCCACGACGATGACTCGCAATTCGGCGGAGAAACCACCGGGTCGGCGGCATATGGCTATCAGTTCCTGCCTGAGTGGCGTGTGCATGGCAGTATCGGCACCGCGTTCAAGGCGCCGACCTTCAACGATCTCTACTATCCGCTGGCTTGTTTCGGCTCTTACGGCTGTTTTGGCGGAAACGCCGACCTCAAGCCGGAAGAGTCGCTCAATCGCGAGTTCGGACTGGTCTGGGAGCGTGGCGCGACCTCCGTGCGCGCGACCTATTTCAACAACCGGGTGAAGAACCTGATCGACTGGAGCTCCGGCATCGCGGACAACGTCGCCACCGCAACGCTGGAAGGCGTGGAGCTGGGACTGACGACGATGGTGTACGGCTACCGTCTGCGTGCAAACGTGGACTTTCTTGAGGCCAAGGACAAGGATAGCGGCAATTACCTTGGGCGTCGGGCCAAGGAAAGCGCGTCGCTGGCCATTGATCGCAGCACGGGCGCCTGGACCTGGGGGATGGAGCTGACCGGGCAGGGCCGGCGCTTCGACACAACGGCGAGCAACACGTCGGCAAAACGGCTGGCCGGATATTCCTTGCTCAACGCATACGTTCACTATGCGCTGGCGCCTGACTGGAGTGTGGAGCTGCGTGCGAACAACATCCTCGACAGGGACTACGAACTGGCTCAGGGCTACGGTACGAAGGGCGCGAATGCCTTCGTTGCGCTGCGCTACGCCCTGCACTGACAGCCGATGGAGGCCGTGGCATTGCGCAAGGGCGGGGAGGGCCTGATGACGAGCAGGCGTCGCCGCCTGCTCGTCGTCGCGCTGGTGCTGGTGCTGGTCGCGGCGCTGACGCTGGGGTGGGCGCTGATCGCGGGTAGCTTGCCAATCGCGCCCGCCGAGGTCCTTGCTGCCCTGGGCGGTGCCGACGGCATGTCAGCCAGCGTCGTGCGCGAACTTCGCCTGCCGCGCGCCGTGGCCACCTTTGTGTGTGGCGGCCTGCTCGCGCTGGCGGGGGCGCTGATGCAGGTCTTGCTGCGCAATCCCCTGGCCGATCCCTACATCCTCGGCATTTCCGGCGGCGCGGCGGTTGGTGCGCTGACCGGCATTTCGCTGGGGGCGGCGTCAATCTGGATCGATGGCGGCGCGTTTGCCGGCGCCCTGATTGCCATGTTGCTGGTGTTCGGACTTGCGCACGGCGACGGCAGCTGGACGCAGACGCGTCTGCTGCTGACCGGTGTGATCGTGGCCGCGGGCTGCGGCGCGGCGGTGACGCTGATGCTGGCGCTGGCACCGGACACACGCGTGCAGTCGATGCTGTTCTGGTTGATGGGCGATGCCAGTGGCGCGTCCAACCCGTGGCCGGCGCTGGGCGTGCTGCTGATCGGCCTGCTCGCGGTGCTGCCGTTTGCGCGTGATCTCAACGTGCTGGCGCGAGGCGAGATGACTGCACATGCGCTCGGTGTGAGCGTCAAACGCCTGCGCCTCGGACTGTACGTGCTGGCTTCGCTGCTGACCGCGGTGGCGGTGACGCAGGTGGGCTCGGTGGGTTTCGTCGGGCTGATCGTGCCGCATCTGGTGCGGCTTGCGCTGGGTAACGACCAGCGCGTGCTGTTGCCGACCGCGGCAGTGGCGGGCGGCATTCTGCTGACGGTGGCCGATACGCTGGCGCGCACGGTGATGGCGCCGCAGCAACTGCCGGTGGGCGTGCTGACCGCACTCATCGGCGTGCCTGTGTTCCTGTTCCTGCTTGCACGCCATCCGCGCTGACATGAAAACTTCGGGCGCATCCGCTTCCGCTTCACCCTTGCTCGAGGCCGACCGGCTCGCGCTGCAGGCAGGCGAACGCTGGCTGTGTTGCGAGTTCAGCCTCAAGCTGGCGATGGGCGAATGCCTGGTGCTGCTCGGACCCAATGGCGCGGGCAAGACCACGCTGCTGCATACACTGGCCGGACTGCGCGCGCCCAGCGTGGGCACGGTGCGTCTCGGCGGCGCGCCGTACTCGGAGTGGTCCACGCTCGATGCGGCGCGGTTCCGTGGCGTGCTGCCGCAGCAGCAGCCCGACCACTTTGCCGCGTCCGTCCTGGAGTCCGTGCTCATTGGCCGTCACCCGCACCTCGGGCGCTGGGGGTGGGAAGGCACGGACGACGAACGCATCGCCCGTGCTGCGCTAGCCGATGTCGGGCTGACCGGCTTCGAGCAGCGCGACATCCTTACCCTGTCGGGCGGCGAGCGTCAGCGCGTTGCGGTGGCCGCGCTGCTGGCGCAGGCGCCGACGCTGTTCCTGCTCGACGAGCCGCTCAACCACCTCGACCTGCGTTACCAGATCGCAGTGCTGTCCCTGTTCCGCCAGCTCGCTGACCAGGGGCGAGGGGTGGTCATGGTCTTGCACGACATCAACCTTGCCGCCCGCTTTGCCGATCACATCATCCTGCTCGATGGTCAGGGGGGCGTGATCGCCGGCGACCGCGACACCGTGCTGCAGGCCGATTGCCTGAGTCATGCCTTCGGGCATCCGCTGCGGCGCTTCGAGCTCGATGGGCGGATTACCTTTGTGCCCGACTGATGCGATGAAAACCCTGTTCCCACACTGCCCGCCAGAGGCAGTTCTGCAGTTGGAAACGCCACGGGCGTATTGCAGCCCGTCACGCCAACGAACCCCTGAACGAGAGAGAACACGATGAGCGAGAATCAGGACAAGGACGCGCGCCACAACGCACGCATGGCGCGCAAGAAGGAAGTGGTCGACAGCCACATCGCCGCAGCACAGATCGAGCGCGGGGTGTTGCTGGTCAATACCGGCAACGGCAAAGGCAAATCCAGTGCCGGATTCGGGCTGGTTGCGCGTGCGCTCGGCCATGGACAGAAAGTCGGGGTGGTGCAGTTCATCAAGGGCAGGTCGGACACCGGCGAGGAGGCCTTCTACCGCCGCCAGCCCGGCGTGAGCTGGCATGTGATGGGCGAGGGCTTCACCTGGGAAACGCAGGATCGCGCCCGCGACGTGGCAGCGGCACACGCCGCCTGGGAGCAGGCTCGCAGCTTTCTGCGCGACCCGGGGACTGGACTTGTCGTGCTCGATGAGCTCAACATCGCGCTGAAGTACGGCTATCTTGAAGTGGAGAGCGTGGTGGCCGACCTCATGGCCCGGCCGGTCGATCAGCACGTGGTGGTGACCGGCCGTGCAGCGCCGCCTGAACTGGTGGCGGTCGCCGACACGGTGACCGACATGACCGTGGTCAAGCATGCGTTTGCGGCCGGCATCAAGGCGATGGCCGGCATGGAGTGGTGAGATGAGTGTGCCCGTCATGCCTGGCGCGAGAGCGGGTGCCCAGCCCGGTCATGTGTATCTGGTCGGAGCCGGTCCCGGTGACCCGGAACTGCTGACGCTGCGCGGTGCGCGCCTGGTCGGGGGCGCCGATGTGGTGGTCTTCGACAACCTTGTCAGTCCCGCAATCGTCGCCCTGGCGCCTGCGGCCGCAGAGCGCATCTATGTCGGCAAGAAGGCTGCCGATCACACCCTGCCGCAGGACGAAATCAACCGCTTGCTGGTGACGCTGGCCCAGGCGGGAAAGCGGGTGGTGCGGCTGAAGGGCGGTGACCCCTTCATCTTCGGGCGCGGCGGTGAAGAGATGGAGGTGCTGGTCGAGGCCGGCATTACCGTCGAAGTGGTGCCGGGCGTCACGGCTGCAGCGGGTATTGCAGCGTACGCAGGCATTCCGCTGACCCACCGCGATCATGCGCAATCGGTGATCTTCACCACGGGTTTTCTCAAGAATGGCGCGCTCGATCTGGACTGGCCGATGCTTGCGCGCCCGGGGCAGACGCTGGTGATCTACATGGGCATTTCGCGCCTGGCCGAGATCTGTGAGCAACTCATCGCCCATGGCCTGCAAGCGGACACGCCGGCCGGGGTGATCGAGCGCGGCACGACCGATGCCCAGCGCGTGGTAACGGCCGACCTCGCGACGCTGACCGAGCGCGCACAGGCGGCGGGCATCCGCCCACCGGCGCTGACCGTGGTCGGCGGGGTGGTCGGGCTCTACCCGCGCTTGGCATGGTTCGCGCCGCAGAACGCTGTCGACACCCCCCATCCGCCGCACGCAGGCTGTGCGGTGGTGCATCCCGCAACGCCCGACGACCAGCGCTAGCGCCCGGCCCACGCCGGCGCGCATGTTGTTCAGCCTTTTTCGACGCCGATTCGTGGCGTCCATCGACATGACCGAAACCCGCACGCCGCGCCATTGTCCGGCGCTCTTCATCGCCGCCCCGGCTTCCGGTCAGGGCAAGACCACCGTCACCGCGGCGCTTGCGCGCATGCACAGCCGTCTTGGGCGCAAGGTGCGGGTGTTCAAGTCGGGGCCGGATTTCCTGGATCCGCAGATTCATGCCGTGGCCAGCGCTGCGGCTGTGTACAACGTCGATCTCGGCATGTGCGGCGAGGACGACATCGCACGGCGTTTGTACGACGCGGCGGGCGAGGCCGACCTGATCCTGGTCGAGGGCGTCATGGGCCTGTACGACGGCTCGCCCTCGGGTGCGGACATTGCCTGTCGCTTCGGTCTGCCCGTCATGGCAGTGATCGATGCCCGTGCGATGGCGCAGACCTTTGGCGCGCTGGCGCATGGGCTGGCGACCTACCGCGCAGGGCTGCCGTTTGCCGGCGTACTCGCCAACCATGTCGGCAGCCCGCGCCACGCTGGAATGCTTGAGGCGTCCTTGCCCGATGGCATGCGCTGGTTCGGCGCGCTCATGCGCGATGCCGATGCGGCCCTGCCCGAGCGCCATCTCGGGCTGATGCAGGCGGCGGAGATCGAGGATCTCGATGCGCGACTGGACCGTCTGGCCGACAGCCTGGCGCAGACCGGCGCGGCGGACCTGCCGCCTGCCGTTGCCTTCACCGCTGCGCCCGCAGTCCCCGTGGCGCCGGTCCTTGCCGGGCATACGGTCGCGGTCGCGCGCGATGCGGCTTACGGCTTCATCTATCCGGCAAACCTGGATAGCTTGCGCGCGCTGGGTGCCGAGCTCGCCTTCTTTTCTCCGCTCGCGGGCGACGGGCTGCCTGCCTGCGATGCTGTGTGGCTGCCGGGTGGATACCCGGAACTGCATGGCGAGCGCCTCGCGGCCAATCGCGGGTTCTGGCAGGCGCTGCACGCACATGTTGATGCTGGCCGTCCGGTGCTGGCCGAGTGCGGTGGCATGATGAGTCTGTTCGAGACCGTGGTCGACAAGGCGGGGGAGGCGCATGTCTTCGGTGGGTTGCTGCCGGGGCGCGCCGTGATGCAGAAGCGCCTTGCCGCACTCGGCTTGCAGATTGCCGACTTGCCCGAGGGCAGGCTTGCCGGGCATACCTTCCACTATTCGAAGAGCGAAACCCCGTTGCAGCCCTTGGTTCAAGCGCACACGCCGGACGGGCGCGAGGGCGAGGCGATCTACCGTCGTGCGCGGCTGACCGCCTCGTACGTGCACCTGTACTTCCCGTCCAACCCGGAGGCGGTCGGGCGTCTGTTCGCCCGTGCGGACGGCCTCCGCTGATTATTCCGGAGGTGTCCGCCGTGCGCGCTGCGGCAGGGATCAGGGCAGCGTCGGATAGTCCAGGTAACCTTTCTCCCCACCGCCATAGAAGGTCTTTGTGTCCGGCGCGTTGAGCGGCGCGTTTTCGCGCAGGCGGCGCACAAGGTCGGGGTTGGCGATGAAGGGCTTGCCGAAGGCGACCAGATCGGCGCGGCCATCGGCCACGACGGTTTCTGCCAGCGTGCCGTCGTAACCGTTATTCACCATCCACGCGCCAGCGCCGCCAGCCTCGGCATAAGCGGCGCGCAGGGCCGCGTAGTCGAAGGGCGTGTCGCCTTGCTGGAAATCACGCGCGCCACCGGTGGCGCCCTCGATCACGTGAATGTAGGACAGCGGCCATCTCGCGAGCTGTCGCACCACGTAGTCGAACAGCGGCTGCGGATCGGGATCCGATGCGTCGTTGGCGGGCGTGACCGGCGAGATGCGGATGGCCGTTCGGCCCGCGCCGATTTCGGCGGTGATCGCTTCCATGACTTCGACCAGCAGGCGTGCGCGGTTCTCGATGCTGCCGCCGTAGGCGTCGGTGCGGTGGTTGCTGCCGGAACGCAGGAACTGATCGATGAGATAGCCGTTCGCCGCATGCACCTCGACGCCGTCGAATCCGGCATCGATCGCGGCACGAGCCGCGCGCCGGTAGTCTTCAACGATCCCAGGCAGCTCGTCCAGCGCCAGCGCCCGTGGTTGAGAGGTGGCGACGAACTCGCCGCTGCCGTCTGCATTCACGATATAGGTCTTGGCCTTGGCGGTAATGGCCGAGGGAGCCACCGGCGCACCGCCCGCGGGTTGCAGCGAGGCGTGGGAAATGCGCCCGACGTGCCACATCTGCACCACGATTTTTCCGCCTGCGCCATGGACAGCCTCGGTGACGCGACGCCAGCCAGCCAGCTGTTCGGGGGCATACAGGCCGGGCACGTCGGCATAGCCCTGACCCTGCTGCGTAATGGCTGTGGCCTCGGTGATGATCAGGCCGGCGCTGGCACGTTGTGCGTAGTAGGTGGCCGTCATCTCGCCAGGCACCGCGCCGGGTGAGCGGTTGCGGGTCAGCGGGGCCATGACGATACGGTTGGAAAGCGCGATGTCGCCGGCGGTAAATGGGTCGAACAGGGTAGGCATGGGAGGTGTGTGTCCTGTAGTGAAGGGCGTTTCTGGAGCCTGGTGCTGATGATCGGGCGCGCGTTCAGTGCTGTGCCACAGGGGCCTGGGAGCAGGCGAAGCCCTAGAGCTCGTCGCTGATCTGGCGCAGGAAGGTGCTGATCGTTTCTTCGTTGCGTTTGTAGAACACCCACTGGCCGATGCGCCGCGTACTGACCAGACCAGCGTTCTGCAGGGTGGCGAGGTGGGTGGATACCGTGGATTGCGACAATCCGCAGCGCTCGAACATGCCCGCACATACACCGACTTCGAGCGGATGCGCTTGCTCGGAGAAGTGCTTTTCGGGCTCCTTCAGCCACTGCAGAATCTCGCGCCGTACAGGGTGCGCGAGTGCCTTGATGATGACGTCGATGTTCATGTCTGGGCGCCTGTCGGCGGGGCTGGGTTAATATCGAATTTTATCGAAGTATATATCGAAAAAAAGCGAAATATATATTCGTTGATCTAGATATGGGCTGGCGCATCACATTCGCAGCGTGTGACGGTGGTGTGGGTGAAGACCGGCGTGGAATGCAAAAAGGCCCGCCTGGGAGGCCGGCCTTTTCAGCTGGTGTTCGATATGATGGCTGGAGCGGGCGAAGGGAGTCGAACCCTCGTCATGAGCTTGGGAAGCTCAGGTAATGCCGTTATACGACGCCCGCTCTGAGGAAAGCCGGAAGGGCTTCACTGGACAGGCCGCCATTCTAATGGCGGGCGTCAGCGCGCGCAATCATGCTGATGAAAGCGTATGCGTTTGCGCGGAGCATGTGCTTCAAGGCAGGTTCCGGTCCATGTGTCGGGGCCGGACTTCCGACCCGTCGCCTAGCTTCCGAGCCGCTCCACGGCTTCGCGCACGCGTGCCGGCTCGTCCATCTTGAGAATGCGCTGCACTCGCGGTGCGAGTTCGCCCACATCGGCGCGCAGCACTTGCTGTTTGACCCCGAGGATATGGGCCGGGTGCATCGAGAAATTGCGCAGTCCCATGCCGAGCAGCAGTTCGGTATAGGCGGGGTCGCCCGCCATCTCGCCGCACACCGAAACCGGCACACCGAAGCGAACACCGGCCTGTATGGTGCCGCTGATGAGCTTGAGCACTGCCGGATGCAGGGGGTCGTAAAGATGAACGACGGACTCGTCCGAGCGGTCGATGGCGAGTGTGTACTGGATGAGGTCGTTGGTACCGATCGAGAGAAACGACAGGCGGCGGATGAACATGCCTAGCGACAGCGCAGCAGCAGGCACTTCGATCATGCCGCCGACGGGCACCGCTTCGTTGAACTTGACCTTTTCCGCACGCAGTTCGGTCTTGGCCTTTTCGATCAGGGTCAGGCACTGGTCGATCTCGTGCGCATGCGCCAGCATCGGCACCATGATCTGCAGTCTGCCGTGCGCAGATGCACGCAGCAGCGCACGCAGCTGGGTCATGAACATCTTCGGTTCGGCCAGGGAGTAGCGCACCGCTCGCAGGCCCAGCGCCGGGTTGGGCTCGTTGCGGCCCTGGTTGCCATTGAGCGCCTTGTCGGCGCCGACGTCGAAGGTGCGGATGGTCACCGGCTTGCTTGGCATGGCCTTGAGCACGGCGCGATAGGCTTCGTACTGCTCGTCTTCGTCGGGCAGGGTATCTCGACCGATGAAGAGAAACTCTGTTCGATACAGGCCGACGCCGTCAGAGCCGACCGCCTTCACCTGGGGCAGGTCCTTCGGGCCTTCGATGTTGGCAAGCAGATTGACGTTCTCGCCGTCGAGTGTCGTGGCGCGCGTGTCCTTGAGCCGGTTGAGCTTGGATTTTTCCAGTTCGAGCTCGGAGCGGCGCAGGCGGTATTCCTGCACGACCGTTTCGTCAGGATCGACAATGGCGACGCCGCGGGTGCCGTCGACGATGATGAGCTCACCGTCTTCCACGAGGTCGCGGATATGGTGCAGGCCGACGACGGCGGGAATTGACAGGCTGCGGGCAACAATCGCGGTATGGCTGGTTGGCCCGCCCACGTCGGTGACGAATCCCGAGATGTTGTGGTCGCGAAAGCCGATGGTGTCGGCTGGAGACAAGTCGTGTGCCACGACCACGGTGCCCAGTCCGTCGCGGCGTTTGGGTGGCAGGTGGCCCGGGTGGCCGAGCAGGACCTTCACCAGGCGTTCGACCACCTGCACGACGTCGGCCTGGCGCTCGCGCAGATAGGGGTCCTCGATCTGGCGGAACTGCTCGACGACCAGTTCCATCTGCTGGACCAGCGCCCATTCGGTGTTGCAGCGTCGCGACTCTATGAGCTTGCGAGCGGCATCGATCAGCATCGGGTCGGACAGCATCATCAGCTGCAGATCGACGAAAGCGCCGACTTCGTTGTGACTGGTCCCCGAACTGGCCGAGGCCTTGAGTCCGATGAGTTCGCCCTGCACGGTGGCAAGCGCATCGTCGAGCCGCGTCAGTTCGTCGGCAAGGTGTTTTGGCGGCACGTGGTAGTGGTTCACCTCGAGCAGTGCGTGAGACACGAGGTGCACCTGGCCGATGGCGATACCTTGCGAGACGGGCAGTCCGTGCAGCGTAAACGCCATCGTCTATTCCTCTTCGCCGAAGCGGTCGGCAATCAGTGCCTTGATCTGTTCGAGAGCGTTCTCGGCGTCGACCCCGGCGGTTTCGACGCTGATCGTGGCGCCGCGCGCGGCGGCGAGCATCATGACACCCATGATGCTTTTTGCATTGACCCTGCGGCCGTTTCGCTCCAGCCAGACCTCGGCGCCGAAGCCGCTTGCCAGTTGGGTCAGTTTGGCCGAAGCACGTGCATGCAGGCCAAGTTTGTTGATGATTTCCACGTCCGCTTTGGGCATCTTGCGTCTCGCTCGACTTCCGGTTTCTGGTTTGTAATGTGAGGCCCGAACTTGCTGCTTTACTTCATGTGCATCACCCCGTCACAGCCGCCCGATATGGCGCGCTGTATCAGCGTGGACATGTCTTTCTCACGGTATGTCAGTACACGCAGCAACATGGGCAGATTCACGCCCGCGACGCCCTCGACCAGACCGGGTTGCAGGAGCTTGGTCGCGATATTGGACGGTGTTGCGCCGTAGATGTCGGTCAGAATGACCACCCCACGACCGCTGTCCGCCCACGAGACCATCTGCCGCGCGGTCGGCAACAGGTCGAGCGGATCGTCCTGCGCGGACACGCCGAGCTGAATGATATTGGCAGGGCGCTTGTTGAGCACATGGCAGGCGCACTGAATGAGCGATTCGCCCAGCGTGGCATGGGTGATGAGAAAGATACCGATCATGGCGAAATCCGGTTGACCGGCCCATATTCTATCCGAGACGACGGCTCGTGGCCCTGCGACGCGTCTTCGGGAATTTCGTTCGCGGTGCCGAAGCCGTCGACCGAGATCCGCGTGCCGGCATTCGCAACGTCCAGCGCCTCGAGAATGACAGGCAGTTTGGGGTTGCGGTTGAGATAGATGCCATATGCGCCGCGGCTGATCGGCGCCGGGTCGGCCCGGATGTTGCGCAGTGCGGCATGCTTTGTACCCTGCATCCGCTTATCATCAGGCACAGATGCCATTTTGCCGCGGAGTGTGTGCCGGTGGACCTTGTCCTCGTGATTACCGTGTGCGCCGTTGCGACCGTCCTGCTGTTCGATTACACGAATGGCTTTCATGATGCTGCAAACGTCGTCGCCACCGTCATTGCCTCGCGTGCGATGAGCCCGGCGCAGGCCGTATTGGTGGTCGCAGTGTTCGAGTTTCTCGGACCCCTGCTCGGGGGGACGGCAGTGGCCAACACGATTGGCGGTTTCGTTGATCTTGCGGGCGTGCCGGTGATGCTGTCTCTGGGGATCTTGCTGGCCGGGTCGATCGGCGCCATTGGGTGGAATCTGCTGACCTGGTGGAAAGGCATCCCGTCCTCTTCATCCCATGCGCTGGTTGGCGGTCTTGTTGGCGCGGTTGTGAGCTCGGCGGGTGTCGATCACGTGGTGTGGGGATTTTCGGCGCTGGCTGACGGCCATCTTTCGGGGGTGACCAAGGTCCTGCTGGCGCTTGTCCTGTCTCCACTGCTTGGTTTTCTCGTCGGCTACCTGATACACCGTTTTCTGTCCCTGCTGTTCCGCGCGGCACGACCGACCCTCAACCGCCATCTGCGGCTGTCCCAGTATGTCACCACCGCCGGACTGGCGTTCGCACACGGGGCGAACGATGCCCAGAAGAGCATGGGCATTCTCACGCTGGTCCTTTTGCTCGGCGGTTTCATTCCGAGCTTCGACGTGCCGCTCTGGGTCATGCTCGTGTGCGCCATCGCGATGACGGCGGGCGTGCTGACGGGGGGCTGGCGCATCGTGCGCACGCTCGGGTTTGCGGTGTACAAGGTGCGTCCGCTGCATGCACTCGATTCGCAACTCACCTCGGCCACGGTCATCCTCTCCGCCTCGCTCGTGGGGGCGCCGGTCTCCACAAGCCATGTCGTTGCCAGTTCGATCATGGGGATCGGCGCATCCGAACGTCCGCGCAGTGTGCGCTGGGGCAAGGCGGGCGAGATCGTCGCGACCTGGGTGATCACGATTCCGGCCTCGGCGGCGGCCGGTGCCATCGTGCTGCTGCTGTTGCGCCCCTTGCTTGATTGAGGTCAGGACATGACAGAACCGACACGCTCCATCGTTTTTCGGGTGCTCGACCGCATCTTTCCAAAGGCGCCGGACTTTCATCGGCTGCTCACCGAACAGGCGCTTCAGGTGGTGCATACCGTCACCCTGCTGGTGCAGTTCATGGAGCAGGCGACCCCCGCGATCGCCAAGCAGATCAAGGCCGATGAGCATGCTGCCGACCGCCTCAAGATTCACAACCTGCATACCCTGAACGAGGCGTTTTCCACGCCGTTCGACCGCGAGGACATTCACCGCGCGATCATGGATCTCGACGAGGTGGTGAATTACTGCAAGAGCACCGTCAACGAGATGGACGTGCTTGGCGTCGGGCCAGACCCGTACACGACGGAGATGGCGCGGGCTCTGGAGCAGGGGGTGAAAGCGCTGGCGACGGGCTTCTCGGTGCTGGCAAAACAGCCTGCACTGAGTGCGGAGTGCGCCGACGTCGGGCGCAAGGCTGAGCGCAAGGTTGAAAAGCTCTACCGCAAGGCGCTTGCGGAACTATTTCAGGGAGAGGACTACCTGAACATGTTCAAACGGCGTGAAATCTACCGCCACCTTTCGAACGCGGCGGACCGCATGGCGCATTGTGCGAACACGCTGCACGACATTGTCGTCAAGACTTGTTGAGCAGGGTTCGAGGCCGGGCAGTGCCAGCCGTGACGGGGAGCACGAACGCCGGAGCGGATTGCGTCATAATTGGCTGCCGTCACCAATGAGCCTTATGGCGAATTCGGGTGAGCGGCCGGGATGTCCCGAATGGCCTCCGAAAGGCACCTGAATCGTCATGAACACAACTGCGCCACCCGAAGGTGATCCCATCAACGCATTACGTCTTGCGACTCCGCTGGCGGGTGCATCCGACCTCGTCTTCCTCAAGGACAGGGAAGGGGTGTTCCTTGCCTGCAATGCCCGCGTCGCATCGGTTTTCGGGCTCCCTGAAGCAGAGGTGCTCGGCAAGTGCGACTACGACCTGCTCCGCCCCGAACTGGCCGAATCCATCCGTGCCGAGGATTGCGCCGTGATGCGGAGCGGTCAGCCCGCGGGCCACAGTGACTGGATCGACTTCGCTGATGGCCACCGTGAGCTGCTGGAAACGGTCAAGATGCCGATGTTCGGCGCCGATGGGGAACTGCTTGGTGTGCTGGGCGTTGCACGTGACGTGACTGCGCTGCATCAGGCCCAGGAGCGGCTCGCCGAGCGTGAGGAGGTCTATGGGGCCATCGTCAATCAGGCTTTGGATTCGATATTGCTGTTCGATGCCGATAGCGGTGCCGTGCTCGAGTTCAACGAAGCGGCGCATCGCAATTTCGGCTATGGCCGCGATGTGTTCGACAAGCTCAATCTGAGCGATTTTGGGGCGGCCCTCGATCAGGCGCAGCTTGTGACGCATATCCGGCAGGTCATCGCCCAGGGGGAGGGCGTGTTTACCACGCAGTACCGGAATCGCAGCGGCGAGTTGCGTGACGTACGGGTGAGTGCGCGCGCCTTGGCGTTGCGCGGGCGCCACTGCGTGTCCACGGTGTGGAGCGACGTAACCGCGAGCGCGCGGTCGCAGCGCATGCTTGAGCTATCGAACAGCACGCTGGAGCGCGTTGCGCGCGGGGAAGCGCTGAGTGACACATTGCTGTACGTGACGACACTGCTCGAACAGCAAAACCCGGACATGCTGTGCTCCATCCTGTTGATGGACGAAGAAGGGACGCATCTGCTCACCCGGGTGGGCCCGAGTTTGCCGGAAGCGTATTGCGAAGCCATCAATGGTGCGCACATCGGTCCAGCGGCTGGCTCCTGCGGGACCGCCGCCTTTACCGCGCAATCCGTATTCGTCAGCGATATCGAGCACAGCCCCTTGTGGGTGGACTACGCAGAGATTGCGCTTGCTCACGGTCTGCGTGCGTGCTGGTCGGTGCCGCTGCTTGCCACCGATGGCCGTGTGCTGGGCACTTTTGCGGCTTATTACCGCACGCCGCGTGAAGCGGCCGAGCACGAACGCCAGCAGTTCGACAGCATCAGCCAGTTGCTGTCGATCGCCCTCGAGCGCCACCGTGAATCGTCGCGGCTTGCCGCAAGTGTCGAGGAGATGCGGCGCTGGTATGCGGTCACGCTTGGGCGGGAGTCGCGGGTTCTCGAGTTGAAGGATGAGGTCAATGCCTTGCTGCTTCGCCTCGGTGAGCCTCCGCGATACGGAAGTGAGCCAAAGTGAGGACGGCCGATATGGACGTCCTGTATCGGTCGGTGGTGGAGCAGTCGCTCGTCGCGATCTATGTCATTCAGGACGGACGTTTCCGCTACGTCAACCAGGCCTTTGCCGCGATGTTCGGCTTCGCTTCGCCGGCAGACGTGATTGATGGTGTCGAGATGGCGGCGCTGATCACCGAGCGCGATCGCGGGCTTGTACGCAGCAAGGTCGCGCAGCGGATGTCTGGCGAGGTGCGCGACTCACACTACGTTTTTTCCGCCCTGCGCCGCGATGGCACTGAATTTCAGGTGGAGGTGCATGGCAGCCGGGCTGAATTCGGAGGGCGTCCGGCGGTGGCCGGCGTATGCCTCGACATTACCTTGCGTCTTGAAGCCGAGCATGCAGTGCGGCAGGCCAAGGACGAAATGACGCAGATGCTGCTCGATGCCGAGCAGGCGCGACAGGTGTTGCTGAGCGTTCTGGAGGATCAGCGGCGGGCCGATGAAAGAATTCTGGAGCTCAACACGAGTCTGGAGCAGCAACTGCACTACCAGCAGGCGCTGATTGACAACTTTCCCTTCATGGTCTGGCTCAAGGATCGCGATGGGCGTTTCCTCGCGGTCAATCGGCAGGTTGCCGAAGCATGCGGTGAGCCGGATCAGAAAGGGGTCAAGGGCAAGACCGATGCCGACCTGTGGCCGGCAGAGCTCGCGCGGCAGTATGTCCGTGATGATCACGTGGTGATGACGACGGGCAAGAGCCTGTCGGTCGAAGAGCAGATCACGAACCGCGGAGAGCGGCGCTGGATTGAAACCTACAAGGCGCCGGTCGTCGACCGGAACGGCGAGCTGCTCGGTACGGTGGGTTTTGCGCGCGACATCTCCGATCGTCGCCGCGCCGACGAAGAGCTTCGTCTGGCTGACCGTGTCTTCAACAGCACGGTCGAAGGCGTTCTGGTGACGGATCCAAAGGGCTGCATCCTGACGGTGAATCCCGCGTTCGAAACGATTACCGGCTATCGCAAGGATGAGGTCGTGGGTGGCAATCCGCGCATTCTCAAGTCTGGCAGGCACGAGTCGGCGTTCTATCGCGAAATCTGGCGCAGCTTGAACGCTACCGGGCAATGGCGCGGGGAGTTATGGAACCGGCGCAAGAGCGGCGAGATCTACCCGCAGTGGCTGACCATCAGCGTGGTGCGCGGCAGCGACGAGCAGATTACGCACTATGTGGCTGTGTTCAGCGATATCTCCACTCTGAAGGTGGCGCAGGAGAAGATTGATTTTCTCGCCTATCACGATTCGCTTACCCGTCTGCCCAACCGCATTCTGCTGCGCGACCGGCTCGAGCATGCGCTCATGCGGGCGCGGCGCGAGAGGGGCACGCTCGCCCTGCTGTTCTTCGACCTCGACCGGTTCAAGAGCGTGAATGACACGCTGGGCCATACGGTCGGCGATGAGTTGCTGATCGATGTCGGGAACTGTATCAGCCGTCTGATCCGGGCCAGTGACACGCTCGCGCGTCTGGGCGGAGACGAGTTCGTGTTGCTGATGGAGGACGAAACCGACGTGCGGCAGGTGACGACCGTCGCGCGCAAGATGCTCGACATCTTCTCCACCCCGCGCACGGTCGGCGGGCATGCGCTGACGGTGACCGCAAGCATCGGCATCGCTCGCTACCCGGATGACGGGGACGACGCCGACACGCTGCTGAAGCATGCCGACCTGGCGATGTACGAGGCCAAGTCGCAGGGCCGCAACACGTACCAGTTCTTCTCGCAGGATCTGACAACCGGAACGCTTGAGCGCCTGGTCATGGAGAGCGCCTTGCGCGGGGCAGTGGCGCGCAAGGAGCTGGTCCTGCACTACCAGCCGCAGATTGATTTTGCGGATGGCAGCCTGGCCGGGGCAGAAGCGCTGGTGCGCTGGCAACACCCCGAGCTGGGGCTGGTCCCGCCGGACAGGTTCATTCCGCTTGCCGAGGAGATGGGCATCATTGGCGAGATCGGCGAGTGGGTCCTGAATGAGGCCTGCCGGCAGATGGTGGCCTGGGCTGCAGAGGGATTCGAGGTGCCGCTGGTTGCGGTCAACCTGTCGGCGCGTCAGATCGACCGCGACCAGATCGTAGAGATCACTGCTGGCGCGCTGCAGCGTAACGGACTCGCCGCCGAACGTCTCGAGCTCGAGGTAACCGAGTCGATGATCATGCGCGAGCCCGAGCGCGCACTGGACGTCCTCGATGGGCTGCGTGCGCTGGGCGTCGCGCTGGCGATTGACGACTTCGGAACCGGCTATTCAAGCCTGGCCTATCTCAGACGACTGCCACTCAACCGGCTGAAGGTCGATCAGTCGTTCGTGAGTGATATCGGTCACGACACGAACGGCGAGGCCATCATTCGGGCAGTGATAGCGCTGGCACGCAGCCTTGGTCTCAGCGCGGTTGCCGAAGGCGTTGAAACCCAGGCTCAGGCTGCGTTTCTGCGCGCAGAGGGCTGCGATATCGGGCAGGGCTACCTATATGACAAGCCCATGCCTGCCGCCAGCCTGCGTGCAAGCTGGGGGCGGGGCAGGAAGGCGGCGGACTGAGGGGCGAGGGCCCGGGTGATTACTCCACGCCCTGGCTGGACAGGTACTCTTCGTAGGTGCCGCGGTAGTCGATGATGCTGCCGTCGAGCTTGATCTCGATGATGCGGGTGGCCAGCGACGAGACGAACTCACGGTCGTGCGAGATGAACACCAGGGTGCCGGGGAACTTGTCCAGGCCGGTGTTGAGCGACTCGATCGATTCCATGTCGAGGTGGTTGGTCGGCTCGTCCATCAGCAGCACGTTGGGGCGCGACAGCATCAGCTTTCCGAACAGCATCCGCCCCTGCTCGCCACCGGAAATGACCTTGACCGATTTCTTGACCTCGTCGCCGGAGAACAGCAGACGGCCGAGCGTGCCGCGGATCAGGGTTTCGACATCGCCGCCGACGGCGTCTGCGGTGATGCGGGCGTAGTCGGCAATCCAGTCGGTCAGGTTGATGTCCTTGGCGAAGTCGGACGAGTGATCCTGCGCGTAGTAGCCCGGCTTGGCCTTCTCGGCCCATTTCACCGCGCCCTTCTGCGGGGTGAGTTCACCGATCAGCAGCTTCATCAGCGTGGTCTTGCCGACGCCGTTCTCACCGATGATCGCCACCTTGTCGCCGGCGTCGATCGCCAGCGAGAAGCGGTTGATCAGCGGCTTGTCCATGCCGTCGTAGGCGAAGCTGATGTTGTCGACCTCGCAGGCGAGGCGGTGCAGCTTGTCCTTCTCGTCGTAGTCGAAGCGAATCCACGGGTACTGGCGTGACGAAGGCTTGACGTCTTCCGGCTTGAGCTTGTCGATCAGCTTGAGGCGGCTGGTGGCCTGCTTGGCCTTGGACTTGTTGGCCGAGAAACGGCGCACGAACTGCTGCAGTTCGGAAATCTTGTCCTTGGCACGGGAGTTGGCTGCGGACTGACGCTCGCGGGCAATGGTCGCCGCTTCCATGTAGTCGTCGTAGTTGCCGGCGTAGACGGTGATGGTGCCGTAGTCCAGGTCGGCCATGTGGGTACAGACCTGGTTCAGGAAGTGGCGGTCGTGGGAGATGATCACCATCGTGCAGTCACGATTGTTGAGCACGTCTTCGAGCCAGCGGATGGTGTTGATGTCGAGGTTGTTGGTCGGTTCGTCGAGCAGCAGGATCTCGGGATTGGCGAACAGGGCCTGACACAGCAGCACGCGCAGTTTCCAGCCCGGCGCGACGTTCTTCATCGGGCCGTTGTGCAGTTCGGTGCCGATGCCGACACCAAGCAGCAGTTCGCCCGCACGCGCCTCGGCAGTGTAGCCGTCGTACTCGCCGAACTTGCCTTCGAGTTCGGCGGCGCGCATGTAGTCGTCTTCGGTGGCCTCTGGATTGGCGTAGATGGCATCCTTCTCGGCCATGCACGCCCACATCTGCTCGTGCCCCATCAGCACCACGTCGAGAACACGCAGGTCTTCATAGCCGAACTGGTCCTGGCGCAGATAGGCCATGCGTTCGTGCGGATCCTTCGATACGTTGCCGGCTGATGGCTCAAGCGCACCGCAAAGGATCTTCATGAAAGTCGACTTGCCCGCGCCGTTGGCGCCGATCAGGCCGTAACGGTTGCCGTCGCCGAATTTGACGGAGACGTTCTCGAACAGGGGCTTGGCCCCGAACTGCATGGTGATATTGGCGGCGACGAGCACAGTAAATCCTGTTTTTCAGATAAAACAAAGCCTTGCATTATAGCGCAAGGCAGGTTGCACTGCAGCGAAGGATCGGGGGCGAACTAAGGCGACGAGCGCTCAGGGGCAAGCCACTTCTGCAGCAACTGGGCATGTCCGGCTGCAGGGTCGAGGACGTAGGGACGAAAGCCTGCGCGCTCGTAGCTGGCAAGCGCCGTGTGATTGTTCGACAGCACTTCCAGCGTGAGCTTGCAGCAGCCGCGATTGCGGGCCGCGGTCTCTGCCGCGCCGAGCAGGGCCTGGCCGATACCGCGGCGGCGAAAGTCCGCATGTACGACCAGGTCGTGGACGTTCAGCAGCGGCGCCGCGGTAAAGGTCGAGAAGCCCTCGAAACAGTTGATCAGGCCGCATGGCGTGTTGCCGCTGAAGGCGACAAAAGCGACGAAGTCGTTGCGCTGCAGCAGGCGCTCGGCGAGTGTGGCCCGAACTGGTTCAGCCAGCGGCTTGCCGCCACCCATCGGATCGCGCGCATAGTGATCGAGCAACTCGATGAAGGCTTGGGCGTGGTGGGCCTGAGTGAGGTCCAGCTCGACGATATCGAGTGCTGGTGCAGTGCTTGTGTTCTGAGTGCAGGGCATCGTGGGCTGTGTGGTTGTGGTCGGGATGCCTGCCCCGGATGTGAATGCTGGTGCAGGTGGGCAGGCGCGCTGGCGACCGGTGGGTCAGGGGCTTGGGCGCTGTGTCGGGAAATTCTCGCTCTCCGTTTGCAGCTTGTCGAGCATTGTGTCGGCATTGCATGGCTGCGGGCTTCATATGCCATTTTCAGTATGGTGCGTTGGGCAATAGAATACGGAATCTCTTACGGCTCGCGCCTACATGTCTCGAACCTCACTTAAGTTGTATCTTGTCGAAGGCGGGATCAGGCTCATCTTTCCCCTGTTCGGCGTCGCCTTGCTGGTGGCCGGTATCTTCGGCGCGATCTCGTTCGGGGTGCAGCCGCTTTACGAGGCCATGCAGACACGGCAATGGACGCCGGTGCCCGCCACGCTCGAGTTCGTGTCAATCGAGCCGGCAGACCTGCTGCGCAACAGGCCGCTGCCGTCGCTGAAAGTTCGCTACCGCTATACGGTGGACGCCGAGGGCTTCGTCGGATCCCGCTATGACCTCCATCAGGGGGTGGGATACCACAGGACCCTGGCGGCGGTGTTGCGGGAGATGGATATCGGTCAGTCGGTCACGGCCTGGATCGATCCGGCCGATCCGGGCAAGGTCGTGCTTGTACGCTCGCTCAACTGGACGCTGCTTGCGATGGCCTTGCCCTTTGTCGCGATTGCGCTGCTCGGCGGTTTTCTGTTGCTCGGTGGCATGGTGGCCTGGAATCAGGCGCGGCCGCTGGGTAGCCTCGGGGGCAGTTCGGCGCCGGACGCCAAGCCCCGCCGCGCCCGGTCGCCCAGGACGTAGGCGTCAGACGAAACGCGCGACGAAGCAGGGCTGGGCCGGATTGGCGCCGGCTGGCAGCGCGAGCCGGATGCGACGTCCACTGCCCGGCACCATGTCGAGTGCACCGCCAACGGCATCTTCCATGTGCGTGCAGGTGGCGGTGAAGTTGCCGTCGGGCTGCACGAATTCCAGCGTATCGCCGACGCCGAAGCGGTTTTTCACCTCGACCTCGGCCAGCCCGCGCGCGCTATCGAAACCGACCACTTCGCCAACCAGCAGGCTGCGTCCCGATTCCGAATGACCCCGCAGGTAGTTCTGGTGTTCGGGTGTGTGGTGGCGCTGATAGAAGCCGTCCGTGTAGCCGCGGTTGGCGAGGCCTTCGAGTTCTCCGAGCAGCTTCAGGTCGAAGGGGCGCCCGGCAATCGCGTCGTCAATCGCGCGTCGGTAGCCCTGACTGGTGCGCGCAACGTAGTAGGGGCTCTTGGTGCGGCCTTCGATCTTGAGCGAGTCGACGCCGATGTCCACCAGTCGCTGTACATGCTCGATGGCGCGCAGGTCGCGCGAGTTCATGATGTAAGTGCCGTGCTCGTCTTCTTCGATCGGCATCAGCTCGCCCGGGCGGGAGCCCTCTTCCAGCAGCCATGTCCGGTTTGCCTCGGCGTGCCGCGGTCCGCCGCCGAGTGCCGTGCCCACGGTGCCGAAATCACGCGGATTGCCCAGTGCAGGGGCGTTGTTGCAGGTCTGAATGTCACCGCTTGCGGTCTCGGTGCCCGCGTGCACCTTGTAGTCCCAGCGGCAGGAGTTGGTGCAGCTGCCCTGGTTGGGGTCGCGATGGTTGAAATAGCCCGACAGCAGGCAGCGGCCGGAGTAGGCGATGCACAGCGCGCCGTGCACAAAGACTTCGAGTTCCATGTCGGGGCAGGCATCGCGAATCTCGGCGACTTCGTCCAGCGACAGTTCGCGTGACAGGATGATGCGCTTCACCCCCATCGACTGCCAGAAACGCACGCTCGCGTAGTTGGTCGTATTGGCCTGTACCGAAAGGTGGATTGCCATGTCCGGCCAGCGCTCGCGCACCATCATCATCAGGCCGGGGTCGGCCATGATCAGCGCGTCCGGCTTCATGTCGATCACGGGCGCGATGTCGCGTTCGAAGGTGCGAACCTTGGCGTTGTGCGGATAGATGTTGGCGACCAGGTAGAAGCCCTTGCCCGCTGCGTGCGCTTCATCAATGCCGGCCGCGAGTGCGTCGAGCTTGTCGAAGCTGTTGTTGCGCACCCGCAGCGAGTAGCGCGGCTGGCCGGCATACACCGCATCGGCGCCATAGGCGAAGGCGGTACGCATCATGTCGAGGGAGCCCGCAGGCGCAAGCAGTTCGGTGGGGCGGCGGGAGGCGGTCATGGCTGGAGGCGCAGGGCAAAGCGGCATTTTACGCATCGACTCTCGGTGGCGCACCCCCGCGGGAGATTTGCTGTTGCGGATGCACCGTAATCGGGCCGTCTGGGTGCGGAATGCA
This sequence comes from Parazoarcus communis, assembly GCF_003111645.1. NCBI lineage: Bacteria > Pseudomonadati > Pseudomonadota > Betaproteobacteria > Rhodocyclales > Zoogloeaceae > Parazoarcus > Parazoarcus communis. Next base: position 3,939,324 of record NZ_CP022187.1, read on the forward strand.
CGATTAAGGTGCAGTGCATGTTCCTGTTTTGGGGCGCATGCACCGCCGTGTCTGGAGGTGCTGCACTGGAACGGTGCTTGCTTTCGATCCGCAATTCCGTTCGGAGGGATCATGGAAGCTTTCAAATCAAGCAGCGATGTCCTGTTCATCCTGCTGGGCGCCATCATGGTGTTGGCGATGCATGCAGGGTTTGCCTTTCTTGAGGTGGGCACGGTGCGCAAGAAGAATCAGGTCAACGCCCTGGTAAAAATCCTGACTGACTTTGCCGTATCGACCCTGGCCTATTTCCTGATTGGCTATGGCATCGCATACGGAGTCCATTTCTTTACCGGCGCCGAAACCCTGCTGGAGAAAAGCGGATTCGAGCTTACCCGTTTCTTCTTTCTGCTGACCTTTGCCGCAGCGATTCCCGCGATCATCTCTGGCGGTATCGCGGAGCGCGCGAAGTTCTATCCTCAGCTCGCGGCCACCTTCCTGATCGTCGGTTTCATCTACCCCTTCTTCGAAGGTGTTGCGTGGAACCAGGCGTACGGTGTGCAGGCGTGGCTCTCCGCGACGTTCGGTGCGGAGTTTCACGACTTCGCTGGCTCGGTCGTAGTGCACGCGATGGGTGGGTGGATCGCGCTTCCGGCGGTTCTGCTGCTGGGCGCGCGTCATGGCCGCTACTCCCGTACTGGCGCCATCTCTGCGCATCCGCCGTCGTCCATCCCTTTTCTGGCGCTGGGTGCCTGGATTCTGATCGTGGGCTGGTTCGGCTTCAACGTGATGTCTGCACAGACGCTGGAGAAGATCACTGGCTTGGTCGCGATCAATTCACTGATGGCGATGGTCGGCGGCACGCTGGCTGCACTGGTGCTGGGCAGGAATGACCCTGGTTTCGTGCACAACGGGCCGCTGGCAGGACTGGTTGCGGTCTGCGCAGGCTCCGATCTCATGCACCCGCTTGGTGCGCTGGTGGTCGGTGGGGTGGCCGGCGCCCTGTTCGTCGTGATGTTCACGCTCACCCAGAACCGCTGGAAGATCGACGACGTGCTCGGTGTGTGGCCGCTTCATGGTTTGTGCGGCACCTGGGGCGGGCTCGCCGCGGGCATTTTTGGCAGCACGGCGCTCGGAGGGCTCGGTGGCGTGTCTTTCATGTCGCAGTTGGTGATGACGGTATTCGCCATTGCGGTTGCCGTCGGCGGGGGCGTTCTGGTGTACGGCGTGCTCAAGCTCACGCTCGGGTTGCGCCTGGATCAGGAAGACGAATACATGGGGGCTGACCTCGCGATCCACCGCATCACTGCGACGGCGGAGCGCGAGTCGAACTGGTAAGGGCAGGGGTGGCGGGCCGGAATCGATGGCGCGGAGCAGGTTTCGTGGCACCCCGGTGCGCCGCGTCACGAACCATGTCATGAAGACAGGGCGCGGTGTTTGCCGCAGAATTGCGCCCTGTCTCACCATTCGGGCGCAGGGCGCCTCTGCTCATGATCATCCCATTTCAGGCCTTGGTCTGCCCGCTCGACGGCGCGCGTCTGCACTGCAACGGTTCCGCCTGGCGTTGCGCTGCCGGGCACACGTTCGACGTTGCCAGCCAGGGCTATACGCACTTGTTGCCGGTACAGCAGAAGCGCTCGCGCGATCCTGGCGACAGCAAGGAGATGGTGGCCGCGCGGCGACGCTTTCTCAATGCCGGGCCCTATCAGCCCATCGCTGCAGCGGTGGGGCGGATGGCGCTGGCGGGCGTGGAGGCCAAGGCAGCGCTCAGCTGCCTTGATGCCGGCTGTGGCGAAGGTTACTACCTGCGCCAGTTGGCGGCTGCATGCGGCGAAGGGCAGACGCTGGAACTGCTCGGGCTGGATATCTCCAAGTGGGCGGTGCTGTCGGCCGCAAAGCAGGACAAACGGCCCAACTGGGTGGTGGGCAGCAATGCCAACCTTCCGGTGTTCTCGGGCACGCTGGACCGGGTGCTGTGCATGTTCGGTTTTCCGGTCTACCCGGAGTTCGCACGTGTGCTCAAGCCGTCGGGCGTGCTGCTGCAGGTCGATTCGGGGCCGGACCATCTGCGGGAATTGCGCGAGATCATCTATCCGACGCTCAAACCCGAGCGCTCGGGCGAAATGCCGACGCCTGAAGGCTTTGTCAGGCAGTCCTCCGAGACCGTCCGCTACCGGCTGGATCTCTCGGGTAGCGAACAGATCGGCGATCTGCTGGCGATGACGCCGCACCTGTATCGCGCGAGCGCCGAAGGGCGTGCAAAGGCTGCCGCACTGACAGCGCTCCCGGTCACGGTGGATGTGCGTCTCAACGCCTTCCTGCGCCAGCCCGCTTTGGCCTAGGCTGGCCTAGGGCTGCTGCACTGCCTTGGCCTGAAACGGTGATGCCTCGTGCCACTGCATTGCGCCGTGCTCGAATTCATAGTCGGCGATGCGCGTCAGTGCGCCACCGATGTCGGCCGACCGGTATGCGAACAGGCTGATGCGCTCGATGCGCAGATCGAGATGCGCGCATGCGGCGAAGCGGCAGAGCCGTTCATGAACATCCGTGGTGGGCCAGGCGCCTGCGTAAAGGCCCACCGTTACGTGCGGGGTATAGCTGCCGTCGGGGTGATCGAACTCGTCGCTTGCGAGGCCGGTGCGCAGGCGGGCAATGTGCGCGCCTGCGTCGTCGACTTCAAGGTAGGGCGCGGAGGTGAAACTGCTCAATGACCCGATCCGGATTTCGAAAGGGCGGGGACGTACGCGTTGCAGCCCTGCGATTTGCCTGTGCAGAGCTTCGGCGCCAAAGTCGTCCGCGTGGCAGGGGGCGTTGCTGGGGAAACCGCACAGGCTCAGCGTGATGTGCGGCTGACGGGCGTAGTCGTCAAGGAGAAGCCCGCTCAGGTGGTGCTGAGCGGCGAGCACACGCCGGCGCACCGGCGCCGTATCCACATCGAGCGCCCACAGGAGATAGCGTGGCCGGCCAAGGTGCCACTCGTGGAAATCACGCCTGACATTGCGGATGGTGTGGCTGGCGCCTGCAAAGGCCGGGGTGTTCACTGCGTGTGTTGCGGCAATACGTGATGCCCGCAGTGCACGTCCTTCCTCACTGCTTGCAGGCGACGAGCCAGTCGACGACGCCCTGGCCGGCCGCCCGGCCGCTGGCGAAGCAGGCTGTCAGCAGATAACCACCGGTGGGCGCCTCCCAGTCGAGCATTTCGCCGGCGCAGAACACGCCGGGGATGGCTTTCAGCATCAGGCCAGCGGCCGTGTCCTCGAAGCGGACGCCGCCCGCGGTACTGATGGCTTCATCGATGGGGCGGGTTGCCCTGAGGCGCAGCGGCAGCGCCTTGATGCCGGCGGCGAGCCGAACCGGGTCGGCGAAGGCTGCGGCGGGCAGGCATTCGCGCAGCAGGCCGGCCTTGACGCCCTTGATCCCCGCCTGCCCTTGCAGATGGCTGGCCAGCGAGCGGCTGCCGCGCGGGCGGGACAGATCGGTGCTCAGCCGTGCCAGGCTGCGGCCGGGTGCGAGGTCGAGGTGCAACGTGGCCTCGCCCTGTGCGGCAAGCGTGTCGCGCAGCGGCGCAGACAAGGCGTAGATCAGCCCGCCTTCGATGCCGGTTGCACTGATCATGCACTCGCCACTGTGGGAGTGGGTCCGCCCCTGCGGGTCGGTGCACTGCGCCGCGAGCGACTTCACCGGCGCTCCGCCGAAGCGTTCGAGGAAGTGCGCGCTCCAGCCCGGAGTGAGCCCGTCGCCGCAGGAGACATCGAATCCGCAGTTGGCAGGGCGCAGGTCGGCGACGCCGATGCCTTGTGTGCGCAGGGTGGCAACCCAGGCGCCGTCCGAGCCCAGCTTCGCCCAGCTTCCGCCCCCGAGTGCGAGCACGACCGCGCTGGCTGACACGCTGCGCTCGCCGTCCGGTGTGGCGAATCGCAAGACCTGCGCTGAAGCGTCCGGGGACGGCCCCCAGCCGAGCCAGCGATGCCGTACGGCAAACTTCACTCCGTTCGTGCGCAGTCTCGCCAGCCAGGCCCGTAGCAGGGGGGCTGCCTTCATTTCCGTGGGAAACACCCGCCCTGAGCTGCCGACGAAGGTGTCGACGCCGAGGGCGGCGGCCCAGTCGCGAAGCGCACTCGGGCCAAAGGCATCGATCATCGGTGCCAGTTCGGCCGAACGCACGCCGTATCGCGACAGAAAGTGGGTGCTGTCTTCGCTGTGTGTGAGGTTGAGTCCGCCGCGTCCGGCCAGCAGAAACTTGCGCCCCACCGACGGCATCGCATCGAAGACGGTGACGGCGATGCCGTGCGAGGCGAGCACCTCGGCCGCCATCAGTCCGGCCGGCCCGCCACCAATGACGGCGACGAGCGCTTCAGCCCTGATCATGTCAGGTCTGGTCCGACGGGAAGCGGCGGCGGAAGCCGTCAGGTACGGGGGAAATCCTGCGCGCGGTGTAGTCGAAGAACACGATGCCGGTCTTGCCGCGGGCAACCTCCCGCCCCGAGGCAAGGTCGGTCATGCGCCACTGCAGATCACAGCCGTACTTGCTGAAATCGGCCGCGCCCATGGACACCACCATCGTTTCCCCATGGAACGCTTCGGATTTGTACTGCAGCGCCGCGTCGGCAACGATGATGCCCAGCCCTTCGACGCTCAGTTCGGTGTAGTCCATCGACTTCAGGTAACGCACCCGCGCTTCGCTGACGACGGTGAGCAGCAGGGCGTTGTCGAGGTGGCCGCCATAGTTCATGTGACTCAGGTAGAGCTGAATCTCGCAGGAAAAGGGCAGCGTGTCCGGGAGGTCGATCTGAATGCGGGGCATGTCGTATTCGCTCCGCAGAAGGCGGGCGCAGAAATTGGCGGTCGTCGACAGTAGCGCCCGCGGTGCAGCAATTCAAGCCCGGCAGGGGAGGGCGCGGGCTTCGGTGTGCGGCCCGACGGTTGCTGAGTGGCGCCGTCGGGCCGTGGAAACGCTCAGGCCTGCGGCGGAATGCGCAGCATCTGACCCGGGTAGATCTTGTCGGGGTGGCCGAGCATCGGCTTGTTGGCCTCGAAGATCACCATGTACTTGTTTGCATTGCCGTAGTAGGTCTTGGCGATGCCGGACAGGGTGTCACCGCGCACCACCGTATGGAAGCGGCCCTCGGGTTCGGGATTGAGCACGGTGAGCTTGTCTTCGACTTCGGCGACGCCCGAAACGTTTCCTGCGGCCAGCAGGATGCGCTCCTTGCTTGCCTGGTCTGGCGTCGTGCCACTGACCGTCACCGTGGCGGTCGCGCCGTTGAAGCTGATGGCAATCTCGGGCGTGAGCAGCTTGAGCGTGTCGATGTAGTGGCTGATGGCCTCGGCTGCCTTGGTGTTGGCAAGCGCGTTGGCTTCAGGACTGGGGGCGGCCGCTGCGGCTTCCTGGGCGGCCTTGGCCTCGCCGGTACCGAAGAGCTTTTCCCCTGCATCCTTGATAAAGCTGAACAAACCCATGCCAATCTCCTTGTAGTGAATGAAATGCAAACCCACATGAAGCTGTCTGCCTCATGTGTGTCGGGTAAATATTCTCACAAATCATTATTTCGGACTGTGCATTCTTCGACTGTTGCAGTGCGCAAATCAAATCGCAAGCTGATCCGTATCGGTTAGACTTGCGCGCGGATTGCCAAACAACACAATGACTTGAGCGGGAGTAAAGCATGTTTGATCAGGAAGACGGTGAGCTGAACGTTGTCATGGGGGTGCTTTTCGGCATCATCGCGCTGGTGATCGCCTTTGTGATCGGCCTTGGCGTGCATTCGATGAGCCGCAGCGGGGCTGCGCCGACGACTGTCGAGGCGCTTGAGGGCGGCATGGAAGTGATCTATGCCGAGGTCGAGGAAGTCGGCGAGCCCATGCTCAAGGTCTATTTCGAGTCAGGCGCAACCGATCTGCCTGCCGATGCCGTGGAGGCCCTGGCCCCCGTGCTGGCTGAACTCGAGGCGCGTGCCGATGCACTGGTGCTGCTGTCGGGCTTTCACGATGAAACCGGTTCTGCCGATGTGAACGCCGAAGTGGCAAAGAATCGTGCCATCAGCGTGCGCGAGGCGCTGCTGACGGCCGGTGTGCCGGCCGAGCGGGTGCTGATGCGTCGTCCGGCGGTCGCGCTGGGTGGTAGCAACGCAGACGAGGCCCGTCGCGTCGAGGTGCGCGTGCAGTAATCCCGCCGCTCGGGAAAGCATCAGGGCGCCCGTATTCGGGGCGCCCTTTTTTATGTGCCGGTGACCTCGGCTGTGTCGCGGGCTGTGCGCCGGGCATCATGCAGGAGTGCTTCGACCGCCTCGACCTTCATCGGGCGTGCGAACAGGAAGCCCTGGAAGCGATGACAGCCATTGGCGTCCAGGATGTCTCTTTGCGGCGCACACTCCACGCCTTCGGCAATGACCTTCAGGTCCAGCGCACGGGCGAGCGCGATGACCGCCTTCACGATCGCCAGGCCGTTGGCGCTGCCGGGCAGGTTCTGCACGAATGAGCGGTCGATCTTCAGCTGGTCGAGCGGCAGGCGCTGCAGATAGGACAGCGAGGAATACCCGGTGCCGAAGTCGTCGATCGAGAAGCGGATGCCTCGGGTCCGAAGCTGACCCATGCGTTCGATCGCTTCCTCCATGTCATCGAGGAGCAGGGATTCCGTCAGCTCCAGTGTCAGGCGGTCGGCCGGTGCGCCGCTGCGGGTCAGGCTGTCGAGAACCTGTTCGACAAACGCGTCGCTGTAGAGTTGCTGCGCGCTGACGTTCACCGCAATGCTCAGGCCGGCGGTGGCGGGGTCGCGGGCCCATTTTGCCAACTGATTGCAGGCGCTCTTCAGGACATGGAGACCGAGCGCCGGCATCAGGCCGGCGCGCTCGGCGACGTTGATGAACTGGTCAGGTGAAATGAAGCCGCGCTGCGGGTGCTGCCAGCGAACCAGCGCCTCCACGCCGAGCATTGCTCCGTCCCCGCCGAACTGCGGCTGGTACAGCACCACAAACTCGCCCGCCGCAGTGCCGAGCCGAATCTCCTCCTCGAGACGCAGGCGGGCGGTGACGGTCTCCTGCATTACCGGATCGTAGAAGCAGAGCCTGTTCTTGCCGCGGTGCTTTGCTTCGTTCATGGAAAGGTCGGCCTGTTTCATCAGTTCGTCGATCGAACGCTCATGATCCCGGAACAAGGTGATGCCAACGCTCGCGCTGCCTTGCTGCGTGTGTCCCTCGAGCGCATAGGGCGTCTTGAGCGCGGCCAGTGCACGCATGCCGATGCTCTCCGCGGCCTGGTGCGCCGCATCCTCATCGCTGTCGATCTCCTCCACCAGAACGACGAACTCGTCGCCCCCGAACCGCGCCACCGTATTGGCTTCGCCGGCCACGGCACACAGCCGTTTCGCAGCCTGTTGCAGCAGAACGTCGCCGTTGTGGTGTCCGAGCAGGTCGTTGATGTTCCGGAAGTCATCGAGATCGATGAACATCAGGGCGCCATAGCGCGAAGAGCGGGCGCTCAGGGCAAGGGCCTGTCCGAGTCTGTCCGTCAGCAGTCTGCGGTTGGGCAACTGCGTGAGATGGTCGAAGAAGGCAAGGGTGCGGATCTCTTCCTCGGTGGATTTGCGCAGTGAGATGTCGGTCAGTGCGGCGACGTAGTGCGTTACCCGGCCGTGTTCGTTGCGTACGGCATTGATCGACAGGGTCTGCGGGTAGGTCTCGCCATTCTTGCGCCGGTTCCAGACCTCGCCCTGCCATGTGCCTGTGCCCAGCAGGTCGTCCCACATGGCCTGGTAGAAGGCCAGGCTGTGACGGCCGGAACCCAGCATGCGCGTTTTCTTGCCGATCACTTCGGCTTCGCTGTAACCGGTGATGTCGGTGAACGCATTGTTGACACGCAGCATGACCGTATCGGCGTCGGTAATGATCATGCCCTGTTGCGATTCGAAGGCGATGGCCGCGATGCGTCGCTCCTGCTCTGCCGCGACACGCTCCGAAATGTCCCGGGCAAGGAAGAGAACCGCGCGTCGATTGTCCAGCAGGGTGTCGAGAGGCTGGCAGCGCCCTTCGAAGGTACGTGGTCCGGCAAGTGTCTGCAGGTCGTACTCGATACTTTGCGGGCGGTCCTCATCCAGGGTGCGGAGGATGAGCTTGAGAAAGCGGTCGGCTTCCAGCGCCGGCAGCACGTCATGCATGCGCTTCCCGATCAGCCCATTGGTCTCGGCAGCGAGCAGGCTCTCATTCTGCGAGATGACCTCGACGTAGCGACCGTCTTCATCCAGTACCAGCACGAGGTCGGGCATGGCGTGCGTGATTGCACGCAGTCTGGCCTCGCTTCCGGCAAGTGCCCGTTCGGTTTGAATGCGATTCTCCAGGTCCTGAAGCAGCATCCCCAGCAACGCCGTGGCGGGTGCCAGCACCAGCAGGTAGGGCAGCGCAAGCGCCTCGAAGAAGGCGCTTCTCTGCTCGTTCGGCAGTCCGGTGAACAGGAGCAGGGCGACGAGGTGCACGATCACGCCGAAGATCAGGAACTGCGAAGGGCCGCGTGATGCCCATCCCTTGCTCACTGCGGCACGGTAGGCCAGCCCGAGCAGCATTGAACTGCAGATGATGCTGACGCCGGTCAGCGCACCGGTACCGCCCAGTAGCGTGCGATAGGCCGCGGCAATCAGCACGGCCACGGAGCCCACCAGTGGCCCCCCGAAGAATCCCGCCATTGCGAGCACTGCGGAGCGGCCGTCGACGATCACACCCGGGCTGAAAAAGATGGGCGTCATCATGCCGATCACGCAGATACCGCCATAGATGATTCCTGCACTGAAGCGCGCAGCGTGTCGATGGTGCCTGAGCAGGCGGGTGTTGATGCCTTGTAACAGGCAGAGGGAGAGCAGGAGGGCCGCCGTTTTGACGAGCTCTAGGATCATTGGGGGCCTTTGGGGCGCTTGTGGTGTGGGCGCTCGAAAAGCGGCGGACCAACTGACGGCAGACGAATCACACTATAGCGAAGGCACTAGGGTGCGGGACGGGAAAATATCACACTATGGCTGTATGGGTAATTCCCGGCTGCCGGTGTCTAGGAATGCGGCGCGCAGGGCGCTCATGCCGGATCTGCTGCAGTGTGGAGGACCACCGTATTGCGCCCCTGCTTCTTTGCGCGGTACATGGCGTCGTCCGCATTCTTGGACAGTTCGATCAGGTCCTGCCCGCTCTCCGGGCAGAGCGCGATGCCGATGCTGGCGGAAATGCTGATCGATGCGTGGTTGATGATGAACGGTGCGCCGACTGCGATGCGGATCTTCTCTCCGACGGCCATGGCATCGTCGGCGCTCTGAACGTTCCGCAGCAGGACGACGAATTCGTCTCCACCGATGCGGGCGGCGGTGTCGGACTCGCGGACGGCCTTGCGCAGGCGCGTGCCGATCTCTTTCAGCAACTGGTCGCCGACGGCGTGTCCATATGCATCGTTCACCGGTTTGAAGTCGTCGAGATCGATGAACATCAATGCCAGCCGGGTCTGATCGCGGCGGACGGCGGCAAGGGCAAGTGCCATGCGATCGGCGAACAGCGCCCGGTTGGGAAGGCCGGTCAGCGGGTCGTGCTGTGCAAGATGCTCGAGATCCTGTCTGCTCTGGTTCAACTCCGACAGCTGCTGGCGGATCTGGTCGCGCAGTTGCTTGAAACTGCGGGCGAGCACGCCGATTTCGTCCTCCCGCGCCAGCGGAAGCCCGTGTGCCTGCCGCTCGTCGGAAAACCCTTGAACCGCTGCGCTCATCAGATTGATCGGGCGGGTGACCGCACGCGCCACAAGGACTGCAAGCAGCGCACAGACCAGGCAAAGTCCCAGCACGATCTGCAGGATGACGACGCCCAGCGCATCTGCCTTGTGCAGGACCGAGGTCAGCGGCTGCGCCAGGCCCAGAATGAGATTGCGCTCGTCCGAGCGGATGGAGATGCCCTGTTGCACGAAGGCGGCAACCATCGGGTAGTCGGCATAGCTGCCCTGGGTGGCGTCGACAAGTACTTGATCGGATTTGCCTGCAATGAGGTCGGCTGTGGGCGCAAACGTGTCCTGTACGAGGATGCGCCTCCCCCTGTCGAAGCCGAAGGTTTGGCTGTGGTCGGGGTGGATGAGGAAGTCGCCCTGACCGTTGGCGAGAAAGAGCTGAAACTCCGGGGGCAGTCCGGCAGCAAGCTGTGCAAAGACGCCGTTCAGATCGACATTGATCACGATCACCCCGAGTGCGGCCTCGTTGGCATCCACAACCGGCATTGCAAGCTGGGCAGTGGGCTCCTCCTGACCTGCGTGTGAGCCACGCTCGTGATTGATGACGAAGCGCGAGAGGTAGGTCTCGCCCGGGCGTGACTTCAGCGTTTCGAAGACGTATGCGTAATGGCCTTTTTCCTGCAGGTCGTCACCGTTGATGCGCAGCAGGCTGTCGCCGCTGCGGTCGATGCGGACACGTTCCATGCCGAAATCTGCAGCAGAAATCAGGCGAATCTGGAAGTAGTCCGGATTGGCCTTCATCAGGAGTTCGAACAGGGTTGCCATCTGATCGGCAGACGCGGTGTCGCTGGGGTCCAGCGCGCGAAGGGCCGAAGGGTGTGCACTCAGAATCTGAAGGTTGTGCGAGACCTCCTGACGGGCGACGACGATTCTGCTTGCGAGTACCTGCGTCGAGGTCAGAAGCTCGTCCTTGGCCGACTGGATCAGGAGGTCCCGACTGGCAGTGTATGCATAGAAGCCGGTCAGCCCGGCCGCCAGCATGCCGACCAGCGCCAGCAGCAGGGCGAGGCGCGCAGCGATGCCAAACCTCATGGCGCCAGCACCCTCGATGCCCGGTCGCCCGACATGATCCGCCCCCACAGCAGATTGCGCTGCTCCGCGCTCTCGACGGGCTCGAGCCAGATCAGCCTATCCTCATTGCCCGAACTGCTGGCGGGCCTGGTCGTGCTTGCCAGCCCCTGACGATTGTTGAGTACGGCGCCCGGGCCGTCCTCAAGCAGATAGTTGATCCATGTCTCGGCGAGCGCCTTGTTTCTGCTGTCGCGGTGAACTGCCCAGCAGTCGAGCCATGCGAGGGCACCCTCACGCGGGATTGCGTAGCCGACGTCAGCATCTGCAGCGCGCAACAACTGCAGCTGTTGCGATCCGAAGTTCGCAAACAGCAGGGCTGCTTTCAGGCGGATGAACATGTCCGCCGACTCTTGCGGCTGCGTATAGAAACTCAGTGTGTTCCGGCGCAGCGCGATCAGGCGCTCGACGGCAGCAGGCCAGTCCTGGTCGCGGAGCTGAAAGAGCGACGGCAGTCCCAGCGACTGTGCGGCAAGGGCGAAGTTGTGAGCGCCCCCGTCATAGACGAGGATCTTCCCGCGGTAGCGCGGGTCCCACAGGACATTGATCGAATCCGGCGCCGTTTCGAACTGCTTGCGGTCGTAGATCAGCCCCATCTCGGCATAGGTATAGGGAATGGCATACGCCTTGCCGTCATGGACGATGCCCGGAATGTTTTCGAGATCGCGAAAGCGGGGCAGCTGGCGTGAGCGATTGAAGATGGCGGTGGTGTCGACTGGCTGGACGAGGCCCTGGCGGATATAGCGCTGCAATTCGGCGGTATTGACCGCAAAGACGTCGAAAGATGTCGGACCGCTCCCGTTTGCCCGTCGCCACAGGGATTCGTCGGAATCGATGACGGTCACCTCGACCCGGCTGCCGGTGCGCTGCTCGAAGACTTTCACGACGTCGGGGTCGGCATAGCCCGGCCAGGCGAGCACCCGCAACACCTCAGCCGCCATGCCCTGTCCGGTGACAAGCATGGTCAGCATCAGTGCGAGTTGCCGCAGGCAGCAGTGAAGCCGGTGCATCCGAGTGACTCCGCCCTTAGTGATATGCGCAAGCGAGTGTAGCGCAGAACCCCGGCGCTGATGCTTCATCCTGCGCCGGATCTCGGTCTGGGTGTGCAGGCACATGCGCATACGCATGCGGACATCATTGCGCAAGGAGGCAGGAATTCCGAACAAGGATGTAATAAGTCAGTAACAAGAGTGTCATCGAATGCCACTAATGTGTGTAACAACTCTCGCCTTCCGTGCTTCCTGAAAATGAGTATTCGCCGTAACCTTGGACTCTTGCTTCTGATCGCCGTGATCGCGCTGTCGGGTCTGGGCGTGGTCGCCTTCCTGCAGTTCGAGCGCAACGCAGTGTCGATGCGAACCCTCACCGACCGGGCGATTCCGGGCTTTCTCGCTGCAGGCGAGCTCAAATCCGCGCTCAAGACCCTGCAGATCACGGTGATCAATCTCGTTCATGCTCCGGACGACAGCCTTGCCCGTCAGGGGGCAGACACCCTTGTTGCGCAAAAGGATGCGTTGCAGGAAGCCGTGGGTGAGCAGACGACGATGGCGGACGGGGAGGTCGAGCAAGGCCTGATGCGCCACGTACAGGACAGTCTGAATGCCTATCTTGCGGCACTGGATGATGTATCCAGTCTGCGCTTGGGCGGGCAGCAGGATATTGCCGAGGCGGTGCTCTCCGGGTCCGCTGACCCCTATCTGCAGGAACTGGAGCAAATCCTCGAAACCCTGCTGGTGGAAAAGCGGCGCACCAAGGACAGTCTGCTGAGCGAGATCGAAGCCGCCCGGCAGCAGTCCACTCTGATCCTGGCCGGGGCGCTGCTTGGCACGTTCGTGGTCCTCGGGGTGCTCGGATCGAAACTCTATCGCCAGATCTCGAGGCCTCTGGCCGAAATGAAGCGCGCCATGGCGACGGTTGCCGCCGATCTCGACTTCACTCGCCGCGTGCCGATCGTGCGCGAGGATGAGATCGGGCAGTCGATCCGTGCGTTCAATGCCCTGATCGAAGCGGTACATGGCAGCCTGGCGGAGATGGCGCAGGTGATCCGCAAGAATGAAGCGGCCTCGGTGGATATGCACGTTTCTGCTGCTGACATGACGAGCATTGCTGAGAACGGCAATGCATCCGCAGGCGATATCCAGTTCGCAGTCAGGGAGGTGCAGCGCCAGATCGAGCGCATCAACGACGATACCTTGCACGCGGGCGGCCTGACGGAGATCTCCGGGCAGCAGGCAACGGCGAATGGCGAACTCATCCGTGAGGCGGCCGCGCGCATTCATGAGCTCGCAGTGAGCGTGGAGTCGGCATCCGAGCGGGTGTTCGCGCTTGCCTCTGCGGGAGGGCAGATCGCGCTGCAGGTCAAGGAGATCAGGGAGATTGCCGATCAGACCAACCTGCTGGCCCTGAATGCGGCGATCGAGGCTGCACGTGCCGGAGAGTCCGGGCGGGGGTTCGCGGTCGTGGCCGGAGAGGTGAGAAAACTCGCCGAGCGGGTGTCCAGCGCGACGCTCTCCATTGCCGAGCAGGTCAAGGGCATCGACGCCACCTCGAACGCGTCGGCCGAGTTGATGCGCCGTGTGGTTGCCGGTATCAAGCACAACATCGATCTCACCGCTTCGGCGGGCAGGGCCATGACCGATATCGAGGGATCGGCGCGAGAGGTGATCGGTGTTGTCGGTCAGATCGGGGAGCAGGTCGCCGTCGGCCAGGCGTCGAGCAGGGATATCGTCGATCGCGTCGACACCATTGAAGACCTGATGCGAAGAGCGAGTGCGGCCGCGGATCAGAACCGGGCTGCCGCGGACACGATCCGGGAGATCTCGGATCAGATGGCGGGTATCGTCAATCGCTTTCGTATTGGCCCCGTCCTGCACAGCCAGGCGCGCTGAAGGCGATGTATCGCTGCCTGCCCGGCTCTACCGGCGCGCAGGCAGGGCAGAGGCGTCAGTGCCCGGCGTGACTGGACGTGCGGGATTGTTCCAGGCGTTTTTTCACCCAGGCGGTGCCGGGCTGCGGGCGTCCGTGCAGGTAGCCTTGCTGGATCAGTCCGGGAAAGCGAGTGAGGAACTCGCTGTGCTCCCTCGTTTCCACGCCTTCGGCCACGGTCTCGATATTCAGAATGGTGGCGATCGACTGGATCATTGCGACAAGCAGCGCATCGTTGGCGTCAGCGGGAGCGTCCCTGATGAAGCTCTGGTCGATCTTGAGCTCGTGAATCGGAAGACGCTTGAGATAGGCCAGACTTGAGTATCCGGTGCCGAAGTCATCGATCGAAAAGCACACCCCCATGGCGCTGATGGTCTTCATCTTTGCCACGACGTCGTCCATGTTGCGGATCATCAGGCTCTCGGTCACTTCCAGCATCAGCAGGCTTGGGTTGATGGCGCTGCTCTCGAGAAGACGCTGGATATCGTCCACGAAGCCGGCCTCGATGAAGTGGCGTGGGCTGATATTGACCGAAATGCGCAGGGGGCATGCATTGCGTTGCATCTCGGCGATGAGCTCGCAGGTGCGGCGAAGCATCCAGCGATCGAGTGCGACGATGAGACGCGATTCTTCCGCGACCGGAATGAATTCGGCCGGGAGGATCAGGCCGCGCTGAGGGTGTTCCCAGCGTACCAGCGACTCGGCGCCAACCACGACACCGCTGCCATTGACCTGGGGCTGCAGATAGAGGCGGAGCTGATTCTGTTCGATGGCTGCCTGCAAGGCCTGAGCAAGTTCGAAGTGCTGTCGTGCCTGCCGGGCCATGGACTCTTCAAAGAACACGACCCTGTTTCCGCCGTCGAGCATGGCCCTGTGGCGGGCGGTATCCGCGCTTTGCAGCACCTGAAGCGGGGTCTCGTCCGTATTGGCCGGAAAGACACGGATGCCGATGCTGCAGGTGAGAAGGAAGGTCTGGCCCCCGCATTCCAGTGCGTGCGCGAGCGCGCTGCGAATCGCTTCCGCGATCAGCAGCGCGTGGCCGGTGACATCGGCCAGTGACTGCTGTCGCGGGAAAAGCAGAATGGCAAACTCGTCTGCCGCCAGGCGCGCAACGGTATCGTCGGAACGCAGCACGATGGCGATGCGTCTGCCGACCTCGCACAAGACGCTGTCGCCGGTCTGCAGCCCCTGCGCATCATTGATTGCCTTGAACCCGTCGATATCGAGCACCATTGCTGCCGTATGTGTCGTGCTGCTGCGGCACGACCGGAGCGCGACGTCGAGACGATCAAGGTACAGCATGCGGTTCGGCAGTTGCGTAAGCGAGTCGTGCCAGGTGAGGAAGTCGATCCGCTCCTGTGTCTGCTTGATGCCGGAAACATCGCTGAACACCGACACGAAGTGCGAGACGCGCCCTTCGTCATCGTAGACAGCGCTGATGGTGCGCAGCTCGGGGTAGATCTCGCCGTTCTTGCGGCGATTGAGCATCTCACCGCTCCAGTGACCGCTGTCGTGCAGGCGCCTCGAGATCTCGCGATAGAAATCGGCGGCGTGAAGGCCGGATTTCAGGAAATAATGGTTCTGGTTTACGGCCTCTTCGGATGAGTAGCCCGTGATGCGGATGAATGCGCGATTGACTGCCTCGACCTGGCCCTCGGCGTTCGCCACGATGATGCCCTCGGCCGTGCTCGCAAAGATGCGGGCGAACAGCTCCTGACGGCTGCGCGCGAACTGCAGTTCGGATGCAGTCTGGTCCAGCGCGCGGTTGGTGCGATCCAGACCCGTGATTTTTTCGTTCAGTTCGGCATTGGTGTTGAACAACTGATCCAGCATGCCCCGAATGGTCATGTGGGTGCGAACCCGGGCGCGCACCAGCGCGACTTTCAGCGGCTTGTGGATGTAGTCAACGGCACCGAGTTCGAAGCCGTGCTCTTCGGAGGCGACGTCGGTCAGCGCAGTAATGAAGATGACCGGGATGCTGCGGGTGTCCGGGTTGCTCTTGAGGCGGTGGCAGACTTCGTAGCCATCCATCTCCGGCATCATGATATCGAGCAGAATGATGGCGGGCTTCTCGCCCGCCCTGAGGAACTGCAGCGCAGCCTTCCCGCTGTTGGCAACGGCAACCTCGTAGTCGGAGCGCAAGGCTTCGATGAGAAGCTGCAGGTTGCTGCTTTCGTCATCGACGAGCAGTACGAGCGGGCGCAAGGCTTTGCGCGCGCTCGGTGTATCAGCAGCGGCCTTCGCTGCGAGGGGGGTGCTCGACGAGGTTTCGCCCATTGTGTCTGGCCCGGTCCGGCTTTGCCCAGCGATACGGAAAACGGATTCCGCGCGCATGAAAATCATCAGCCTGCATGTTACTTCAGCCCTGCCTCAGCGTCATGCTGATCGAGTGGATCGGCATGAGAAACATGTGCCGGTCCGGTACTCGCGTGCGCGGGTGTGCCGGATGCTCCGTTCATCCGCTCAAGCGGTGCCGGAGTTCTCCGGTTGTGACGAGGGCAGCGGCGATATCGAAGCTGTCGATCCGCCGCAACAGTTCGGACAGCAGGGCATGGTGGGCGTCGTGATCGAGGTGCGATGCGAGCGTTTTCAGCAGGGGTTCGGGTACCAGTCTGCTGCGTTTGAGCAGGTCGTCGATCTGATCGAGATCGGAAAGCGCCTTCTCCGGGCTGGAATGAGCAGCCTGCTTCGGGGCGTGCTGTACCGGAAGCGCACCATCGATGGTGGCCAGCAGTGTCGTCAGCATGCCTGTCGTCCGGTCCGCCGCGCCGGCGTCGCCATGCGCCAGCCCCAGTTCAAGCTCCTCGGCGGCCGTCTGGAGTTGGGTGGCACCGACGTTGCCGGCGGCGCCCTTGAGCGTATGCGCAAGACGCACGGCCGCTTGAAGGTCATTGTCGGCGAGCGCCGTGCGAAGACGCTGCGGCCAGTCCGCAAAGTCGCGTGAAAAACCCCGGATCAGGCGCATGAGCAGCGCCTTGTCCTGGGTCAGCCGGTTCAGTGCGGCCCTGAAATCCAGGCCGTCGATCTGCATGGGCAGCATGGCCGTGGCTGCGGGCGTTTGCGCAGCTTCGGTCGCCTCTGCGATGGATGGCGGGCGGGCGGGGATCCACTGCAGCAGGACCTTGAGCAACACGAGCGTGTCGATCGGTTTGCTGATGTGTGCGTTCATGCCTGCCTGTTCGCTCGCCTTGCGGTCGTGGTCAAAGGCTGCGGCAGTCATGGCGATGATGGGCAGCGTGCGGCCCCAGTCGCTTGCGCGGATCTGCCGGGTGGCTTCGAGGCCATCCACTTCGGGCATCTGGATGTCCATCAGGATGGCGTCGAAGTGCCCGCTGCGCGCTTTTTCGATGGCTTCGCGTCCGTTGTGCGCGACCGTGACCTGAACGCCCATCTTGGATAGAACCGCCTCGGCAACCTCCTGGTTGGTGAGATTGTCTTCCGCCACCAGAATCCGTGCGCCGTGAATCGGGCCCGCCTGCTCGAGCGGGCTGTTGCCTTGCAGTGCATCCGCCAGGGGGCGGGGCGTGGAGAAGCCGTGCATCTGGACGTTCGCGAGCACGTCGAAGAGCCGGGACGCGGTTACGGGCTTGGTGAGAACCGCATCGGTGTATTCGGCTACAGAGGCTTGCGGCATGGCTGGATGGTCGTGGGCGGTCACCATGATGATGATCGGCGTAAACGGCAGGCTTCCGTCACTGCCGGCCTGTCTGATGGCCTGCGCGAGGGCGAGACCGTCCATGTCAGGCATCTTCCAGTCGATCATGGCGAGCCCGAACGGGTGGCCATCCGCGCCGGCCGCCAGTACCTTGCGCAGCGCCGTTTCACCATCGGCTGCGGTGTCTGGTTCAAGCCCCCATTCGGAGAGGTAATCGCTCAGTACGCTGCGCACACTGTCGCTGTCGTCTACCACCAGCACCCGTTCGCGGCGCAGATGGATATGCCGGGTGTCGGCAGGGCGTGTCGATCTGGACAGCACGGCCGTGAAGTGAAAGGTGGAGCCTTCGCCCTGCACGCTGTCGACGCCGATCGTTCCGCCCATGAGTTCGACCAGACGCTTGCAGATCGACAGACCGAGCCCGGTGCCGCCAAAGCGTCGGGTGGTGGACGAGTCGGCCTGGGTGAAGGGCGCAAAGATCTGTGCGCATTGCTCGGCGGTCATGCCGATCCCCGTGTCCTGCACCGAGAATTGCACCTTGAGGTCGCTGCCGCTGTTCATCGCGCATTCGATGCGGACCCTGATGAGGCCGCTCGCAGTGAACTTGATGGCGTTTCCGACCAGGTTGTTCAGGACCTGGGTCAGGCGCATCGCATCGCCTTCGAGTACCGCCGGAACGTCGGGCGCGACGTCGAACACCATCTCCAGGCCCTTCTCCGATGCCGGTACCGCAAACAGATCCGATACCCGCTCCAGCACGTCGTCGAGGCGGAAGGGCTCGTGCTCGATCTCGACCCGGCTCGCCTCAAGCTTGGAAAAGTCGAGGATGTCGTTGAGCACGTTCATCAGGCCATGTGACGCACTTCGGATCTTGTTCAGATAGTTGCGCTGATGGGCGGTGAGCCCGGTGTCGTCGAGCAGTTGCGAGAGCCCGATGATCGCATTCATCGGCGTGCGGACTTCATGGCTCATGTTGGCGACAAAGTCCGATTTTGCGTGGCTGGCATCTTCTGCCTGGCGCGTCCGTTCGGCCAGTGCGGCATTGAGTTGCTGCAGCTCGACCTGGGTCAGCTTCATCTGCGTGATATCGGTGACCAGCACCACCAGCCCGCGCACGGCCCCATCGGCAAGGTCGGGGATGTAGTGGGTCATCGCATAACGGACTTCGTCTTGCGAGCCTTTGGGCAGCGCGTGTTCGAACTGCTGGATTTCACCCTTCAGCGCGGCCCTGATCTGTGCCTCGTGCTTGTCGAAGAAGGCCCCGCCCATCACCTCGCGCATGCTCTTTCCGCGCACGGCATCGGGGTCGAGTTCGAACCAGGTCTTGAAGGCCGTATTGGCAAAGCTGCAGTGCAGATCGCGGTTCCAGTAGGCAACCAGGCCGGGCAGGGAGTCCGCCAGCGTGTGCAGGAAGCGGTTCGCGTCGGCCAGCTGACGGGTGCGCTCTGCAACGACGTCCTCCAGGTGGTCGCGATAGCGCTCGAGTTCCTTGCGCAGTCGTACCCTGTCGCGCAGATCGACCGTCGCGATGAATACGCGCCCTGGCGTGGCCTTGCTGTCGAATTGCGATGCGGAGACCAGCACATCCAGTGGCGTGCCCGCGAGCGTGGTGATCTGGGTCTGGTGGCTGGACAGAGTCTCGCCCCGGTGCAGCGCGAGGAGCAGGGTGACGAATCCGCGCCGGGCTTCGGGGCTGGCATACAGCACGGTGCTTGGACCGCGCAGGGATGCGGTTCCGTCGACACCCAGCAGGGCCATGGTCGCCTGGTTGAAGTTCAGGATGTGCGTCTGCGCGAGGAGGTGGCTGATCGAGGAGGGATGTGCCTCGAAGTGCGCCAGAAAGTCGGTGACGCCGTTCCCGGCGAGCGTGTCCAGGTGGGCGAGCGCGGCGCTCCAGTCCTCCTCCCGCCAGGCGACGGGCGTGGTGTCGTAGAGCGTCTGCAGGCGGTTGCGGTCCATGCGCGCACGGTGCTCGGACTGCTTGATGTCCTCGATGTCGGTGTTTGAGCCGTACCAGCGGTTCAGCTGTCCGTCGTCATCGACAATGGGAGTGGCGTGGGTCGTGAACCACCGGTATGCGCCGTCGTGGCGACGGATGCGGTACTCGATGTCGAGCGGGCGCAAGGTGCGCATCGACGCCTCCCAGGCCTCGGCAAAGGCTGGGCGGTCGTCCGGGTGTATCTGGTTCAGCCAGCGGTTTCCAAGCTGGCTTTGTTCGTCGATCCCGGTGTACTTCAGCCACTGGGGGCTCAGGTAATCACACAGCCCGTCGGCGTCGCAGCGCCACACCAGTTGCGGCATGGATTCGGCGAGGGTGCGCCAGCGCCGCTGACTGCTGGCTTCGAAGCGTGCGTGCTCGAGATCGCGTTCGGCCAAACGGTGCTGCTGCTGGGTTTTCAGCAGGCGCAGGCACATCCACGCGAACAGGCTCAGGAGCACGAGGGCCGATGCCGACACCGCCCCCCAGGTCTGAAAGCGCAGGCTCGCAAGCCGGGCGGCCGGCACCAGGCTGACGAGCTTCCAGGCTTCATGGCTGAGGATGGGGACCAGTTGCTTCCTGTTCGCGGAAATGGTTTCCCACGTCCACAGGCCGTCTGCGTTCTCGAACTGTCCTTGCAGCGCGCTGCTGATGCGTTGCCAGGCGGCGGGCGAACGGTCGGCCAGGGTGCGCTTGCGGCCGAACATGAAGCCCCACTCATCTGTCCGGTCGGGGCTGATCAACCAGTGCGCCTCACTGTTAAGCAGCATCAGGTGGTCGCGTCCGCCGCCCACGCTCTCGAGCAAGGCATCGAGCATGGGCTGCGCCTGGATGTTGATGACGAAGATTCCCTGGTCGAGGCCACTCTTGCGCTCGAGGCGGATGGCCATCCGCAGCGTCGGCTTGTAGGGGATCTCCACTTCGTTGTGTTCGACGTTGAGGTCGAGGGCCGAGATGTAGATGTCGCCACCGGCCAGATGCATGGATTCCTGGAAGTAGCTGCGCTCGCGCTTGCTCTGCAGTTCGTCGCGGGGTGTGATGCGGGCCCCGCCGTTCTCTGCATTGACCCTGACACGCTCTTCGCCGTCAGGGCCGATCCAGCGCACCTGGTCGTAACCCGCATTACGGTGGATCAGAGAGACGAAACTGCGTTCGATGGCACTGAAGTCCGTGCTTTCTGGTGTGTCCAGGATCGCTGCCACGCCGGGCTCGTTGGTCAGCCCGATCAGATGAAGGACGGGCACCTCAAGCGAGGATTCCAGGCGTTTGCTGGCGATGCCGATGTTCAGGTTCTCGGTTTCATGGATTCGGGTGAACTCTGCATCCAGGCGGGACAGGCCGATGGCCGTGCCGGCAATCACGACGATCAGCGCCAGTGGCAGAAAGAGCGCGAGGAACTGCGGCCAGATACTCAGAGGTTTCAGGTCTGCCGCGGCGGGCGCGTTGCTGTCGGTATCCGGTGGCATCCGGGTCTCTGTCTCATGCCGGGGGAATGCCGAACTGTATCAGGACAAGGTTACATCCACATCATTGCCGAACAGCCGCACGGGTGGTCGGATGAGCGCGGAGTTCGGCGCGGGACCGGTGTGTGGGGCCAGCGCAGCAGGCGCATCGGCGCTCAGGCCGGTGGCTTCGCCGGCTTGCCTGGCGTGGCGCGGAGGATGCGGTCGAGCCGGTTGGCAAAAGCCTGGCGGTCGGACGGGCCGAAGGCGGCGGGGCCGCCGGTGTCGACGCCGGTGCTGCGCAGGGTGTCCATGAAGTTGCGCAGGTCAAGCAGCTCGCGGATGTTGTCCTTGCCGTAGAGCTCGCCGCGCGGACTGAGCGCGCGTGCGCCCTTGGCAACGATTTCTGCGGCGAGCGGAATGTCCGCGGTGATGACGAGGTCGGCAGGCTGGACGTGGGTCGCAATGTACTTGTCGGCTTCATCGAAGCCGGACGGCACCTGCACCATGGCGATGTGAGCCGAAGGTGGTGTGCGCAAGTACTGGTTGGCAACCAGCGTCAGGGTCTGCCCGGTGCGTTCGGCAGCGCGGAACAGAATGTCCTTGACGACGCCGGGACAGGCGTCTGCATCAACCCAGATGTGCATGGAGTGCGCACGCAGGGGGGGCGTGCGTTGAGGCCCTGCCGTTGCCGGCAGGGCATGCGGCTTAGCGCGTTGCCGGTGCCATCGGCTGACGGCCGGGCATGTGGCGGAAGGTGATGCGACCCTTGCTCAGGTCGTAGGGCGACATTTCGAGCGAAACCTTGTCACCGGCAATAATGCGGATGTGGTGCTTGCGCAGCTTGCCGCCCGAGTAGGCGATGAGCTTGTGACCATTGTCCAGCGTGACGCGGTAGCGGGCGTCAGGGAGGACTTCGTCAACCGTGCCGTGCATTTCAATCAGTTCTTCTTTGGCCATATTCAGGCTCCTAGTGGGTGCGGCTAACCTCACTCCGCGCTGCGGGTGATGCTGGCCACGCTCGCCACCGCCTTGGCAAGCTTACAGTTCAGTGCTTGGCCGCTGCAGGTCGTCCCGCAGGCGGCATACTGTCAAAAGTCGGCACGATGATTGGCGGGCCGAATGTCTTGTGTTGCATTGGCACCCCGGGCGCACCTGGCGGCCGAAGTGGTCGGCGCGCTGGGTGTTTCGGTGTGCGCGCCGCACGAAAGGCGACCGTGATGTGCATGATCGCGATGCAGTGCCCGGTTGCTCGATGAGCAGCACAGGCGCCGGGTCCGAGTAGGCTTCGGTCCCCCGCGAATGATGTGTCGTGCGGATGGTGCCGGATCCAGAAATGGACCGACATTCGGAGCGAACAACGGATTGAAAAGAAAATAGCCAGACCTCAGTCCGGCTATCCCCTTGGTTCACTTGGTAGGCCGTGCGTGGATCGAACACGCGACCAACGGATTAAAAGTCCGCTGCTCTACCAGCTGAGCTAACGACCCCCGGAACAGCCAACAATTCTAGGGGCGAGTTCGCTTTGAGTCAAGTTTACGAGTGAAAAAATGCCCTCGACGGGCGCGGATGTGCGGAAAATCGAGGTGCGCGCATGTGACGCTTCAGCGCAGCGAGCCCTTCTCCATCTGCAGGAATACGTTGTAGGCGTTGGCGCGGTTGGCCTCGCGGAAGGCTGGCAGCTTCTCCCACTGGTGCCAGTCGGTGTTTTCGTAGGCCTCGTCGAAGGATTTGAGATCCGCCACTGCCTTGCCCATGGATTCACGCAGGTAGAGCAGGTAGTCGCGCGTGAGCGCCAGGTCGGCCTGCGGATTGGTGGAAGCGGGGCCGTGGCCCGGAACCAGCGCATCAGGCCGCGCAGCGATCAGGAGATCGAGTGCGCGCAACCACTGCGCGGTGTCCGCGTCACCGACGAAAGGTACGCGTCCGCGGAACAGCATGTCGCCTGCGAACATGATCCTGTCTTCGACCACCTCCATGACCACGTCGTCGGGGGCGTGCGCCGGGCCGACGTATGTGATGCGGAAGTGGAGGCCGCCCATCTCGAATGCAGTGTCCCCGTCGAGCCAGAGATCTGCGGGAATCAGGCGGGTATTGTCATCGACGAAGGGAAAGAGGTCGGCGCGACGCTGGGCGAGGCGTGCCTGGGCGCCATCCGAATTGAGTGCTTCAAGGCCGCGGCGATGGGACCAGACCTCGGCGCCGACGGCCTTGAATGCCTGCAGGCCGTAGTAATGGTCGGCATGATAGTGGCTGATGACCACGCGCCGGATCGGCTTGTCGGTGAGCTTGCGGATTTCGGCGATCAGTCTTTCACCCAGCACCGGCGTTCCGAGGGCGTCGAACACCACCACGCCGTCGG